>JAZLIA010000033.1:0-18299 GCA_045617125.1 Clostridia bacterium | reverse complement strand
GTTGCCGACATGAAGGTTGACCGAGAGGGAGCCGAGGCTTTTGAAAAGCTGGACATGTCGAACTACACCAAGTACACATTCAGCATGTTCGGCGGCGAGGTCGAGCATGTGACGATGGTATTTCAGAACCGCATGATGGGCGTGGTGATCGACAGATTTGGTAAGGATGTCGTGGTCATGAAAGCGGATGACAGGCATTTCAGAATCACCGTCCCCGTTGCCGTCAGCAATCAGTTTTTCGGATGGGTGTTCGGTTTAGGAAAAATGGTAAAAATCGTCGCGCCTGAAAGTGTGAAGGAAAAGATGAAAACGGCGCTGCAAGAGATTGCCGAAAGATACAGTGATTGAGAACACAATGAGGAGGAACTATCGTGGAAGCGCTTGGCAAGAGAACGAAAGTGTTTATAGTCATTAAGTCCGATCAGAATCCGTTGGAGTTTTCCAGTGTTTCTGATGAGGCTTTTGATGATTGCTGTGGCGATAATATTTGGAATGGAGACCCCAAAGAGATTCTAACCGCAAAAAGTATCTCTCAGATAGAACGTGTTCTTTATGATTGCATTGATGGAGATACTGATGACTTTCAAGAAGCATGGGATGCTTTTGAAAATGAAATTGATGCGAACTGTCAGGAAATCAATAAGATTGAAAAAGTAATTATCTTAAATGAGTTCTATGGTTGCGGTTCTCTTGCTGAGGATTCTGCGTATGAATTTCGTGACGCATTAGGTAAAGAGGAAGAAGCACGTAAACTGATTGGGGATTTGTATGATGACATGAATGACGCAATCAGTAACGAAAACATTTATCAAGGCTCTATCGCTTGGATAATTGATTTCACTTGTAAGAATATCGAAAAAATGGCTGACCCTTATGGAAGCTTGGAGTATGATCTGTTCCCTGAAAGATTTGATTTGTAAGAAGAATCGCAGGAGTCAAAGAGGGAAGAGCTTGAAGTAAATGCCAGATAGTGTGTTGGAGCGTGATCCGCTTCAGCACTTTTTTTGTAAATGAAAGCTGATTGACAGTTTACATCGCTACATCTAAAATAGAGTGGCATAATTGGTGTGGCATAATGCGGTTTCAAATTCGGTGATTTTCATGCCAATTGGCATAAGAATGGCATAATTTATCGCGGGAGGAGGTCGGCAGTGGCATAAAAAAAGGAACCGTCCATATCCGAACGGTTCCCTGAAAACCCTTGATTTATAAGGCTTTTCTTACTTGTTGAAGTACCGCTTGAGCAGTCCTTCGAACGCCTTGCCGTGCCGGGCTTCGTCGCGGGCCATCTCGTGCACGGTGTCGTGGATGGCATCCAGGCCCAGCTCCTTGGCCTTCTTGGCCAGCTCGAATTTGCCCAGGGTGGCGCCGTTTTCGGCTTCCACGCGCACGGCGAGGTTTTCTTTCGTGGAGGGGGACACCACTTCGCCCAGCAGCTCGGGAAACTTGGCGGCATGCTCGGCTTCCTCAAAAGCGGCGGTCTTCCAATATTCGGCGACCTCGGGATAGCCTTCGCGGGCAGCGGCGCGGCTCATGGCCAGATACATGCCCACTTCGCAGCATTCGCCGTTGAAATTGGCGCGCAGGCCTTCCTTGATCTCGTCCGGAACATCCTTCGCAATGCCGATCACATGCTCGGCGGCCCAGGTGAAGCCCTCTTCCTGCTTAACAAACTTGCTGCCGGGAACCTTGCACACCGGGCACTTTTCGGGAGCCTCGGGACCTTCATGAACATAACCGCAAACAGGGCAGACCCACTTCATAACATTATACCTCCGAAAATAAATAATTGTGTATCATCAGCGGCAAGCCGCATGATCACCTGAGTTTTTTTCCGCCTCCCGGGCGGCACAATCCGGGCACAGGCCCCGGAAAAGCAATTCGCAGCTTTCCACGCGAAAGCCGTGAGCCTCAAACTGCCCCGCATCCATTTGGGGCAGGGGCTCGCCCTCCACGTCAAACACCCGATGGCATTCCCGGCACAGCGCGTGATAGTGGGGGTGAAGGCTGTGATCGAAATGATCGGCTTCCCCGGGGAATGTGACCCGGGTAAGCTGCCCCTCTTCCGACAGAGAGGACAGGTTGCGATATACTGTGCCCAGGCCCACGGAGGGATGCTCCGAATGGATCTGGTCATATACCTGCTCCGCCGTGGGGTGGTTGTGAAGGCGCTGCACTGCGTTCACCACCAGCTCACGCTGCACTGTGTTGCGTTTTCGCATGCGCCCTCCTAATTGATAATAAATCTCAATAAGTATTATATCGTAAAAAGATCCGGGGTCAAGAGGTGATTTTTACAGATTTGGCAGCCCCAACCCCCGGAAGCTTCTTGACAGCTGCGCGAAGCTCGATTATAATTGTTACAAATATGTTAAATCCCGAACCGGGAGCCCGGCCGGGAGAGACGGAGGAAGCCCCCTGTGACGAAGGAAAAACGTGCCGGAAGAGCGGCAATACGCATTTTTGTCCTTTTGCTGATTTTCACGTTTGTGCTTTCTGAGGCGCCGGCTTTTTCGGATATGAAAGCGGAAGGCACGGTGAGGGTGAGGCTGGATTCACTCGGCAGCCCGCTTTCCATTCAGGTGACATTGCTGGGAGGCTACCGGCTGAACGGCACGACTTTTTCGGATGGAACGGATGCAAAAGTGAGCCTGAATTCCGCTACCGGCCGCATTACCCTTGTTACGGGCAGCCGCAGTGTGGATTGCGGCACCGCCTTCACGCTGGAAAGGGCGGGGGAGAGCAGCGGGGCCCGCATTGCCCGCGCCCGTGTGCCCTCCAACGTGTATCCCGGCGACCTCACCTTCATCTCAGAGCAGAAAAACGGCTTCTTCCGCATGACCTGCACGGTTTCCGTGCCGCTGGAAAGCTATGTTTACGGGGTGATCGCCTATGAAATGGGCGACAGCTTCCCTGTGGAAGCGCTGAAGGCCCAGGCGGTGGTGTGCCGCACCTATGCCCTGCGCAAAATGCGGGATAATGCCCAGATCCGTTATGATGTGGTGGATACCACCTCCGATCAGGTGTATAACGGCACCCCTTCGGAGCGGGCGCACTGCCTGGACGCGCAGCGGCAAACAGCCGGACAGGCCCTTGTTTATAACGGCAGCTGGGCAGCCGCGTTTTACACTGCGTCCAACGGCGGGCAGACGGAGAGCGCCTTCAATGCCTGGGGTTCACGCGGCTGTGATTACCTTACCGTGAAGGAGGACCCGTGGGATCTTCTTTCCGATGCGAAATGCGTGTCCTTCCCGGTCTATTCCGACCCCGATAAGCTGAGCGGCACGCTTTCAGGGCTTCTTAACAAAAAGCTGTGCGACCGGTACGGAAACGGAGCGTCTCTTGCTACCATTTATGACGTGAGCGCATCTGTGCCATTGTATGCCGCGCCGAGCCGGCTGTATACGAGGCTGACCTTTTACGTGACCTATACAAGCGGAAAACAGGTGCGCTATGGAGAACTCACCTTTTCCATTTTTGACGAACTGGAAAGCCCCCTCAGCATGAATCTCTCTTCCGGGAAAAGCGAATTATGGAGTGTGGAAAGCATTCCGGGCGGCTTCCGGGTGCTGGCCCGGCGCTATGGTCACGGCATTGGAATGAGCCAGCATGGCGCCCGGCAGATGGCGCTTTCCGGCATGATCTGCCGGGATATTCTGCATTTTTACTATGAGGGCTGCGAGCTTACTGGGAGCGGCGCCTCTTCCGGCCCGGCCTCTCCAGCTGAAATGACCGATGCGTCGCTTACCGGCCGGGTAAACACTGCTTCAGGCAGTCTCAACCTGCGCAGAACGCCCGGCGGCACAGTGCTGCGCACGGTGCCGAGGGGAGAGGTGATCCCGCTTTTGTCCCGGGAGGGCAGCTGGTATTTTACCCGCTATAAGGGCACGGAGGGATATGTTTCCGATTCCTTTGTGACGGTGCTTTCCACCCCGGGGCCCGGTTCCGATCCGGTCACCGCGCGGGTCAATACTGCTTCCGGCAGTCTCAACCTGCGTTCCAGGGCTTCTTCATCCGCAGGCATCCTCCGCACGATCCCCAAAGGAAAGACGGTCACAGTCCTTTCCCGGGATGGGGAATGGAGCCGTGTGAGCTATCTTGGCAGCACGGGCTATGTGATGACCTGCTACCTGGGCTTCGATCCTGCCCAGCCCACGGTGTCGCCGAAGGCGACGCCTTCGCCGGTTCCTGCCAAAACGCCTGCAGTTACGCCCGCCGGGAAGGCGACACCGACGCCTGTGCCCTCCGTGTCTCCTTTGACAGAAAGTCTTTTCGCGGTCACGGTCACCGTGAGCGGCAGCCTCAACCTGCGCGAGGGGCCAGATCAAAACAGCCGGGTGCTGCTGGAGATCCCGCATCTGGCGCGCGTCCCGATTTTCGAAAAAGGGCCTCTCTGGTGCCGTGTGAGCTATGGGGGAAAAAACGGATATGTGATGACGGCTTATCTGGCGTTTGAGAGCGCGCTTCCTTTGCTGGATGCGGTCACGCCTTCGCCCGCCGCGCCCCGGGATGCCACTCTGGTTTCGCTTCAGCAGCCTGTAAACGGCTATGTGGCCAGCAAAAACGGCAGTCTCAACCTGCGCTCCGGCTGCAGCACCTCTTCCTCTGTGCAGGCGGAGATCCCCCGCTACACCTGCCTGCAGGTGACGGGCATTGGCAAAACCTGGTGCCGGGTGCGCTATGGAGGCCGGGAAGGCTTCTGCATGCGAAAGTATATTTCCTTTACCGAGCCATAAAATGGGGGCTATTACATAGCCCCTCAGCATGAAAACTGTGTTTTCATGCTGGATTACATCCGAGCCCTGTACCATGATGGCATTACAGCCATCATGGTACGGCCGGGCCCGGATATCGGTATGTTTCCTTCGGAAACGCCCCGCACGCCCGGCAAAGCCGGGCGATACGATTATCATCGGGGGCCTACGGGCCCCCGATCCCCCCTGGTAATTATGAATGCTGTAACCCTTATTAGGCATGGAAAGACAGGCGGAGGTAAAATGACCATCAAGGAAATTGCGGAGGCGCTGCATGTGTCCGCCGCAACGGTGTCCAACGTGATCCACGGTCATCTGGAAAAAATGTCCCCGGAGACCGCGCAGAGGATCCGCAGCAAGATTGAAGAGTACCAGTACATCCCGAATATGGGGGCCCGGATGCTGGCGAAGGGAGCCAGCAGCATCATTGGCGTCATTACCAATTACCCGAATCTGGAAGAAAAATATGCCTTGCAGGATCCGTTTGTGAGTGAGATGATCGGCGCTCTGGATAACGCGATCCAGGCGAACGGGTATTACATGATGCTGCACGCGGCCCAGAATATCAACGAGATCAATCACATCGCGGGCCTCTGGAACACGGACGGCCTGATCGTTCTGGGGCTTCAGGCGGATCAGTGCCGGGAGCTGGTAAAGCAGATCCACAAGCCCATTGTGTTTGTGGATTGCTATTTTCATGAAAATGAACATTACAACAATGTAGGTCTGGATGATCGCGGGGGCATGCGCCTCCTTACGCGGCATGCGATCGCGGCGGGGCATCGCAGCATCCTCTTTGTGGGGGATCAGCCGGTCCCATGCGGTGTGGACGCGTATCGTTTGCGGGGGCACTGGGACGCGTTGACGGAAGCCGGTATCCCGTGGCGGGAACAGGATTATTTTTTCCTTTCCAAGGAACGAAAAAGAAGGGTGCAGTCGTTTGAAGAACTGGCGGAACGGGCAGGGGAATACACCCTTTTCATGTTCACCTCCGATTACTATGCCGTGGATGCCATGGACTGGCTGATCGATCACGGCTTCCGCATCCCGGATGATATTTCAGTGACGGGCTTTGATGATAATATTCTGTCCCACGTGATCCGCCCACGGCTTACCACGGTTCATCAGGATGTTTCCCTGAAAGCGGAAAATGCTGTAAAAATGCTGATGGGAATCATTACCGGCACCCTGGAAGGGCCGCAGGAAATTACGCTTCCGCCTCGTCTGAAGCTGGGAAAGAGCCTGAGTAAAATTATATAAATTGCACAAGTGTACAATAAAATATCTGTTTATTATGTTGGTTATGCGCAAAACTTATTGACGTCTTCCTGCCGTCATGTTAATGTTTTTTCAGCATCAGAGAAAACGGAGCATGAGATGGAACAGAGAAGATGTCATTTTTTTGAACCTGTTTTTCAGATCACTATGATTATTTGGGGCCTGATACTGGCGGCGCTGCTGCCCGGGCTGGAGGGAATGGCAATGGAAACGTTTTCAGCGAAGATCGACACCGATAAGGCGTGCTATGCTCCCGGGGAGGAAGTGGTGTGCTTCTGTTTGGATGCGCCCACCGATACGGTCCGCCTCACCCTGTTTCATCTGGATGAGATCGTGTATGAAGAAACCTTTTCCGGCTTTGGCGACCGGGTCTCCTTTTCTTTGCCGCATCGGGACTTTACCGGTTATCTTCTGCGGGCGGAATTTTTGAAGGAAGGGGAAACGGTCGTGTCAGCCTTCTGCGGCGTGGACTGTTCCTCCTCCTGGATCCGTTTTCCGCGCTATGGATATCTTTGGGATTACACGGGCGTTTCTCCTGAAAACGATAAGATCAAAGCGCTGAACCGCTATCACATCAACGGCCTGCAGTTTTATGACTGGCAGTATCGCCATCATATTCCCGTTGCGGAGGATCTGAAACGGTGGAATGACTGGTCCGGCCGCAGCATTCAGGGCGACAGCATCCGGGCCTATATCCGATCGGCTCACGAACACGGAATGGTCTGCCTGGCATACAATATGATCTATGCCGCAAACCAGACCTATCTTACCGATGGCAGCGGGGTGGACCCTGACTGGCGGCTTCTCCGTCAGGACGGCAGTGATTTTACCTGCGATATGAACGCGGCCCTTGGCCCTGTGGGGGTGCTGCAGTATTTTAACCCCCTGAATGAAGAATGGCAGGAATACATTTTTGCCCGGGAAAAGGAAGTGTTTTCAGCCTTCGGTTTTGACGGCTGGCATGGAGACACCATTGGCGAAATGGGGCCGATGACCGCGGCGGACGGTCAGCCGCTGGGGTATGACGAAAACGGTCAGCCGATCTATCTTGTAAAAAACACCTACACGCAGTTTCTCAATGCCGCCAAGGAATCGATCGGGGATCGGGCGCTCGTGTTTAATCCGGTGGGCGCGCAGGGCATCGAAAATGTGAACAGGAGCAATGCCGATGTTCTGTATGCCGAATTCTGGCCCTGGGATCAGGACGACCGAGGGCACAACTATGACGACTATTACAGCATTCACCGGGCGATCCTCAGAGCGGCTGAGCAGAGCGGCGGAAAATCGCTGGTGGTGGCAGGCTACATCAATTACAAAAACTGGCGGCACACCTTCAACGAGCCGGCTGTCAGAATGATGGACAGCATGGTGTTTGCTTCGGGCGGGGCCAGGATCGAGATAGGAAACGGAGACAGAATGCTGTCGGATGAGTATTTCCCCAATGACGGAAACAAGCTGATGGATACTTCCCTGCAGGCTGCCATGCGGCGGATGTACGATTTTATCACTGCCTATGAAAATCTGCTGAGGGATCAGCTTGTGCCCGCCGATCGGCGCGTGCGCATTCAGGATACTTTGGTGTCGACCGATGGCAGGGCGGATACGGTGTGGTATTTTGCCAAAGAGGGAGAAGCGGGCGAAGTGATCCACCTGCTGAATCTGCTGGGGACCGACGCGGAATGGCGTGATACCAATCAAAAGAAGAAGGCTCCTTCGGTGCTTGAAAACAGGGAAGTGTGTATTTATACCGACCGGGTCCCGTCTCAGGTGCTTTTGTCTACTCCCGATGAAGAGGATCTTTCCATGCAGAGCCTGGAATTTTCTCTGTTCCGGGATGAGTTTGGCTCCGGGGTGCGCTTCTGCCTGCCGCGGCTCGCTTATTGGGATATGATTTTCCTGCGCTGACAGCGCATGAAAAAATAAAAGGAGGGATTATCATGAAGAAACTGGTTTCTCTGTTCCTCGCTGCTGTTCTTCTGCTCGGCGTATGCGCGTATGCCTCTGCTGAAGAACCAGTGACCATCACCTTCTGGCACACCTATGGCGACCAGGAGACCCCCATCATTGACGAAGTTATCATTCCCCTGTTTGAGCAGAGCCATCCCGGCATCAAGGTGGAAGCGGTGCGTCAGAGCGGCGACTTCAACCAGATGCTGGTCACTGCCTTCGGTACCGGTATGGTTCCCGATGTGGCCCGTGTTGACATCGTGAAGACCAGTGCCTATGCGAAGCTCGGCGGCATCATTCCCATGGATGAGCTTGAAGGCTTCGATGCGCTGAAGGATGCCGTTCTGGAAGGGCCCCTTTCCACCAATGTGTGGGACGGTCATTACTATGGCCTGCCCCTGAACACCAACTGCAAAGCGGCTGTTATCAATCTGGATCAGATGGCGGCGCTGGGCTTTGACGGCGCTCCCGCCACCATGGAAGAATTTGTGGCGGCCTGCAAGGAAAAGGCTCCCGGCCAGTTCAAGCTGAACGTTTCCGGCCTGGGCGACTGGGATCTGTATCCCTATTTCTGGCTCTTCGGCGGCGTGACCACCGATGAGGGCTTCACCAAGGCTTCCGGTTACATGGACAGTGAAGCCAGTGTGAACGCGGTCAAGGCTCTGGTGGAACTGCATGACGCCGGTGTGTTCACCATCCGCGACGTTGACGGAACCCCCGATGCCTGGGACGGCATCAATTCCGAGTATGCCATGTTCTTTGAGGGCCCCTGGTATCCCTTCTCTGAGAGGATCGTTCCCGCGATGATCCCCACCTGGAACGGCAATACCGCTTCCGTTGTCGGCGGTGAAAACATCGTGATCTTCACCGGCAGCGAAAAGAAGGAGGCCGCGTTCGAATTCGTTCAGTTCATGATGAGCGAGGAAGTGCAGCTCAAGCTTCTGGAAGTGGGCGTAATCCCGACCCTGAAGACCCTTGTGGAAAATGACGCTGTGAAGAATGATCCCAAGTGGAGCGTTTATATGCAGCAGGTCAGCTATGCGAAGAGCCGCATTCCCACCCCTCAGGCTTCTACGGTTGAACAGTTGTGGAAGGATGCCATGAGCATGATCTTCTTTGAGGGCGAGGACATTCAGGAGACCCTGACCATGACCGCCGGTCTCATCGATGCTGAACTGGCCAAGTGATTTTTTCGGCCCCGGTTCGGAGGGCAAACCCCTCCGAACCGTCTTTTCCGTTTTTTGAAACCGCCTGCCCCGTGGGTGCAGAAGCCGACCGCATTTTCAGGAGGACGATATGGTACAGTCGACTCACATGGAATACATGATGCAAAGGGAGAAGAAGCTGAGGCTGAGAATGCGCGTCAGGAATCTCGGAGCGGCATCCGTGTTCGTTCTGCCGGGCTTGATCCTTACCTGCGTGTTTATTCTTTACCCGATGTTCTTCAATATCAGGCTAGGTTTTTCCTATTACAATATCATTCAGCGAACCATGACCGGTATCGGCTTTGATAATTTCAAGACCCTGTTTACCGAGAATGGCAGCAGGCTGATGTATGCCGCGCGCAATAATTTTCTTTATGCGTTCGTGACCACCCCGTTCATCATGCTGTTCGGCCTCATCTTTGCCGTTATGATCAACCGGATGAAGCATTTCGGTATCGTTTTCCGCACGTGCTTTTATCTGCCGGTCATTACCAGCTGGGTGCTTGTGTGCAATGTGTTTTCATACATGTTCAGCAACGGCGGAGCGGGCCTTGTGAACTATCTGTTCCGCGATGTGTTTCATGTGATGGACGCTTATGTTCCGTGGCTTAAAAGGGAGTGGTCGGCCAACTTTGTGATCTGGCTGCTGGGGGTGTGGAAAAATATCGGCTGGGCGATGATCATCTATCTTGCCGGCCTGCAGAGTGTTTCCGATGATCTGTATGAGGCAAGCTCCATAGAAGGCGCCGGCCCCGTTCAGCAGTTTATCTATATTACGTTCCCGATGCTGAAGAGCACCTCGTTCTATGTGCTGGTCAATATGGTGATTGGCGCTTTCGGCGTGTTCATCCAGGTGCTTATGCTTACCGGCGGTGATCCGCGGGGAAAGACCAGCGTTCTGCAGTATCTATTGTATGACAAGGCGTTCAATCTGTTTGAATTCGGGCAGGGCGCGGCGATCGGTCTGATCACGGCGGTCCTGGTGCTGCTCACTACGGTGATCATGAACCGGATATTCCGGGTAGATGGGGGGGAATGAAGCATGAAAACGGTAAAACGCGGCCTTTTCATTCTGTTTCTGCTGATCTCGGTCGTGATCTTTATTCTGCCCTTCTGGTTCATGCTTGTGAACTCCTTTGAGGAATTCACCTATGTTTTGCCAAACCCGCCGCATCTTTGGCCCACCCGCATCAGCTTTACGGCTTATGAGCATATCCTCACCCAATCCGATCTGATGCAGAGCATCCTCAACAGCATTGAGATCACCGCGCTCACCACGTTTTTTACGGTGATCGTGTCTTCCCTGTCCGCGTACGGGTTCGCGCGCATCGACTTTCTGGGAAGGGAGCTGCTGTTCAAGATCTACCTGTTCACGCTGATGCTTCCGGGTTTTCTGGGCATTATCCCTCAAGTGATGGTGCTGCAGAATCTGGGCGGCGGCTCCAGCGGCCTGATCGGCACAAAGGCGGGACTGATCCTGCTTTATGTCGGCTCCGGCGTGTGCGGAAGAACGTTTTTCCTCAGGGGGTATCTGCAGGGGTTGCCCAGGGAACTGGAAGAGGCCGTACGCATCGACGGTGGTGGGCATTTCGCCACCTTCTTCCATGTGATGCTGCCTTTGGCCCTTCCTTCCATCGGGACCATGGCGATCTTCTGCCTGCAGGGGACCTGGGAGGAATTCTTTTCCGCCAAGGTCGTTCTTGGCGGAAACCAGAAGATGATCACCCTGCCTGTGATGATCGAATCCCTGAAGGGGGCCCATTCGACCCGGTGGGAATGGATCTTTGCGGCTTCCATTCTGGCACAGATCCCCATGATCCTTCTCTTTATGGTTTTCCAGAAAAGGTTTGTGGTTTCCGGTTTGTCTGAGGGAGCGATCAAATCATAACGGAGGATGATTCCATGAAATACTGTGTAACGGGCAACGAATATGTTTCGCTGCCTGCTGTCCGGGAGAAGGACGGCGTTGTGGAAAGGATCTCTTTTCTGTATATGCAGCAGAAGGGAATGCTGGAAATGTACGGAAAGGACGGGCTGCTTTCTCCGTTTTTCTGCTTAAATGACCGTCCGCTTTTCTTTACACCTGTGTGGGATGAGGTCAATTACTGGATCCCCGGTTTCCGCTTTGAGGAAAAGAACGTTGTTTTTTCCTGCCGCTATCTTGCGCCGGTGGGTCACCGCGGCTTCATTTTGCATCTGGAAGCGCTGAACCGCGGCCCTGCCTTCGCCAAAGTGAACATGGGCGCTTCAGGCACCTGGACCGGGACATACCACACCGTCAATGAATCCATCGAGCTGGATGAGGGAAGGCAGGTAAAACGCTCCGGCTGGAACGGAATGTTCGTTTTCAGCCAGAACCCCGGCACGCCTCTGTTTGCTTTTGCTCCGATCCTGGAGGATCATCAGGCTTTCAGCGAGTTTTCGCAGGGGGCGGATTGGATCTGCGACGGGTTTTCCTTTCGTATCGTGAAGGAAAAACAGCTGGCTCCTTCACAGAGCATGGAGCTGGACCTGTTTTTCGGCATCGGGTTTGAAGAGGTGTCCGCCGCGACGAGCGCGAAGGAAATGCTGCGCCATGGATATCACTTTTTGCTGGAGGAGACCCGTGCGTGGCTGATAAAACGCGAAAAGCATCTTCAGGATCCGGAACTTGAAAGGATCCTGAACCGGAATCTGTTTTTTGCTTTTTTCTATGCAACAGGGCGCACGATCGACACGGAAGAACTTTGTATGGTCACGTCGCGCAGCCCGCGCTATTATGTTTCCGCCGCCTATTGGGACAGAGACAGCCTGCTTTGGGTGTTTCCCGCGATCTGTGAGGCTGACAGCCGATATGCGAGGGAACTGCTGATCGCCGTGTTTGCAAGGCAGGGACGGAACTTTGGAACTCACAGCCGCTATATTGACGGGACTGTGCTGGAGCCGGGCTTTGAAATGGACGAGCTCTGCGCTCCCGTTCTTGCGCTTGGCCGATATATCGAATGCTCCGGAGACCGGAGCATTCTGGAGGAAGCGGGGATCAGGCCGGCGCTTTACGGCATTCTGCATAAGCTCGGGCTTTACAGGCATCCCTCGGAGGAACTGTATGCGACCTTCCTTCAGCCGACGGATGATCTGTGCCGCTATCCCTTCATCACCTATGATAACGTGCTTGTGTGGGCTGCGCTGAAGCTCCTTTCCGATTTTCTGAATGCTCCGGAGCTTGCGGACCGGGCTGAGAAGGTGCGGGCCGCTGTGTTAAAAAACTGTGTGAGGCAGGAGAATGGAAAGTGGGTCTTTGTCTGGTCCACCGATCTGAACGGGCATGATGACATTTATGACGAACCGCCGGGAAGCCTGCTGCTGCTCCCGTTCTATGGCTTCTGTGATCGGGATGACGAGGTGTGGAAAAACACGGAGGAACGGATCCGGGATGCTTCCTATCCGCTTTCGTTTGCGGGCTGCCCCATTGCGGAGATCGGCTGCAGGCATGCAGAGCATCCGTGGGTGCTTTCCATTTGCAACAGTCTTCTTTCCGGGCATGTGGCCGGCGCACTCACGCATCTGAAGCGCTGCGGGATGGATAACGGCATTGCCTGTGAAAGCGTGGATGAGAATACCGGAGAGTGTGCGACGGGCAGCGCTTTTGCGACCTGTGCGGGCTTCCTTGCCTATGCGCTCTGGAAAACGGCGGACCGGAAGTGAGAAAAGTGATGAAAAGAACGGTTTTTTTCGATCTGTTTTTCACCCTGGCGGATCCTCACGGGGAATTGGAAAAAGAGGAGTATCTTCCTCTTTCCGTTTCGGAGGAGACCTGGAGACAGGCTGTATGGGAAAAGGAATTTTCCGATGCTCGCGGCAGGGGAGAATACAGGAGCTGCGGGGAGATCCTGTCTCAGATGTGCCTTCGGCTGCCGGTGAAACTGACTGTGCAGCAGAAGGGAAAGCTGCATGACGCTTTATCCCACCGTATGCAGAAGGCGCTTTGCGAGCTGCCGCCGGAGATCATGCCTGTGCTGCGAGAATTGAAAAGCAGCGGGTACCACCTTGGGATCATCAGCAACGCGGACGCCTATGATATTCTTCACTGGCAGGAATCTCCGCTTCGGGAAGCTTTTGACACGGCGGTGTTTTCCTGCGAGGTCGGGTCCCTCAAGCCGGAAGCACGCATTTTTGAGTTTGCGATGGAGCAAATGCAGGCGTTGCCTGAGGAATCCGTGTTTGTGGGCGATGGGGGAAGCGATGAGCTTTATGGAGCAAAGCGGCTCGGAATGACGACGGTGCTGGCGGAGCATCTGCTCAGGCGGGACGATATGGAAAGGAACAGGATCGCTGTGTCCGCCGATCTTTGCCTGTGCCGGTTTTCCGATCTGCCGGGGATCCTTCGCTCATTGTAAACGGAAGAGAGGTTGCTGCGGGTCCCGCCCGGGCCCGCTTTTTCAATTGCTTTTTCAATTGTTGGATCTGCTTTTTGCGTCTGTCTTGACATTCTGGTACAAATTCAATATAATATTTCCATCTAAAGCCCTTTGAGGGCCGCCCTTCGGGGCTGGAATGATTCATTTTCTGAAGGAGGGTTTCCTATGAAAAAAATTCTTTCCCTTGTGCTGGCTCTGTGCCTGCTCTTCACGGCTGCTTTTGCTCTGGCCGATGTGAAGGATACCGTTGCCGGCGCTGAAAACCTTACGCATGACGAGCTGGTCGCTCTGGCTCAGGCTGAGACCGGCAATTTCATCGTTTATGGCAACACCAGCCGCATTGAGACCGCTGTGAACGCCTTTGGCGAAGCCTATGGCATCACGGTGGAAAGCAGCAACCTGAAGGATGCTGAGATCTACACCAAGCTGGAAAGCGAGATCGCTGCCGGCAAGGGCGCCGACATGGTCATGATCCAGGATGGCGCTCAGCTCACCTATGCGGTCGAGGATGGCTGGCTGTATAATTACGTTCCCGCTTCCGTGAAGGAATTTGTGGGCGAGGATGACCTGTGCCCCCTCGTTCATCAGTACATCAACAAGCTGTTCATCTACAATAACCTGGGCGAAAATGTTCCCGCCATCAAAAACGTGTGGGAGCTGACCGACGCTTCCATGAAGGACAACATCATTTTCAAAAACCCCGAGAAGGAACAGGTCAACATGAACTTCCTCATCATGCTCACCAATGACGACTGGTCCGCCAAGCTTGCCGAAGCTTATCAGGCCTGGGCGGGCAAGGAGATCGAGCTGGGCGAATACAAGAACGCCGGCTATAAGTGGATCGCCGAGTTCCTCCTGAACTGCACCTTCGGTTCTTCCGACACCACCATTGCCGAGGAAGTGAGCCAGGAGACCGCCACCGGCAAGATCGGCCTGTTCGTGCTCTCCAAGCTGCGTTCCTCTTCCGTGCTCACCGACAACCTCACCGTGGCTCAGTATGATGCTTCCGCCAACGGCTATGCCGTGGAGCCCTTCTCCGGTTTCATGTATCCCATGTATGCGATGGTGTCCGCCGCTTCCAACCGTCCCTACACCGCGATGCTCTTCATTGAGTATCTGATGGGTGCGGAAGGCTTCGAGCCCTGGGGCAAGTCCATCGGCGCTTATTCTTCCAACACGGTGATCCCCGCCAAGGAAGGCGACCTGGGCATTGATGTTTGGAAGCAGACCCTGGTGATGGAGGATCCTGAGTTCATCCTGGATAACGGCGATGACGTGCGTACCTTCGTGACCAAGTATCTTCAGTAAGTTTTTCCCTGTATTTCTTTTCGGTAAGAAAGGCATTGAATTTGGGGCCGCGGAGGTTTTCCTGCCGCGGCCTCTTTATCCCATGCTGAGTGAAGCAGGACGCTTTGGAGCATAAAAAGCCGGAGAGGATCCTCCGCCCTTTCGCACTCCGGGCCGTTTCTGCATCTGCAGGCCGCTTTCTTTTTGAAAAACGCCTGCCCAGTCCCGTATGCCGGGGCTTACTAAACTCATTTGCCGGGCAGGAAAGCTTCTGCCCGCTTCATGGAGGTTCCAGAATGAGCGTATCTGCCTCTGCAAAGCAGGATCGGCCCTCTTCCCTGGCCCGCACCGGCGGCAGGCTGAGGGCATGGTTCTCCAAGCCGGCCAATGTGATCCTGCTCGTTTTCTGCGTGGTTCTTGTGGTGCTCACCCTGTATCCCCTTTTCACGATGCTTTCCGAAATGTTTGTGGTGCATTCCGCGGAAAGAAGCATGGTGCGAAAGCAGGGCCTCAAGGTGGGGGATACTACCACCATTCATTTTGAAAGGCTGTTTTTCATGCTGGATGACGGCGGTGAAAAGGGCTTCACCAATTCCACCAGCTGGATCAACTTTTATCGTCCCCTTCTCAACACCCTGGAGGTGTCGGTGGCCGCTTCCTGCATCGCCATTCTCTTTGGCGGCCTGGTGGCGTTTCTGATCACCCGCACCAACATCAAATGCAAGAAGTTCATCTCGAGCGTGTTTGTGTTCCCCTACATCATGCCGTCCTGGACGCTGGCCACCTTCTGGCAGACCTTCTTTAAGAATACCGAGATCGGTCTGCGTACCTCCAACGGTATCATGGCTTCGGTGTTCCATGTGTATATGCCGGAATGGTTCGTTTACGGTCCGTTCCCCATTGCGCTGGTGCTGGGATTGCATTACGCGCCCTTTGCCTATATCCTCATCGGCGGCATTCTGCGCAACATGGATGCCAACCTGGAGGAAGCGGCCACGATCCTGAAGACGGGACGCAGCCGCATCATCCGCAAGATCACCCTGCCCATCGTGAAGCCCGCGATGCTCAGCACGCTGCTTCTGGTGTTTGCCAGCAGCATGAGCGCGTATTCCGTTCCGGTGTTCCTGGGTGATCCGGTGCGCTATTACACCCTTTCCACCAAAATGAAATCCATGATGGATAAGTATCCCGGACAGGCTTATATCATGGTGGCGGTCATGATCCTCTTTGGAGTGGGTATCCTTTTGATCAATCAAAAGGTCACCAACAGCCGCAAGCAGTTTACCACTGTGACCGGCAAGAGCGGTCAGGTGTCTTTGATCGATCTGAAGGCCGGTAAGCGCATCATTGCCGCCGTGCTGGTGATTGTGCTGCTGATGGTGGCTGTCGTGCCGCTGGTCACCTTCGCTCTGGAATCTGTGATCATCAAGGCGGGAGATTATTCCCTTTCCAATATGACCCTCGATTTCTGGATCGGCCGGGGCCTTACCTATCTGGATCAGGGTGATGACACGGGTATCCTGCTTTCACCCAAGGTGCTGAAGGCGCTGGGCTACAGCCTGCTTCTGGCTGTGAGCTGCGCGCTCATTGCGGGCACCTGCGGCATTCTGGTAGGCTATGGCGTGGCAAGACGCCGCGGCAGCCGCCTGGCCAACTGGGTGAACAACCTGTCCTTCTTCCCCTATCTGATGCCCTCTCTGGCCTTTGGCGCCATTTACCTTTCCATGAGCTCCCGTCTGGCGATCCCGCTGGGCATGGGCGTGCTGGTGCTGACCGGCGCGATCAAGTATCTGCCCTTCGCCTCCCGCTCCGGTGTCAGCGCGATGCTGCAGCTCTCGGGCGAGATCGAAGAAGCCGCGGTGATCACCGGTGTGCCCTGGTGGAAGCGGATGCTGCGGGTCATTTTCCCCATCCAGAAGAGCAGCTTCCTTTCGGGTTATCTGCTTCCTTTGGTCAGCTGCATGCGCGAGCTTTCCCTGTTTGTGCTGCTTGTGCCCACCAGCAACACCATTCTTACCACCATGCTGATGCAGTATTCTGAAAAGGGCTGGGCCCAGTTCGGAAACGCGATCAACCTGATGATCATTGTGGTGGTGCTCTTCATTAACTTTATTGTGAACAAGCTTACCGGAGCGTCGATTGATAAGGGAGTAGGTGGCTAAAATGCCGGAAATTACGTTGGAACATGTAACCAAAAGGTTTGAAAAATTTGTGGCGGTGGAGGATCTGAACCTGAAGATCGAAAACAATGCCTTCATCACCCTGCTGGGGCCCTCCGGCTGCGGAAAGACCACCACTCTGCGTATGATCGCCGGCCTGGAGACCCCCACCGAGGGCCGCATCACCATTGGGGACAAGGTGGTGTTTGATGCCGAAAAGGGCATCAATTTGCCCCCCATCAAGCGTGATGTGGGCTTCCTTTTCCAGAATTACGCCCTGTGGCCGCATATGACGGTGTATCAGAATATTGCCTTTGGCCTGGAAAACCTGAAATGGAAAAAGGAACAGATCCGCAAACGGGTGCAGGAGTTGCTCCGGCTCATGCGCATCGAGGAATTTGAAAAGCGTTATCCGTCCGAGCTTTCCGGCGGCCAGCAGCAGCGTGTGGCCATTGCCCGCACGCTCGCTCCGGGGCCGAAGGTGCTGTTTATGGATGAACCTCTTTCCAACCTGGATGCCAAGCTGCGTATGGAGATGCGGGCGGAGCTCAAGCGCCTTCACCGGGACACCGATTCCACCTTTGTGTATGTGACCCATGATCAACTGGAGGCCATGACGCTTTCCACCCGGGTGTGTATCATGAAAAACGGTTTGCTCCAGCAGTATGCGCCGCCGCTTGAAATGTATAACGACCCGGCCAATATCTTTGTGGCCGACTTTATGGGCAACCCCTCCATGAACTTTACAGACGGCGTTTACCGGGACGGGAAGGTCACCTTCGGCGGTATTACCGCCGGGTTTGACCGGCTTTCCGGTGAAGCGATCCCTGAAAAGGTGGTGGTGGGCATCCGCCCAGAATATCTGTCCCTTTCCGAAAACGGAGCTTACTCCGCCCGGGTGTATTCCACCCTGCCCAGCGGCATGGAGACCACCGTGCGCCTGGATGCGGGCAGCACGCAGCTGACCGCGGTGGTGTTTGGCGATGTGGACTGGGCGGTGGACACGCCTGTGCGGTTCAGCTTTGAAAAGACCGCGATCCTTTTTGATAAGGCAAGCGGAAAAAACATTGCCCGGGGAAAGCTTACTGCGATCGGATGACCGGACGGGGCGACACGTTCGCCCCGTTCTTTTCTGGTGCGCCCGGCATGGGCGACAACTTGGTGGTGAAAGTCCACTACGGACTCGGTAGCAGGAACCGTTAGCCAAAGGCAAGGGTGTCCGTCGTGAGGCGGAATCTGAAGGAAGCCGGATTGCGGAGGTTGAAAGGTCCA
>JAZLIA010000032.1:0-21098 GCA_045617125.1 Clostridia bacterium | reverse complement strand
CATGTCAGTTTTCAATACCCGATTGGGCACCTCGCTGCGCTTGATATCCGTGCTCATTTCAAAGCGCTGCGCACTGGTAAGCCGGTGGCGTACCAGTTCCTGCAGCGATTCCTGCATCTCGGGATAACCTTCATATCCGAGAGCCACCGCAAAACGAACAACCGTGCTCTCGCTGACTCCCACATTTTTACCCAGCACAGAAGCTGTCATAAACACAGCTTTATCGTAATGCTTTTCGATGTATTCCGCGATCCGGACATGACCCTTACTGAGCCGCTTTCCGGTAAGATTCAATTTCTCAATCAGAGATATTTCTTCCATTTCTCTGTACGACCCCTTTCCCGGTCCATTATACCGGTTCAGATCATCCTTTGCAAGTTTTATGCAATATTTCCTGCAATTCCATTTCATACCCGGCGCGCTGATCGGAAAACGCACCCAATAATGTGCAGGTCGGAAAGCCGCGGCGAAGATAATACCAGTCGCTTCCTTCTTCTGGTTCTTCCGTATGGATGCCGGGAGACACCCGGTAGCACCGTTCCCCGGTTTCGGGATCGATACTTTCCACGTAGGTATCCAGGAAACAGGCGTCACTAAGTGTACCCATGCGCATCTCTTTCCAGTTTTTCGGGTCAGAAGCAGGAAAATTCAGGTTCACAATGCCAAGACGCGGCAAATTGATATTCCCCTCCACCAGTTTTTCAGCCCATTCCACAGCCTTCACAGCAGCAAGATCCCGTGCTTTTTCGGTGGCACCCGCCACTACAGATACCGCTACTGCTTTATAGCCCAACATTGCCGCTTCCCGGGCTGCCGAAACCGTTCCGCTATAGTACACTGCAGCTCCCGCATTCTCTCCTTCATTGACTCCCGAGATACAAATATCCGCTCTTTCCGGAAAAAGGTTTTCCGCTATCCGTACACAATCCGCAGGTTTCGCCCGCACCGCATAAGCCTCCTTGAGGCCGGGCACCGGATATGCTCTGTTTACCGGAATCGCATTCGTCAGCGTGATATGCTGAGAATTGGCACTGCACTGATTTTCCGGAGCAGCCACCTGGCACTGATGCCCGCGGAGCAGGGCTGCGCGGATCACTGCCCGGATCCCTTCCGAATTGACGCCGTCATCATTGGTGATCAATATGCGCATGTGATTTCTCCTTTTTTCTTTTTCCCATCGTGTGCAGGATCACAAACAGAAGCGATGCCACCGTGATGGCAAGCGCAATGGACAATATACCCAGCAGTGTGCCCGCGCCGGTATCCGCAGCTGTAAAATACTCTCCCCTTGTCAGGTAAAGCATGGTACGGTAAAGACCCACACCAGGTACTAGCGGAATGACCGAAGCCGTGATCAGCATGGTTGCCGTGCACTTGATCAGTCGAGCCGCCGTTTCCCCCACCAGGCAGATCAGCATTGCCGCTGCAAAGTAAGCTACTGTAGTCTGCCCGATCAGAATAAACACCAGATAAGCCGCTGTGCCTGCAGCAGGGCCGATCCACATCACGCGGGCCGGTTGATCCAGCAGAAAACCGAAAGCCGCTGTGGCAATCGCACAGCTGAGTAGAATCACCGGAATGGACGGCATCATGCTTGCCTGATTTACCGGCACCTTCCACATGCTCAGCATGATACCAGCGCCGGCTGCAAGCATGAACGCTGTCAGGATCGCCTCTGTCACTCTCGCCCCGCCGGATACCAGATCTCCCCGGATGGTATCCCTGATTGCCGAGGTCATCGCAAGGCCGGGCAGGAGCGGCATGAGCGAACCGCTGATCACGGATTCGATATTCAGCTGCGGTTCTGCAAGGGTACACAGCAAGGTGATCAGAGTGATGATAAAACCCAGTATCATCCCGCTCAGAAGCCCGGGGATCTGTAATTTTGTCAGGCGGATCAGGATCAACTCACTGATCATTCCTATTGCCAGAGAAACAGCTATATCAAAAATCCCGCCTCCAAACATCATGCAGAATGCGGCGGCAGACACCGCTCCAGCCAGTACCAGCACCCACATTGGCTGTGCTGCCTGACGCTCAATACGGTAAAGCTCCCGAAGCGCAGCGTCCGCATCCATTTGTCCTGTTCTGACACTGCGGGAAACACTGTTGCAATCATTCACCTTTTTCAGATCCGTTCCCCGGGCATGCACCCGCACGATGCGGGTAAGGCTTTCTTCTCCCGCCCTCACAGTCATCATGATACCGGTAGGAAGGGCAAACACCTCCACTTCGTCCATGCCAAAGCCTTCTCCCATATATCGGGCAGTTTCTTCAGCGCGGTAGGTCTCTCCGCCGTATTCCAGAATCATCCGCACATTCAGACAGATCGCCTGGGTTATCTTCTCAATCTCGGTCATAAACAGCGCTCCCTGTTTTCCAGAAAATGAAAACATGGTCATTATAACCCATATCGTTTATTTTTCCAACACAAAACAAATAATCGTTGCTTTCATGGTTTCCAGCCCGTGTTTTTTAGTTATCATTACTGTAATAATACTTCAAACTGGTATATAATTGGAATGAAGTTTTCCAGAAAGGAGAAAGATCCGTGCTGTTTGAGATCGACGGTATTCCATACGAAGCAAAAACAGAACCGGACCTGCGTTTTCTTCAGCCCTACGGTAAGGTATTCCGGGTGTTTGACACACTGGTATCGGGCAATCTGTGCTTCGGCGTGGAGGGCCCCTACGGAAGACTTTTTATCAAGCTGGCCGGTGCGGACACGCTCAACTTCACCGGCCGAAGCTCTGACGCGATCGAAACCCTCCGAAATGCCATTCCGCTTCTTCAGACACAGCATCCGGCTTTGGCCAGACTTTATACTCACGGCCCGGTCCTGCACGGCTATGCCGCGGTATTTGAATGGCTGGACGCCCAGCCTTTTTTACCCTCCGACAGAAGTGACCGCACCGTTCGCACCCGTATGCAGAAGCTTCCGCTTCCATCACAGCTTGCAATGATCGACAATATTTTTTCTCTCCATCTTACTCTTGCAGAAAAAGGCTTCATTGCCGCGGATTTTTCATCCCGCAACGTGCTTCTGGATCTTTACGGTGCCCGTTCCTTCGTATGCGATATTGATCAGTATCTTCTCTGCCCTGCCGTAAACCGTACCGGACGAATGCCCGGTGAAGCGGATTACCTTGCACCGGAGGAATTTATCCGCGGCAGTACGATCAGTGAGGACAGCACGGTATACAAGCTGGGCCGTCTGGCCCTCAGCTTTTTTACAGAGCATGATGATCCTTCCCCTTCCGCTTTTATGGCTCCAAAGACGCTTTATCCCGTGATGCAAAAAGCCATGGAAGAAAACCGTTCCCGGCGCTACCGTACCGTTTCTGATTTTGTCGGTGCCTGGCGTGCTGCGCTCGGCAATACGTGGATCCGATAAATAAAAGGGCTGTGCCGCAGCCCTTTTATTGTTCACTTTATCCCTGTTGAACCAAACCCGCCCCGGTCCGGCCCCTCAAGGTGATCCACTTCAAGGATCTCAGGTTCTTTCATTTTTTCAAACAGTCGGAACTGACAGATCCTCTCGTCAAATTCCACCACTGTATCCCGGGTCGCATAGGCATTGAAATACCAGATATCCCCATCGCCGGAATAGCTTTCATCAATGATTCCGCATGAATTCACCAGCAGCAGGCCATGATTTTTGAACAGAGAGGATCTGGGGAGCACGTGAGCCTCATATCCCTCGGGCAGTTTCATCGAAACCCCCAGACTGATCAGTCTGTGTTCTCCCTGTTTCATTTCCACCTTTTCTGCCGCTCTCAGATCGATCCAGTCTCCCTGAGGCAGCTTTGTGATCCGGGTCACAGGGGCGTGGTAGCGGATCAGGATCTGCATCAGAATTTCCCCTTACACGTTTTTTTGATCAGCATTTCCGCTTCATTATATTCATCGGCCGGGATCCGCAGTGTGAGCGGCGCCACATGCGGCGTATGGTAAAGAAGAATCCTTCCCTTATCCGCCTGAAAACGAACCCTGCACACATCCTTCCATCTGATCGTCCTTTCCTTTGTCATTGTCAGGATCGACCCATCCGGCTGTGGATAAGCATTTTCAGCCCGGTAGCTTTCAAACCGGCTCCAGCTGTGAATACGGGACGGCCTATGCCAGGTTTGCTCCCGTACGCCGGTGTTTGCCAGGGTATACCACACGTTTTCTCTTCCCTGCAATAGCATCACCAGCCCTGCAAACAGGATCCCCACCGGCAGAAGAGCCATGATCACGATGAGCGCTCCCTGATCGATCAGTGCGTTTATATCCCGTGACAGAACGCAAAACAGCGCAGACAGCAAAGTGAGGATGCCCATCACCGATAACAGGATCAGGATCACCCTTTTCCACAAAATGCCGTCAGACACAGGCACGCGCACCACGTTCCACACTTCCCGATACGTGGCATTGGGCAGATTCTTCCCGCATTTCATGCATTGCCGTCTGCCATTAAGCTGGTTGCACTTTTCGCAGAAATATCCTGTCATTTGATCAGCGAGGAACCTGTCATTTCTTCAGGCTGACGGATGCCCATGCTGTCCAGCATCGTAGGTGCAATATCACCCAAACGCCCGCCTTCGCGCAGTTCCCTTCCTTTCAGAGCAGGATCGCAGGCGATGAAGGGGACCGGATTGGTGGTGTGTGCGGTGAAAGGCTCGCCGGTAGAAGGATTCACCATCTGGTCTGCATTGCCATGATCGGCTGTCACGAAGGCACGGCCGCCATTTTTCAGGATCTCACGCACCAGGATCGCAACGTCCTTATCAATCTCCTTCACCGCGGTCACAGCGGCTTCCATCACGCCGGTGTGTCCCACCATGTCACAGTTGGCATAGTTCAGGATCATAACATCATATTTTCCGCTGTTGATCAGTTCAAGCGCCTTCTCCGTCACTTCGGGAGCACTCATTTCCGGCTTCATATCAAAGGTAGCGATCTTGGGGCTGTCGATCAGGAAACGGTCTTCCCCCACGTTCGGGGCTTCAACGCCGCCATTAAAGAAGAAGGTGACATGGGCATATTTCTGGGTTTCGGCAATATGGGCCTGCGTAAGGCCAAGAGAGCTGAGGTACTCTCCCAGGGTGTTCTTCGGAGTTTCAGGAGGATTCACCACCTTCAGCTCAGTAAAGGTGGCGTCATACTGAGTCATGCTCACAAACTGAACCGGAATGAAACCCTTTCTGCGCTCAAAGCCGGTAAAATCAGCCTTGATGAAGGTACGCGTGATCTGACGGGCACGGTCGGGCCGGAAGTTGAAAAAGACGATGCTGTCACCGGCATCCACCTGGGACACAGGCCTGCCATTTTCGTAGATCACGGTGGGCAGCATGAATTCGTCGGTCTTTCCGTTTTCATAGCTGTTCTTAACCGCCTGTACAGGGTCGGTTTCCTGAACGCCCTCGCCCATCACAATGGCATTGTAACCCTTTTCCACACGATCCCAGATGTTATCGCGGTCCATTCCCCAGAAGCGTCCCTGGATCGTCGCAATTTTGCCAACACCGATACGGTCGATCTCATTCTGCAGCTGCTGCACAAAATCGCTTCCGCTGGTAGGCGGCACATCGCGCCCATCAAGCAGGCAGTGAACAAACACATCCTTAAGTCCCCGCTGCTTCGCCATTTCAAGCAGAGCATACAAATGCGTATTATGGCTGTGCACACCACCATCGGAAAGCAGGCCCATCAGATGAAGACGGGTGCCGTTTTTCTTCGCCGTGTCCATTGCCCAGATCAGGGGTTCCTTTTTAAAGAAGGTGCCCTCCTGAATATCCTTGGTGATATGGGTCAGTTCCTGATAGATGATTCGGCCCGCACCGATGTTGAGATGCCCCACCTCACTGTTTCCCATCTGACCGTCGGGAAGACCGACATCCATTCCGCTCGCACCTAGCTGAGTATGAGGGAATTCCTTCCAGAGCTGATCCAGTTCGGGTGTACCGGCAGTATATATGGCATTTCCTTCATGTACAGGATTGATTCCGAAGCCATCCATGATAATCAACGCAGTCATCTGTTTGGACATTTTTCTGTCTCCTTTTTCCTCCGGTAAACGGAGGTTCCTCTTTGCGCATAAGAGCACATCTATATTATACCTGCTAATGCTTCATCGGGCAAGTAAAAACTGACAGGAATCCTTGATTTTAAGCTAACTTATGTTATAGTATAAAGCAAATCGATCCGTTCAGCTGATCCACCTGAGCGGAAAAGGAGGGAATCACCATCAGCCTCAAACAGATCTGCCTCGTTTTACTTATTTGGGTGTTCTTATGGAAAACCCTTCTGCATCTGCTGCAGTATTTTTCCGACCGGAACGAGCTTCCTTCTAATGTCAGAAATGTGTATGATCCTGATCGATACCGGCAATGGAAAGCCTATCATCATGAGAAATGCCGTCTCACCATGATCAGCGACGCATTGATGTTCATGGTGATGTTCACTTTGTATGTCACAGATGCTTACGCATCCTTCGCGGGGCTTTTCCCCGGGAATGCCGATCTTCAGGCCTTTGCCGTGCTGCTTCTGAATGCGCTTGCTTCCGAGCTTTGTTCCATCCCCTTTTCATGGGTAAACACCTTCCGGATTGAGGAAAAATACGGTTTTAACAAAAGCACGCTGAAAACCT
The DNA here is from genome assembly GCA_045617125.1 of Clostridia bacterium. Lineage (GTDB taxonomy): Bacteria > Bacillota > Clostridia > Christensenellales > Aristaeellaceae > ZC3RG03. The sequence continues at coordinate 14,467 of JAZLIA010000032.1, read as the reverse complement.
TTGTTTCAGACATCATCAAGGAACTGCTGTTCAGCATGCTCCTGTCCGTGGGGCTTACGCTGCTCTATATCCGCATCAACCGATTGGGAGATGCGGGAGTATTGATCTTTGCGCTGTGCCTTATCCTGCTGATCTTCATCATCTCGTTTCTTGCCCCGTTTTTCACCCGCATCTTCAATCGCTTCACCCCGCTGGAAGAGGGAGAACTCAGGGATAAACTGTCCCTGCTCCTCACTTCTCACGGTTATTCTGTGCGAGGGATCTTTGTAATGGACGCGTCCAAGCGCACAACAAAAGCCAACGCATATTTTACCGGCTTTGGCAAAAGCAAAGAGATCGTTCTGTATGACACCCTGATCTCTTCCCTTACTCCGGATGAGATCTGCGCCGTTTTTTCTCATGAAATGGGCCACGGTCTCAACAAAGATACGCTCCATCTCCAGTTGATCAGCGGGCTGATGATGTTTACGATGGCGGTCATGATATGGTTCACAGCACGAACAGAACAAATCAGCGCGGCTTTCGGCTTTTCCGGGATCAATTACGGCTTCTGCATGCTGTTGGTCAGTGAAATCGAAATGGAACTGATCCTGCCATTTATCGGCCTGATACGCGGTGCATACAGCCGCAAAGCGGAATTCAGGGCGGATCGTCAGGCTGTTCGGGAAGGTTACGGTCATGACCTGATCAACGGGCTTATCAAGCTGACCCGGGATAATCTGTCCGATCTTTCTCCCTCTCCGCTGCTGGTCAAGCTCACATACGATCATCCCACACTCAGCGCCCGTATCAAAAACGCAGAAGAGATCATGAATCAAAAATGAAAGGAACTGTAAAATGAAAAAACTGTTTACAATGCTGCTCATCCTGTCCATGCTTCTCTGTTCTCCTGTTTTAGCTGAACAAAAGCATACCGTTGCCGCTTCCTTCTATCCCATCTGGGTGCTGGCTCAGAACCTGCTTATCGGCACAGATGATATTGCCCTGGTTTGCCTGGCAGCACCCGCCACAGGCTGTCTGCATGATTATCAGCTGCTCACAGGCGATATTCGCACGTTGCACAATTGTGATGCGCTTTTGCTCTGTGGCGCCGGTATGGAAGGATATCTGAACGATGTGGTTATCCAGTGCCCCGATCTGATTCTGATCGACAGCAGCACAGGGATCGAGCTTCTCCCCTCCGAAAGCGGAGAGACCGAATTCAACGCCCACCTCTGGCTCGACCCCATGAATGCCGCACAGATGGTAAAAAACATGGCGGCGGGATTGACCGTTCTTTTCCCTGAACAGGAAGAAACGATCACAGCCAACCTGAACGCTTACTGCGAAAAGCTGGAAAAGCTGGACAGCGACATCCGGGAAAAGCTAAGCTCCGTTTCCTGCCGGGATATGATCACTTTCCATGAGGCTTTTCCCTATTTTGCCCGTGCTTACGGCCTGAACGTTCCTGCCGTGGTCGCCCTGGAACCTGAGGAATCCATCAGCCCGCGCATGCTGTCTGAGCTGGTCAAGATCGTGAAGGAATACCGGAATCCGCCTCTGTTTGTGGAACCCCAGTATGGTACCTCTCCCGCAGAAACCGTTTCACGCGAGACCGGCGCACCCATTTTTGAACTGGACCCGCTGGTGACCGGCGACGGCACCCCGGAAAGCTATATCGAAGGAATGTACAAAAACCTGGATGTGCTCCTGGAAGCGCTCAAATAAGCCAGTAACTGTTAATCAAAGAACTATTACACAAGCAGAAAATAAGTATTTCCATTCTTCGGATCAATTTTGAAAATGCTAATAAGGTACAGAAGTGTGCCTTCATTAACAAGAAGATTTACGTCAAACTTGATTACTGTTTATAATTTCTTCACACAAAAAAGACAAACGTTCTTCTGCCATATATTTTCTTAACTCGCATTCCCAAATCTGTATTACTTTCCAACCATCAGCCTCAAGCTTCTTTTGATTTACCATATCCCGTTCAAAATTACGTTCAATTTTGGGCTTCCAATAGTCTTGATTGGAGCGTGGTAGTCTGGATCTGGCGCAGTCATGCATATGCCAAAAACAGCCGTTAACGAAAATAATAGTATGGTATTTGGGCAAGACAATATCAGGCTTGCCTGGATATCGTTTGTCATTCTTACGGTAGCGAAAACCATGATTGAATAAATACTTTCTGACAATTTCCTCCGGACGGGTATTAGTACTCCGAATATGAGACATATTCACACTGCGTTCATCAGGAGTTTTTGTGTCTGCCACAAAAATCACCTCCAGCAATTCTATACATTTTCACCAGCATAGTATACACAATCACCCGGTAGCTTAATGTTAGGAATCCAAATTTGTGTTCCCTCCCACCCCTTGTCCTTATTGCCGGTAATCTTGTACATGGTAAGTACCAACTCATTAGGATAAGTATCTCCTATGTTTCGATCAGCAGGAGATAGTAATGTGCCAGTCCCTTTACCAATATCTCTATTCCTACGGACAATCAGTTTCCCTTGAATTGAAGAATCCGTAACAGATAGTGTATTGACAAAGCCAATAAAGGCTTTTGAATTCCAATCATTCACTGTCTCAGAATCAAGCTGTTCAATAATCCTAACCAGTATCTTAAGATTGACAGAATATACATCATCTGTGAAAGGCTGCAGCAAGGCATCAATGACTGCAATATCCTTGTTAATCGGATAAAACGGAAAGTAGTTGACGCCTCCGGAATAAATACAAATAGCGTTTTTGTCCAACACGTTTTTTCGCGTAGGTTTCAAACCGGTAGGATAGAAAATTTTGATATTGCGACCGTTATTGGAATTCTCAATTTGCTTGATTATGCTATTGTTGGTTCTGTTAATATCAGAAAACAGTTTATATAGTTTTGGCGGCATAAACACACGTTGCAGACCGGGGTCACGGTCATAGCCAAACATTCTTGCATGTTGCCACATTGTATCTGCCTGTGGGGCTTTGGCAACACGACAATAATAGATAGTTTGAAGCTGCGGGAATGTAACACCACGGCCCAAGCTGTTTCCGCCGACAAGTATATTGATACCGGTATCATACTGTGTGTTATCATCATAGGACACAACAGAGTTCAACATTAGGATACGAATTCTGTCATTTTGCAGTTGGTCAGCTATGTAAGAATAAATCCGCTCAAAGGAAAGAATGTCTGGTTTGGTTTCTTTCAGAGATTCATATACCAACTCAAATGCTTCCCGTGTCTCCGGTTCATCGTGAGAATGAGAAATCTCATTCAGATAGCTACCAATCTTATTGGCAAAGCAGGAATGCTGACTGGTTTTTATACTGGGATGAATCAGAAAATTGCACACGGTTCCACCATTCAACATAATGTGACCGGAAGAAACCAAGTGAGCAATCAACGCAGTTTTCAATCCATTCTCTGGAAATTCATCATCATTCAATAGTTCTTCTGCTTCATCATTATCTGTAAAAATAATATGCTTTGGTGGTTCTGGCGGAAAGAAAAAGTTTCCACCCATATATCCATTGCCGGGTTTGAAATAATAGATGAAATATGGTTTCCACCCGCTCTTTTCCGTTTGCAGCAAAATGGACTGCGGAGTACCGGTAACTTCCATATAGATACTGCTTGAAGACGTCTTTTTTATTGCCTCCAAATTTTTGTTAATGGTGCTTTGTTTATTTTGGTTGACCTGCGTGTTCAAACTGGCCGCATCAGCTTCGTCATCAACGATAAACAATGGATTACCCGTGCAGAAGTTTGTTGATGTAAAATTGTTCTTCCATTGCTTCAGTACTGATGAATTTTTCTTCATCACAATCACTGTAGGTTTACGCAAATTGTTTTGAACAAATTTCAAATACTCTGTTTCATCACATACACAGAAATCACACAGATCACGTAAAGCACGCTGATACGTTTGCTGTTGCAGTAATATATTATCGGTTGTCAACAAGACAAAATTCATAAAGCTTTCATCTGCAGCAGCACACATAATACCAAACATATGGCTTGTTTTGCCACTCTGCACATCGCCTACTAGCAAACTTACAACATGCTCGGTGAAAGAGAAATTTGAAATGTATTGTGGCACTACATCATGGACTGTTTTGTTAATCGTATCCGCAAGTGAAGGATTTCCTCTGTTATAAATTCTGTTCAAATAAGATTGTAAGTAGCTCATTTCTTCACCTCGAAATCAAGAAACCATACACCCGGCATAGTCGTTTGTGTGAATGTAAAAGAGTTACGTCCGTAACGCTTCAGCGTATCTGCCGTAACAGGGGTACCAACTGTCAGAACGCCTGAATTCTCCAAGCGTCCTTTCAACCACTTACCAAGAATCTTTAAATCACCCTCAGAGCGGAAGTTTTTACTGTTAGTTCCGCTGACTTTACATTTGAAAGACCAACCATCGTCTGTTATAACTGTGAACACCGAATTATCAGTTTGACTCTGCGGATACCCCGGCTGACTTGCTACGTCTTTGGGAACAATCAATTCAACTTCATACCAATGACGGGGTTTTACAAGTCCGCTTTGGGATTCACGTCCTTTTCCAAAGAACACATTCAAATTACTTTGAGGGGATTTTTCGTAGGGTTTTATGGGAATTTCAAAAGAAATATCTGTCTTCGCATTCATTGTTGCTGCAAGTTTTTGCGGAGATATTTTTTCTACAAATTCATGTCCATCCAATAATGCATTTTCATCTTTAAATGTGTCAATCTCCAATTCAGCGATATTTTTTGTGGAAGTCTGCATAAGTTTTGAAATGAAATCATTCATTTGCTTAACAGACGAGGCGTCACGTAACAGAACAGAACTCTCATAAACATGGACACCTCCATCCACAATACTGCTCAAATTATTGGATCCTATGATTCCAGCAAATGGTTTCTCATCATTGCTATAAGAATAAAGTTTGCCATGATAGCGAAAGGCGTAAACCAATCTTACACCACCCAGTTTGTTGCTCATCAGGAAATCGTTCAGATGTATCGCTGCATCATATTGCAGTTTCGTAAAATGATCAAAATAGTGCATGCCAATGATCAGATTCATAGTGTGGATATTGCTATTCAGTTCAATAGTCTTTTGAAGTTCAAGCAATGCATCAGACGAAACATAACCAACAGCAATATCTAATTTGGTTGCCTGGGGAATCAGACCATAGAAGGTATCAGAAAAGGATTTACATCCAGTTTTCATAGGAGGATAATTGGAAAATAAAAGCTCCATAACCAATCCTCCTTAGTACATCTGAGAAGTCACATATTCAAGACGCTGCTTAACAGTCATAGCCTTCATCTTGTCGTATTCAGGCTGTAAATCTACAGGTACGTAGTCACATAGAAACAAAGGCAGCAGTCTCCTGGCAACAGCCTGTACACCAACTGGAGGAACTGCATTACCAATCTGTCTGCGAACTTCGGTCACACTGCCTTTAAAAGTAAAATCATCTGGAAAGGATTGCAGTCTTGCTCTTTCTCTGTTGGTTAAAGGACGGGGTTCCGGATAGTGGTAGCCCCATGTTCCACCACCGCCAGCAGCTATGATAGTCTTTGCAGGTTCATCCCGCTTGATTCTACGATAAACATGGCTAATCATACCTTTAACATACAATGGATTATCCTTAGGAATGTCTGTAAAATTACCGCCTTCAGGTATCAATTCCAAAATTTGACGTGTCTTTTCCTTGATGTTTATATGCTCGTTATTGGTAAGAACTTTTTCAACGCCCTCTAACGCTTCCCCAGCAGTAACATAAGGAAGCGTACCATTCGGACCATGAGAAGGCTTCGGATGAACAAAGTTAAATCCGGTATCAATTCTGACACCGACAAATAGAATGCGCTCTCTAAACTGAGGCACTCCATATTCAGCAAAATTGTATAAATGGGGTTTTACAATATATCCAGGTGCAATGCTCTCAAAGTCTTTAATGATAGTCTCAATTGCTTTCCCATCATTAGCAGTAATGAGTCCTTTTACATTCTCAGCAACGAATGCTTTTGGTTTCTTTGCATCAACAAATTCTGCAAAATGCCTAAACAAACCACCTCGGGTTCCGTTTAAGCCAGGCTGTTTCCAAATTATTGAGAAATCTTGACATGGAAAACCGCCCAGCACAATATCACATTCCGGAATTGTGGTATCAATATAAGGATCAATCAAAGTTATATCCTTATGATGGATAACATTACCAAAGTTGGCAGCAAAGGATTTACATGCCCATTCAGCAAAATCATTAGCCCATACTGTTTCATATCCAGTCATATGAAAGCCAAAGTCCAGTCCTCCACAACCAGAGAAAATTGAAACTACGCGTGGTCTCTTTGTAGCATCTTTAACATTGCTCACTTTTAGTACTCTCCATTTGTGTTTTTACATGAAGGTGTACTTTTTCGTAAGCAAATAATGAGTCTCTTTATCAACCCGAAGCCTAACAAAGATAGAATATTATTTTTTGTAATGGACTTTATCAGATAAATAAGCTATAATATTTGTAGTATGGATGGGTGTATTTATTTGCAGAAAAGTACACTTTCCTGCAAACAAATACATGCTTACAATATTCTAGTATTTTTATAAATCTCTGCGCGATAACGAAATGTTGATAATGGCATTCCACATTCTTTTGCTGCCGCAGTACCGGTGATTTCACCATTTTTCCATCTTTGATAGCAATGGCGGAAATTTTCTGGTAGCGGCTTTGTCGGTCTGCCAAAGCTAATGCCCCGTGCTTTTGCTGCTGCAATACCTTCTGCCTGTCGCTGGCGAATGGTGGTGCGCTCGTTCTCTGCCACAAAAGACAGGACTTGCAAAACGATATCGCTGAGAAATGTTCCAACCAGATCTTTCCCTCGTCTGGTGTCCAATAATGGCATATCAAGGACGCAAATATCTACACCTTTGTCTTTCGTAAGAATCCGCCATTGATCCTGTATTTCTTCATAGTTTCTGCCAAGACGGTCGATGCTTTTGATGAAGAGCTGATCGTCCTTTTTCAGTTTCCTTACCAGCTTTTTATACTGCGGACGATCAAAATCCTTCCCCGACTGCTTATCCGCAAAGATATTTCTGTCCTCCAAGCCCATTTCGTGCAAGGCGATAAGTTGGCGGTCTTCATTCTGGTCTTTTGCAGATACGCGGATATATCCGTATACTTTCATATTTTCACTCTCCTTTTTTCTAATCATATAAATGGACATACATTTCTTCATTGGCAACAGATACATATTGACAATAAAAGATAAAGGATTACTAATCAAGTAATCGTTTACTTTCTAAGATAAGCCGGATATACGAGATTTTTCATGTTGTAAATGCTGCTATATTACATATCCTGATCAAGAGGCGGATTTTGTATTGCAATGTGAAAGAACTCTATTCTTCAAGAAACAAACAGCTTTTTACAACAATGACTTTGAATACAATATAAGCAAAAGAAAAGAGCAGGCATACCCAAGGAATTGATTCCCAGATATACCTGTTCTTCTATGTTGCAGCCGCCTTGCAGCTACCCTATGTCAGTACTATGATATTACCAACTTATCGGAATCTGCTTATAGAGGCCATGCTTATTTCGTTTATTCATCTTCAGAAAACACAATGCAGCAGGGCATGATATCCGTGTGAAAACGATTTTCTTCGATCAAACGGACCCGTTTTTCAATATCGTCGTCCCCCTCGCTCTGATAGCGGTACACATCCACCGTGTCGGAATTCTGATTGGCGCACAGCAGCCATTTTCCGTCCGGGCTGAATTCCGCATCCCGCGGCCACAGTCCGGTGCTCACCCGACCGGTCAGATAAGGCATTCCTTTTTCATCCAAACGGAAGAAGGCCAATGAATCATGCCCCCGGTTGCTTATGACCAGTTCATTTCCCAACCGGTTCAGGCGGATCGCCGCACACGTGTTCTCACCGGCAAATTCTTCAGGAAGCGTAGACACGCATCCTGACAATTGCGCGTTTCCGTTCCCTGTCAGGCGGTATGTAAGCAGCGTGCCGCCCATCTCCGTCACCACATACATCATCGTGTTATCCCTTGACCACACCAGATGCCTCGGACCGCTTCCAGCAGGAGCTTCGATCTCGTTCGGATAGAGGGATAATCCGGTATCCGAATGATAGGGATAAACAAAGATCCTGTCAAGCCCCAGGTCGCACACAGCAAGATGCGTTCCATCCGGCATGAAGGAAACATAATGCGGATGGGGCTGCTCCTGCCTTTCAGGGTCCGTTCCCTTCCCGGTGTGCCGAATCACATTTCTGACCGGTTCGATCACTCCGTTTTTCACTCTGGTTTCCGTAAGGCCGCCCTCTCCATAGAGCGCTGTGATCAGCCATCCATCCCTCAGGCAAAGATGCGCCGGTCCTTTACCTCCAAGACTTTGCCGGCTGAGCGAAACCATTTTCCCGCCCGATACGTCAATACATTCTATTCCCCCGCCGTAAACACCGTTTATCTCGTTCGCCTCACGGATACAGTAAAGCAGCTTATGTTCCCTGTCAAGCAGAAGATAAGAAGGGCGCACCGTGTTCAGCCTTCCCGTTTCCGTCAGCTTTCCGGTTTCCGTGTCAAAAGCGCATTTGAGGATCGCACCGCCCGGACCCTTTTTAAAAGATCCGATATAAACCGTTAATGTACTCATCCCTTTTCCTCCAAAAAGCGGGCCCGCAAATCGGACCCGCTTTCGTTATTTGATCATATCCATTGCATCCTTGAGCCATTCGCCTTCAAACAGCTCGATCATGCCCTGATCGCACGCTGCCGCCAGTTTGGAATTGATGGGCAATCTTCCCAGCACCTTCAGCCCGTGCTTTTCTGCCACAGCATCCGCATGACTTTCGCCAAATACGTCAACATGCCTTCCGCAATCGGGGCATTCCACATAACTCATATTCTCCACGATGCCGAGTACGGGAATATTCATCATATTGGCCATGTTCAGCGCCTTTTCGACGATCATGCTCACGAGGCTTTGGGGAGTGGTGACCACGATGATCCCATCCACAGGAATCGATTGGAACACGGTGAGGGGAACATCGCCGGTTCCGGGAGGCATGTCGATAAACATGATATCTTTCCTGCCCCAGGCCACATCGGTCCAGAACTGCTTGACCGTTCCGGCAATGACCGGCCCGCGCCACACAACGGGATCGGTCTCATCCTCCAGAAGAAGATTCAGCGACATCACGTCAATACCGGTTTTCGTCTGAACAGGCAGTATTGCCTCCCCATCCGATAGAGCCGGTTCATGCAGGCCAAATGCCTTGGGAATGGAAGGCCCGGTGATATCGGCATCCATCACAGCCGTCTCCATTCCTTCTCTCCGTGCCATTACGGAGAGCAGCGCAGTCACCATGGATTTTCCAACGCCGCCCTTACCGCTTACCACGGCAATGATCTTTTTGATCTCAGTACCCTCATGGGGCTTTTCAAGCAAGCTTTCCGGTTTTTTTGATGAACAGTTCTGACTGCAATTGGAGCAGTCATGGGTGCATTCACTCATTTTGATCTTTCCTCTTTTCCTGTCTGCGATCAACATCGCTTGATCTTATTGTAGAACGAAACCCTGAAAAAATCAAGTCATCCTGCTTTTCTGAACAGTCTACAGTGCGCTTTGCCCGTTTATCATCCGCAGCAGCTCTGCTTCGTCAATCACGCGGATCCCGAGCTCCTGCGCTTTCGTCAGCTTGCTTCCGGCCGCTTCTCCCGCCACCAGAAAACTGGTCTTTTTACTGACACTGCCTGTGCATTTTCCGCCGTTCTTTTCAATCAGCTCCGTCACCTCGCTGCGTCCGAGAGTGGGAAGAGTACCGGTCACCACGATCGTAAGGCCCTCAAGAGCATTGCCGCCTGAAACATTCTCCGGCATTTTCAGATTCACTCCGCACTCTTCCATTTCATCGATCAAAGCCCGGTTTCCGGCCAAAGCAAAGAAAGAAGTGATGCTTTCCGCAGTCGCGGGGCCAACATCCTCCACCGTCATCAGCTCTTCCCGGGACGCGTTCATCAATTCACGAATACCGGAAAAATGCTTCATCACATCCCCGGCTGTACGCCTTCCCACATTGCGGATCCCAAGAGCGGTGAGCAGCCTGACGGGATCGTTCCCTCGGCTGTCGTCAATCGCCTTCAGCACCTTGTCGGTGTTTTTTTCCTTCCCGATGATCCCCTTGCTGATCAGTTCATCCCGCCGGTCCTTCAGACGATAAAGATCTGCATAGTTGGTAAGATAACCTTCCCTGATGAGTGTTTCCACCAGCGTATCACCCAGGCCCATGATGTTCATACAGTCAAGAGATGCAAAGTATGCCACCGTCCGGCTCAGCTGAGCCGGGCAGGCCGGGTTTTCACAGCGGATATCCGCCGTTTCCTCCTCCCGGATCAGTTTTCCCTGACATACCGGGCAGAATTCCGGCGCCTTAAAAACACTTTCGGGTTCTTCCACACAGCCATTCAACTTGGGGATGATCTCGCCGCTTTTGAACAACCGGTAGCATCCCCCCACGCCGATCTTCATATCGTTAATATAATCCTGATTATGCAATGTAGCACGGCTCACCTGTGTTCCGCAAAGACGGGCAGGCTTCCCGGTATCCCGGTCGTGAAAAACTCCGGTAAATGTAAGCTTTCCTGTACGTCCAACATCCACCAGGATCTCATCCATTTTCACGATTTTTTCCTCAGGCGGATATTTATAGGCAATATGCCCGGCGCTGTACTTGCTTCCGGCTGTAAACTCGCGTCTCAATGCCACTTCGTCCAGCTTCACTACCGCACCGTCAATATCATAATCCAGTTCTCCCCGCATTTCTCCGATTTCATCGATCGCGGAAAGGATCTCCTCCACAGTGCTGCACTTTTTGTGCCACACCACCGGCACGCCCAGTTTTTCCAGCTTATCAAGGCCTGTGATATGCTCCCTGTACACTTCTTCATCGCCCTGCTGAACGTTGAAAACAAACATTCTGAGCCCGCGTTCCCGGGTTATCGCAGGGTCCAGCTGACGAAGCGTCCCAGCAGCCAGGTTGCGGGGATTCGCCGCAGTCTTTTTCCCGTTATCCTCCTGTTCCCGGTTGAAACGATCAAAATCCGCATGGCTCATGTATACTTCTCCGCGGATCTCAAGCATCTCCCAGGGCGCGTCCAGCACTTTTTTCACATCCGGAATGGTCAGGGCGTTTGCCGTCACATCCTCGCCAACCAGTCCGTCTCCCCGGGTTTCTGCCAGAGTAAGATGCAGTTTTCCGTCATCCCTTCTTGCATATCTCAGGGTCATGGAAAGACCGTCTATTTTGGTTTCCACTGAGAAAGCACACCCCGGATGGGCTTTCAGGATCGTTTCCGCCCAGTCGCGTACTTCCTGATGGGAAAACACATCCTCTATGGACAGCATCGGCACCCGATGCGTCACCTTCACTCCCGCTGTGCGCTTTGCAGTTCCGCCAATTCTGCGTGTCGGTGAATCCGGAGTGATCCATTCGGGATGCTCCTTTTCGGCTGCTTTCACACGCAGCATCAGCTGGTCGTACTCCCAGTCCGATATCAGTGGCGCGTCCTGATTATAATAGGCATCCATGTGACGGGCAATTTCTGCACACAGGGACAGATAATCTTCATGCGTCATCTTATGTTTTCTCCATCATTCAAGCCTGGCCAGCGGCGCAATCGCCAGTGAAAATTCCTTCACACCGTAGGCCGTGAAAGCAATAAAGATCCGCGCTTCCGCGCCGCTTCCGGTCACCTTCTGCACGACCCCGACACCGAATTTCCGGTGAAGCACCCGATCACCCGGCTTAAAAAGCTTCTGCTCGATCTGCGGCCTGGTTTCTACAGACGGGAAGCCTTTGGAAACGCCGGGAATAGCAAGGTTGCCTCCCCGCAGGGCATCCTTCACGGTAAGGCTTCCCTTCTGGCCCATTCCGGGAGTTCCGAAACCAGCCGGCCGGGGCGGTATGCGGCGGTTCATACGGTTTAGTTCATTCTTCCTCCCCTGGTCCAGATCCATCCGCTGCATATCCTTATATTCGTCAAATACCAGTCTTGCCGGGATCTCGCTGAGAAACACAGAAGGCGGGTTCACTGTGATCTGGTTAAACACCATCCTTCTGCGCGCACAGGAAAGGAACAGACATTTTCTCGCACGGGTGAGTCCCACATAGCAAAGCCGTCTTTCTTCCTCCATCCGGTTATCCTCCTGCAGGGCTCTGGAAGAAGGGAATACGCCTTCCTCCATGCCCGCAAGAAACACATCGTCAAATTCCAGACCCTTGGCCGTATGCAGGGTCATCAGGGTCACAAACTGCAGGGAGGTATTCTCCCTGTCCAGATCCGTCACAAGCGACACATTTTCCAGATAAGCCTCCAGCGACTTATCCTCCGAATGTTCTTCAAATTCCTTGGCTGCGCTCACAAGCTCGCTCAGGTTTTCTAACCGTTCACGTGCTTCATCGCTATCTTCATTGGCAAGCTGCTTTTTCAGTCCGGTTTCCTCCAGCAGGGTGTCCACAAACTCACTGAGCGGCAATTGATCCTTAAGCGCGGTCAGCTTCAATATGAGCAGCATGAATTCGGCAACACATTTGCGGGGCCGGGATCCCAGCGTTTCCGGAGGCATGCTCAGCACAGAGAATAGAGGAACACCCTCTTTTGCGGCAGCCTCCTCCAGCTGACTCACCGTACTGTCCCCGATCGAACGGCGCGGCACGTTGATAATCCGTTTCAGGGACACATCATCCGCCGGATTGGCAAGCAGCCTTAAATAGGCCAGTACATCCTTTACTTCCCTGCGGTCATAGAAACGTGTGCCGCCAAACACCTTATAGGGAATACCTGCCCGCATGAGCATTTCTTCGATCACACGGCTTTGGGCATGCATACGGTAGAGCACCGCCATTTCGGTATAGGGAGTATCCTTGTGCTTTTCGCGTATCCGGTCGCAGATCCATGCAGCTTCCTCTCTTTCATCCCCGGCACTGAAAAAATGGATAAGCTCACCGGGATCGCTGTCTGTCCACAGGGTCTTTTCTTTCCTGCCCCGGTTGTGAGCGATCACCTGATTGGCTGCATCCAATATGTTGGCAGTGGAACGGTAATTCTGTTCCAGCTTGATCACCCGCGCATTTGGATAATCCTTCTCAAAATCCAGAATATTGCGGATATCCGCGCCGCGCCATCCATAAATGGACTGGTCATCATCACCAACCACGCAAAGATTGCCACTCTCACAGGTCAGCAACCTTACCAGCTCATACTGTGCAGCATTTGTATCCTGATATTCATCCACATGAACATACCGGAATTTATTCTGATAATATTGCAGCACAGGCGGGTTTTCCGCCAAAAGCTGCAGCGTTTTCATGATAAGGTCATCAAAATCAAGTGCGTTGGCCCTTTTCAGCTTCTCCTCATACCAATTCATCACTTCATGAATCTTCTGGCAATGCAGGTTCTTCTCACTGTGGCCAAACCACTCATCCGGGCTCATCAGTTTGTTTTTTGCATCCCCGATACGCGTCCGCACTTCCTTGGGCGGCAGGCTCTTTTCATCAATATTCAGAACCTGCAGCGCATCCTTGATCACACGGGTCTGGTCATCGTCATCATAAATAGTAAAGCTTCTGGTATAACCCAGCTTTTCAATATCCCGGCGCAGGATCCGCACGCAGATCGAATGGAACGTGCCCATCCACATATCCTGAGCAGCTTCTCCTGCCAGTTTTTCTACTCTTTCTCTCATTTCACGAGCTGCCTTGTTGGTAAAGGTCAAAGCCAGGATGTTCCAGGCATTCACACCCGATTGAAGCAGATTGGCGATACGGTAGGTGATGGTACGGGTCTTTCCGCTGCCGGCACCGGCCAGAATCAGCACCGGTCCTTCCAGGGTCTCCGCTGCCATTCGCTGCATGGGGTTCAGGTCATTCAGGTCCATATATTACCTCTCTTCGATCCCCAAAGGATTCTTTCACTTCTCTATTATATCACATTTGAAAAAGGAAAAACAGTCAGCTGATCATACGAAATAAAAAACCCTCTTCGGAATCTGGAAGCACTTTTGTCAAGGGTATATTACACCAAAAACAGAAAAAGCAGCAATGTTTCTTCAAATTGAAGACCACATTGCTGCTTTTTCATATCAAATACATAGGAGTGCTCCGCTCACTGTTAGTCAGATGCTATCCGTTACAACTTCGTTACATTCATATCCTCCATTTTATGCTACAATAAGTATGGGAGGAAATAGCTATGGCTTTAGTTTTCTTAGTGGAAGACGACCCTGGCATTCGGGAAGTAACAGGCATGCACCTGGCTCTGGCCGGGTATCGTACACAGGAATTGCCCTGTGCAGCAGATGCGCGGATTGCCCTACAGCATGAGAAACCTGATCTTGTACTGCTCGACATTATGATGCCTGGCGAAGATGGGTTTTCGCTGGGTAAATACCTGATTGGTCAGCAGATTCC
>JAZLIA010000031.1:0-9658 GCA_045617125.1 Clostridia bacterium | reverse complement strand
AACATCGCATCCGTAACGCATAACGGCAAGATGACCGCCTACAGCTATGAACAAAGATAACCGATGCTGTTTTCCGGGTTCTGGGCCGGTTCAGAAAGGGTTTGCAAACTGAAAATAAAAGAGAAGGCCGGGATCAACCCGGCGAGGTCGATCCTGGCTCTCTCATTGTTATTGCAGTTTTTTTCCGGACTGCTTTTTGCTATTACAGGTCCAGCTCTTTCCGTGCGATCTTCAGATTGTCAATGATATTCAGGTGCTGGGGGCAGGCTGCTTCGCAGGCGCCGCATTCCAGGCATTTATCGGGCGTTTCGCCGTTCTTTTTGATATTGAGGATCTGCCAGTTATCCTTGACATCCATATTATAGAGCGACACGTTGTTCCAGGCGGAGAAGATGCCGGGAATGTTCACGCCGTTCGGGCAGGGCATGCAGTAGCGGCAGCCGGTGCACCCGATCTTCGTGCGGCTGATGTAGGCTTCACGCACCCGGTCGATCAGGTCATGTTCTTCTTTGGTCATCAGCCCGGTGCCCACGGTGTCAAAAATGCGCAGGTTATCCTCCACCTGGCTCATCTCATTGCATCCGGAAAGCACGGTGGCGACTTCCTTATGATCGCACAGCCAGCGGAAAGCCCATTCCACCGGGGAACGCTTCACCGGAAAATCGTCATAGAGCTTCTGCACATTATCGGGTGCGTTGGCCAGACGGCCGCCCAGCAGGCCTTCCATGATCATCACGGGAATGCCCATGCTGCCTGCCAGCTCCAGGCCCTTCGTGCCGGCCTGGTTGTCGATATCCATAAAGTTGTACTGGATCTGCACCATATCCCAGTCATAATCCCGGAGGATGTATTCAAAATCCTCATAGGGGCCGTGGAAAGAGAAGCACTTGAAGCGGATCTTGCCGGCCTTTTTCATATCGTCAAAAAACTCCGGCGCGCCGATCTCCTTGAACTTTTCCCAGCCGTCGCGTTTGATGCCGTGCATCAGATAAAAATCGATATGGTCGGTCTGCAGCTTGTCCAGTTCTTCCTCAAGCAGCTTTTCCATGTCTGCGCGGCAGGTGACCGCGCCCAGAGGCATCTTGGTGGCGATGGTCACCTTTTCCCGGTAGCCGTCCTTCAGGGCACGGCCCAGCACGATCTCAGAGGTTTTGCCCAGATACACATAGGCGGTGTCGATATAGGTGACGCCGCCGTCGATCGCCCTGCGGATCAGGGAAATGGCTTTCTGTTCGTCGCACTGGACGCCGTTCGTGGGTTCGCCGTTAAAACGCATGCAGCCCAGGCCCAGAGCGGAACCCTGAATGCCGAGCTTTCCAAAGGTACGGTATTGCATTGATTTTTTCCTCCATCCCATGACCGGAACAAAAATGCCGGTTTTGTCACAATCATTGTAACATGCCGGCAGGGGGCCGCGCAAGCGCGGCAATTGCATATACAGCTGAAAAAATGGAAAAAAACGGGTCTGATCAGATAAGACGCAGGGCCGGGTCGGCATTCAGGGAAAGCGAAGCATGCTCTCCCTTCATTAAGCGCCAGTAAGCCGCGGAGCCGATCATCGCGGCATTGTCGCCGCACAGGTCCAGCCTGGGAAGGAACAGGGGAATGCCGGCTTTATCGCATGCTTTCTGCATTTCCCTTCTGAGCAGGCTGTTTGCGCTCACCCCGCCGGCCATGGCCAGGCGCTGAATGCCCAGGTCCTTCACGGCAAGCATGGTTCTGTCGACCAGCTGACGCACCACTGCCCAGCGGAAGGCGGCGGCCAGATCGGCTTTCTGCGGCTCCTCCCCCTTCTGGCGAAGGTGATGCACCGTGTTGATAAAGGCGGTTTTAAGGCCGGAAAAGCTGAAATCATAGGGGCTCTGCGTTTTGGGGGAGGGAAGGGTGAGACAGTGCGGGTCGCCCTCCTCGGCGAGCTTGTCCAGCAGCGGCCCGCCGGGATAGGGAATATCGAGCACACGGGCTGCCTTGTCAAAGGATTCACCGGCGGCGTCATCCCGTGTGCAGCCCAGCAGCTCATATTCGCCGGATCCCTTCACGTTCATCAGGTGACTGTGCCCGCCGCTGACCACCAGGCAGGTGAAGGGAGGGTCCAGCTCCGGATGCGTAAGAAAATTGGCACAGATGTGACCTTCAATGTGATTCACGGGGATGAGCGGTTTTTGGGCCGCGTAGGCCAGGGCTTTGGCTGCAGTGACTCCGGTGAGAAGCGCCCCCACCAGACCGGGGCCATAGGTGACCCCCAAAGCATCCACCCGGTCAAGGGTCATTCCGGCATCCCGGAGAGCCTGATCCACAATGCGGTCCACGGTTTCCACATGGGCCCGGGATGCGATCTCAGGCACCACACCGCCGTAGAGCGCATGCATGTCGATTTGGGAAAACAC
Source organism: Clostridia bacterium (assembly GCA_045617125.1). GTDB lineage: Bacteria > Bacillota > Clostridia > Christensenellales > Aristaeellaceae > ZC3RG03. Next base: position 7,271 of record JAZLIA010000031.1, on the reverse strand, counting down.
GGCGTTGGAAAGAATTTTTCTTCCATCCTCCACCACGGCGGCAGCAGTTTCGTCACAGCTGCTTTCGATGGCCAGGATGCGTATGTGTTCCTGTGTTTTCAGTTCCTCTATGCGGGAAACGCTCATTTGTTCATAGGTCATTTTTCGGGTTCCTTCTTGTATCTGAAATAGGCGATGGGCAGGCAGATCATGATGCCAAACAGCGGAAGCAGCTGCGTGAGCAGCTTTTTTGCGTAATATTCAAAAAAGCTCAGCGGCATCAGCGCCATCAGAACATGGCGGGCAGGATCCAGCATCCAGTAATCGTTACCGGGAAATAAAATGCGGTGTGCCGTGAGGAAGAAACCGTAGAAATCGGCAAGAGCCCACACGGCAAGGGCAAAAATCATCCCCAGCAGGATCAGCGCCCCCAAAGAAAAGCCGTGAAGCGCCGCGTCCAGAGGGAAGGGCTTTTTCCGGGCCCTTCCATACAGATACAGCGCAGCCAGTGCGCTGAGCACGCCGCCGCACCCGATATACCTTATCATCACCAGCGCCGAAACAAGGGCACGCACGTCCTGCATGTGCACATTCTGTTTGCTTTCGCCCATCTTTCCGTCGGTGTCGTAAAAGGCGGGCACAGTTTCTCCGTCTGAGCCGGGAAGCACGCACATATCGCCCTTTCCCGACAGGTAATCCGTGATGCTTTTTGCGTAAAGCCCATATTCCGCCGCTTCCGCGCCCAGACTCGCAGCCTGCGCCCGTTCGTCGGGGGAGAGGGTCTCAAAGCCGCTCTGCATCGTCTGGGCATTCAGGATGACAGAGGCGGAGAAGGAACACAGGAGAGAGAAAAACAGAATGATGCCCAAAAGGGTAAACACGGTTTTTTTCATTTTCATTTGCAAAACGAGCTATCCGGCCGGGCTTACTGCATCTTCAGGTAGGAGGTGGTGAAGCCTTCCAGGTTGCCGTCCATCACATCGACGATGTTGCCGCTTTCGTAACCGGTGCGGTGGTCCTTCACCATGGTGTAGGGCTGGAATACGTAGGAGCGGATCTGGCTGCCCCATTCGATCTTTTTCATTTCGCCCTTGATGTCGGCCATTTCCTGTTCCTTGTCGCGTTCACGCAGCTCCAGCAGCTTGGCTTTGAGCATTTTGATACAGGTGGCGCGGTTCTGCACCTGGTCGCGTTCGGTCTGGCAGGATACCACGATGGTCACGTCATCCTTCACATAGGTCATACGTACGGCGGAGGAGGTTTTGTTTACGTTCTGTCCGCCTGCGCCGGAAGAATGGTAGGTGTCCACCCGCACATATTTCATGTCGATCTCGATCTCGCTGTCGGTGTCATCCAGCATGGGAGCCACGTCCAAAGAGGAAAAGGAGGTGTGACGGCGGGCGTTTGAATCAAAGGGGCTGATGCGCACAAGGCGGTGAACGCCCTTTTCTCCGCGAAGATAGCCATAGGCGTGATCTCCGCTCACTTCAAAGGTGACCGATTTGATGCCCGCTTCATCGCCATCCAGCAGGTCCAGCAGCTTCACGGTGAAGCCCATCCGCTCGCAGTAACGCGTGTACATCCGGTAAAGCATCTGGGTCCAGTCCTGAGCCTCTGTGCCGCCCGCACCGGCATGCAGGGAAAGCACGGCGTCATTATCGTCATACTTGCCGCGCATCAGGGTCTCCAGCGCCAGGGCTTCGGTCTCCTTCTGCAGTTTTTCGATTTCGCAGCGGATCTCCTCCACCATATCGGCGTCATCGGCTTCTTCACATAATTCCATCAATGTGTCGATGTCCTCACAGGAGGAAAGAAGGGAATGATAGTGCTTGATCTTGCCTTCCAGGCTGGCGATACGGCGATTTACATGCGTGGAGCGTTCCACATTGTCCCAGAAGCCTTCGGCGTTCATTTCTTCCCGCAGCTCCTGCAGCTCCTCCTGCATGTGATCGATATGCAGCCCCTCTCCCACCTCGCTGAGAGTGGAGCGGAGCGTATCAAGCTGGGCGGTAAACTGTTGTAATTCGATGATCATATTGATCCCTCCAGATGATCTGGGAAAGCGGAGATACATCACGCCTTTCCCGGGTTTTGAAGTCAGCGATTCCCTAAGGAACTGCTTCAGGCATCCCGCCCGCAGCAGTTTTTATACTTTTTGCCGCTTCCGCAGGGGCAGGGATCGTTCCGTCCCGGCTTTTTGCCCACCTTCACGGGGCTGTGGGGAGCTTCTCTGCCGGGGGCGGAATCCTGCTGCTGGTTGCTGCCGGTCACCCGGAAGGCGGCTTTGCGTTCCGTGGGCTGGGCAGGTCCCTTTTCAAGACGCAGGGTGTAGAGACGGCGCACCGTATCCTCGCGGATCAGGCTGGTCATCTCGTCAAACATATCGTAGCTTTCCAGCTTGTATTCGTTGATGGGGTCGCGCTGGGCATAGGCTCTCAGGCCGATGCCGTCCCGCAGCTGATCCATCGCGTCGATGTGATCCATCCAGCGCAGGTCCACCGCGCGCAGCAGGATGGCCCGCTCCAGCTCCCGGGGATCCACTCCCAGAGAGGTGATCTTTTCGCAGCGCATGTCGTATACGCGCAGCGCTTCTTTTTTGAGCAGATCCTTGATCATATCCCGGTTTCCGGAATCGCAGGTGTCCCTGTTCAGGGAAATGAAGCCCTGAGGGATGCACAGCCGTTCCAGATAATCGGTGAGGCCGGCGATATCCCAGCCATCCTTCGCTTCGCCGGAGCAGTGACGGTCTACCGCGTTGCTGATCAGCGCGTCGCACATGTTGCGGATCACCTGCTGCATATCCTCGCCCCGCAGCACCTGCAGACGCTGGCCGTAAATGACCCCGCGCTGCTGGTTCATCACATCGTCATACTGCAGAACGTGCTTACGGGTCTCAAAGTTGCGGCTTTCCACTCGCTTCTGGGCGTTTTCGATCTGCTTGGTGAGCATACCGGCTTCGATGGGCGTATTCTCGTCCATGCCCAGATGCTCTATCAGGGGCTGGATGCGTTCACCGCCGAAGAGGCGCATCAGGTCATCCTCCAGGGCGATAAAGAACTGGCTGCTGCCGGGGTCGCCCTGGCGGCCGGCACGGCCGCGCAGCTGATTGACGATACGGCGGCTTTCGTGCCGCTCCGTGCCGATGATGTGCAGCCCGCCCACGGCCACCACTTTTTCATGCTCGGCATCGGTGGTTTTTTTGTATTCGTCCCGCAGGGAACGGTAGCGGGCGCGCACCGTCAGCACTTCCTCGCTGACGTTTTCGTTGAAGCCGGTGGCTGCCTCAATGATCTCCTCCGGCACCTCCTCCTGGCGGAGGGTGCGGCGGGCCATATAATCCGGGTTGCCGCCCAAGAGGATATCGGTTCCGCGTCCGGCCATGTTGGGGGCGATGGTGACGGCGCCGTAGTGACCGGCCTGGGCGACGATGGAAGCTTCACGGGCATGCTGCTTGGCGTTGAGCACTTCATGGGGAATACCGCGCAGGTCCAGCATGCGGCTGAGCAGCTCGCTTACTTCCACGCTCACGGTGCCCACCAGCACGGGCTGGCCGGTGGCGTGACGGCGGATGATCTCTTCCACCACCGCGTTGTATTTGCCTTTTTTGGTGCGGTAGATGGTGTCGTTCAGATCCTTGCGGATCATGGGCTTGTTGGTGGGGATCTGTACGACGTCCAGGCTGTAAATGCCCTGAAACTCGTTCTCTTCGGTTTTGGCCGTACCGGTCATGCCGCTGAGCTTTTTGTACATACGGAAGTAGTTCTGGAAGGTGATGGTGGCCAGGGTCTTGCTTTCATGCGCCACCTTCACGTGCTCCTTGGCCTCAATGGCCTGATGCAGGCCGTCCGAGAAGCGGCGGCCGATCATGAGACGGCCGGTGAATTCATCCACGATGATCACTTCGCCGTTCTGCACTACATAATCCACATCCTTTTTCATCAGGGTGTTGGCCTTCAGGGCCTGGATCAGGTAGTGGTTGAGCTCGTTATTTTCAGGATCTGACAGGTTTTCGATGCCGAAGGCGGTTTCCGCCTTGCGTACGCCTTCCTCGGTGAACACGGCGGCTTTATCCTTTTCCTCCACCGTGTAATCCTCATCGATCTTGAGGCGGCTCACAAAGCGGTCGGCCCGGTCATACATTTCGGTGGGCTTTTCACCCTGACCGGAAATGATCAGAGGGGTGCGGGCTTCGTCGATAAGAATGGAGTCCACCTCGTCAACAATGGCAAAGTTATGGCCGCGCTGCACCATATCCCGGGCATAAAGCACCATGTTGTCGCGCAGATAGTCAAAGCCCATTTCATTGTTGGTGCCGTAGGTGATGTCGGCGGCATAGGCGGCCTTTCGCGCGGCATTGTCCAGGTCGTGCACGATGATGCCGACCTCCATGCCCATGAAGCGGAACAGCTTGCCCATTTCTTCACCCTGGAAGGAAGCCAGGTAATCGTTGACCGTTACGATATGCACGCCTTCGCCGGGAATGGCGTTCAGATAGGCGGCCAGAGGGGCGGTGAGGGTCTTTCCTTCACCGGTTTTCATTTCGGCAATGCGGCCCTGGTGCAGCACGATGCCGCCCAGCAGCTGAACATCAAAGGGACGCAGGCCCAATACGCGGCGGGCGCCCTCGCGCACTGCGGCAAAGGCCTCCGGAAGCAGCTGATCCAGAGTTTCACCGTTTTTATAACGGGTGCGGAATTCCTGCGTTTTTCCGGAAAGCTCCGCGTCGCTCAGTTTTTCAAAGGACGGTTCCAGGGCGTTGATTTCCTGCACCTTTTTCAGCAGCGGCTTCAGCGCGGCGTCATTGCCCAGACCGAACAGTTTTTTCAATCCTTCAAGCATAGATTCATTCCTTTCGGCAGCATAAGAAGAGAGGCATATACAGCCATCCTTTATTATAATCAAAACCGTCTGTGTATGCAACCTGCCGAGTCGGGTTGATATCAAGTTTTTCATCATGAAAACGCAGTTTTCGTGACGGATAACAGGAGGGTCCGTTTTTTTGTTGACGAAATACCCCATCGCGCTTAGAATAAAAACAGCAAAAAACAGTTGAACGGACAGGGGGAGAAGCCAGATGCTTTCTGTTTTTTTCGATCATATCCGGGACGCGGCAAAACAGGATGGCCGGCCGCTGGAAGAAATGTGCGCCCATGCAAGGCAGGTGGGCTATGACGGCGTTCACATGAACATGGAAACGGTGAATAAAGAAAACCTGGCTATTCAGATGTTCATCTGAAGGACCGCAGCTTTGCCGAAAACGACGGCGGTGTTCAGGTTTCGGTGGGCGGCAAAAAAATGTATCCCTGCGCCGTGGGAGACGGTGAAATGCCCATCAGCAGGATCGTCGCAGCCCTGCTTGAACAGGGCTATACGGGATGCTTTGCGTTGGAGCATTACGGCAGTCTGCACCAGACGAGGGATATTGAACGGTCCTTCAGGGCCGTAAAGGAAATGCTGGGAGTTTGATTTCCGGTATCTCTTTGGTTTATTCCACCCGGATATCGCCGGATACGGTGCTGACGCTCACCTGTGACGCGGCGTCCTTACCCGCATTGGGGAAGCGGATATTCACATCTCCGGATACGGTGGAGGATACGACGTGCACGTTGGGCTCGATCTCTCCCAGCCGCAAAAGAAGGTCGCCGCTCACGCTGCGGGCTTCGGTGATCTCCGGTGCGCCAGTGAGAAGGAGGGAAAGATCGCCGCTGGTGGTGCCGCCGGTGATCCTTCTGGCATGGCCGGTCAGCTCCAGATCGCCGCTGACGGTGCGAAGGGTGACACGGTCGGCATCCGCCTGGATGGCGAGATCTCCGCTGGTGGAGGAAACGGAGGCTTCATCGGCCCTGAGCTGCGCCCGGATATCTCCGCTGATCGATTTAAGCTGTATTTCACGGGCCTGCACCGTGCTTTCCGCCCGGATGTCTCCGCCCACTGTATCCGCCATGATGGAATCGGCGATAAGGCTGCCTTCCGCCCGGATATCGCCGCCGGTGCTGTGGAGATGAAGATCGGAAACATTTAAGCTGCCTTTCACCGTAATATCCCCGGTGACCGTGGAAGCTGAGACAGACCTGCCCGGATCGGACGGGAAATAGATGCGGATGGTGGGGGCATCCTGCCCCAGCTGAATGGAAAAGCTGTCGGAGAGGTTGCTGAGGAAGGTTTGCACCACATCCATAAAGGAGGCATGACCGCCTTCCTGAAAAAGCTGACGCTGCTGCTTTTTGCGGGCGTGGGCTTTTTTATTGTCATACAGGATATGAAGCTCGTTCTGATACACATAGCACTCCATAAAGCAGGCCGGTTCGCAGGTGACCCGTACCCGGTCGCCGGGGGTGGGGATCAGTTCAAGAGGGGCGCAATCCGTCCGGGCTGAGATGCTGCGAATCTCTTCCGCGTCAAATTCCCATTCGCTCACGGGAGGCTCTGCCGCTGCCGTTTCGGAGTAAGACTCCTTTCCTGAAACGGGGTTTTTTTCGTTCAGATGCATTACCGGTGTTTGCTGTGCTTCTTTTCTGTTCTGCTGCCCGGAAACCGCAGGCAGGGAGGCCTGCCCGATCAGCTCTTCCATGCCTTTCAGGCCTTCTTTAAGCACCTGAAGCGCTTCCTGCTCGCTCATGCCTTTTTGGATCAGGTCGTCATAATGTTCGCGGCAGTGGTTTTCCAGTTCCTCGCGCAGGGTGCGCAGCTCCTCCGTGTCTGCTGTTTTATCAAAAAGGCGGTCCACGAGCTGCTTAACGGTATCGTTCATAAGGCACCTCCTGAAATGAGTTTGTCAAGCAGGTCCCGGCTCTCCATCCAGGAGGCCCGGTCCTCAGTAAGCTTTTTTCGTCCTTCTTCGGTGATGGAGTAGTAGCGCCGCCGGGCGCCGGTGGCTTCATCGCCCCACCAGGATCGGATCAGCCCGGCATTTTCCAATCGTCGGAAGGCCGTATAAAGGGTGGCTTCCTTCAGTTCCAGCCCGCCCTCACTGAGCTCCAGCACGTTTTTGCTTATCCGATAGCCGTAGCTGTCTTCCTTTTCCAGCTGACAGAGCAGGACGGTATCGGTATATCCCCGCAGAAGATCGGCTGACAGGTTCATAAGATCACCTCCACGATATATGTTATAACATAATATACATCGCCTGTCAATGTATATTATCTAAATTTGCAGGGCAATCGCTTACGAAACAGAAAAAGCGAAGCGGACCTCATCCGGCGCTCCGCGCCACCTTCCCCAACGGGGGAAGGCTTATCTTGCGCTCCAATAGCGTGATGCCGATGGTATGTCTGTTACCAATAACACACTTG
>JAZLIA010000030.1:0-7623 GCA_045617125.1 Clostridia bacterium | reverse complement strand
TTTCAACCTCCGCAATCCGGCTTCCTTCAGATTCCGCCTCACGACGGACACCCTTGCCTTTGGCTAACGGTTCCTGCTACCGAGTCCGTAGTGGACTTTCACCACCAAGTTGTCGCCCATGCCGGGCGCACCAGAAAAAGCCCACCGGCGCGATGGGCTTTTTGGGTGCTCCTGGTCAATGTAAATTTGTTATGGTTTACTTTCAATCTCCGAGCTTTCTTATTTTTGCCACGAAGAACCCTTCGTACAGCTCCGTGGGGCCCACACACAATGTTCCGGGGATGGAAACGGGCAGGAAGGGAACTGCGGAAAATGGGGCGGGGGAAAGGGATACCAGTTCGGCTTTGCCGGAGCTGAGCACGGAGGAAAGGACCTGCTCATTTTCATCCCGCAGCACCGAACAGGTGGAATACACCATTTCATGGCCTTTCTGAAGGATCTTCAATGCTTTTTTCAGCATTGCGGTCTGGGTGGAGACGGTTTTTCTTACCCAGTTTTCCTCCATACGCCGCTGAGGCTCGTTTTCCAAAAGCAGCACGGTGCCGCTGCCGGTGCAGGGCGCATCAAGAAGGATCTTGTCAAAGCGGAAAAAGTCGCTGAGCTGACGGGCATCCTGGTTCATCACATTCACCCGTCCGGCGCCCTGCCGCTGCAGGTTGAAGCGCAGGCGTTCCGCCCGCAGGGGATCCCGTTCGCAGGCGGTGATGAGGGCCTGTCCATGAGACAGCGCGGCCATCTGCGTGGTTTTTCCACCCGGTGCGGCGGCCATATCCAGAATGGATTCCTTTTCCTTCGGCTCCATTACCAGAGCGGGAATCATGGCAGACAACCCCTGCATATAAAAGCCTCCCTGTTCATACAGAGGCAGGGAACGAACGCAGCTCACGGTCACATCCTGCAGAATGAGCGCGTCTTCATACCAGCTTACCGGAGAAAAAGCGATGCCTGCCTCTCTGAGGGCAGCTTCCACCGTGCTTTTGTCGCTTTTCAGCGTGTTTATGCGCAGGGTGACGGGGCGGCGCTGCATAAAACCGGCCCGGATCTTTTCTGCCGTTTCGGAACCGTATTGTTCGTTCAGCTTTCGTTCAAGAAGCTCCGGAAGTACCGGGATCATATTGTCCTCCTTATACTAAACTCATTTTAAAAACCCAACATCTGCTTGCATCTTTTCCCCTCTGGCGTTGCTTCATTCTGTTAAACGTACGTTTCACGTACGCCTCCCTCCACTCAGCTTAGCCAGAACGAAAAACTTGCAGCGTATCTGTTAAGTTTTTAAAACTCGTTTAGTATTATGCCGTCCGGGAAGGATGTTTCAGCCTTTGGAGCTGCTTCGCAGCCTGAAGCTTATGACGGAACAGGGTCTATACCATTTCCAACATAAAAAGGTATTGAGCAGAGACGATCCCCGGTTCAATACCTTTATTCACAGAAAAACAGGATTGCTGCAGCAGTTATGCCATATCCAGTGCCAAAGAATCAATGTGGGTGCTGATCTGCACAAGATCCTCTGCGACCTTGCGAAGGGCCTCCTTTTCTTCGGGCTTGTTCCGCGCGAGGAAATGCATCATGCGCACATCAGAGGCAAAACGGATACGGTCCATATTCCGGGTGCGCTGCTCTGCGCTTTGGCCGGCAAAGTACCGGTCTGTCACGCCGTCCATGACCCGGTTTATCAGGCTTTGGGGAATGCCGAAGAATGTTTCATTATTGCCCGGCCAGAAGACTTCGAAGGCATTGTAGGCGTAATAGATATTGCCGAGCTCGATCACGGGATCGCCGCGGGAAAGCGTGTCCAGGTCGATCAGGACGGGTTCTCCGTTATGCAGCATGATGTTTTTGATGTGGCAGTCACCGTGAAGGATAATGTCTTTTTCCGGCAGCTCGTTTGCCAGAGCGGAAATACGGGCATACTCTTCCGCAGTGAAGCTGTTTTTGTTTTCATCCAGATGGCGGAGCATGCGCACACGGGCGTCCGGCAGGCGGCGTTCTTTATCCCGGGTGGAATGCAGCTCTTTGAGCAGGGCGGCGTACTTATCCAGATGCTCATCCAGATGAGAGGTATCGTCTCTCACATAATTACGGAGAGAACCGGCGTTCATCATTTCGAACATGACGCCCTTTTTGCCCTCCACATCCACGATATCGAAGGAAATGGCGGTAGGAATGCCCTGAACAAAGGCATACTTGGCCAGGTCCAGCTCACGCTGGATCTCCTCTTCGGATTCATCGTGGATGAACACTTTCACGATGTTTTCCTGATCTACGCGATATACCTTGGAGTTGAAGCCTTCACCGATCAATTCCGCATTTTCCAGAGAAATGCGGTGTTTCATGCGGCGCACATTCATCATGTCGGTGAAGCCGGTGATCTCCATCGTCTCATATACGGTGGCGTTGGCGCCGCTGATGAGAAACTGATCCTCACCGCGTCCGGCTTCCTTTTCACTGCGGTATAGAGAAAGGATCACGCGCAGACCGGCGCTGCTGATATATTCCGCCCCGGAAAGATCCACTTCCGCAAAGTTGTGCGGCTGTAATTTGGCGGCATCCACTTCCTGCTTGAACTGAGCAGCGTTATCGGAAGTGATTTTTGTGTTTACATAAAGGATAAGTCTGTCGCTTTGGCATTCAGCCCGAATGATCTCATTCATATTTATCCCTCGAAATATATTTATTTCCGCATGTAGTTTACCACAATGGGCTATTTACTACAATAGCAAATTTTCTGTATCGTTCATCATCATGGCATCATGGCTCATAGTAGCACGCACCGGAGCATCCGTTCGGGAACATCCTGTTTTTCAGTTCATCCGGAGCTGCGTTTTCCTGCCCGGCATTGTACAGAGCCAGCTTGCAGAAAGCAATATCCCGCAGGGTGTTTTCCGGAAGAGCGCCGCGGCTTACCAGCTTGAAATGAGTGATTCCAAGCATTGCGGCACGGGGCAGAGAACACAGAGCGCAGCCGGTGGCACCGGGAAGGTCAGGAGCTGATGCGGTATGAAGCGCTGGAGGGACTGCTCCCGGAAGGCGGCACGCATAAGGCAGGGCGTCACAGTGCAGGGCATTGCAGAAACACCCGGAAAAGGCACAGTTTTCATTGAAAAGAAACATTTCCCATTCCAGCGGCGAAGAGGGGTGAAGCTCGCGGTCCCGACGGATCAGAAGAGCCATATCTTCAAAGCACGTTTTACGGGGAAAAATGATCCTTTCCGCACCGAGAGAGCGAAGCAGTTCGATCAGCGGCGGGGTGAGGGGTCCCAGCTCGCCGCTGATGTGGAGATGGATGTTCTGAAGGGCGGTGTCGGTACGGCGAACGGAATTCAGATGCATGATCAGCCCCATATCCGCTAAAATAAAACGGTTAAATCCCAGGAAGACTGCCCGGCGCATAAGCTCGGTCACGATTGGGAGCTGATCCGGGGCATAGTTCAGGGCATTGAACGTAAGGGTGACCGGCACCTGATAGTGCGTCATCATCCTACGCAGGATCTTCATTTCACTTTCCGAGCCCAGCTGGCAGTTGGCATAGTGTACCTCCCGGCGATTGAGAGGGGCAAGGCAGGAAAAACGCTGCTGCCAGCTTTCCGGAACGAAGCCGCAGAACACTTCATTCGCTCCGGCGGAAACAAAGGAGGGGTATTCGTCCAGGCTGCCCATGCCGACGGTGAGAAAAAGCGGCTGCATTGTTTTCTCCTTACAGGTGGATCACTGCCCGGGAGGCAAAGGAAAGGTCAGCCTTCGGGCTAAGGGCAAACAGGCTGTTGAAACGTGTGATCATGGGGGCAGGAACAGGTCTTGTTTCCTCTTTTTCCATGCAGTAGTTGGGACAGGAAACTGAATCCTGCCGGGGAACATGTTCTTCCCGGGCCGCGCGTATAAGACAGAAGCCGGCAGTGCATATCTGATAATAGGGCAGGTGCACCTCACTTTCAAAGCGGGGCGCCGGCATCTGCTTTTCAGGCAGAGCTTCAAATGCGATGCAGGCGACCCTGTGGGAAAAAAGCATGTTTCCCACTTCCGGCACGTTCACGGTGCTCTCCTTTGGAGGGGGCGCAGTGAGCCTGGAAATCCGCGGGTCCTTTTTGCGTTTGTTGAAAAGCGTGCCCAGAATAAGGGAAGCACAGGGGGGCAAAAGACCGGAAAGCAAAAGCAATGTGCCCCAATCGTTCACCGTGACGAAAACCCGTTCAGGGGAAAGGACGTGGCACAGGCGGGATATGCGAAAACAGATGCTTTCCTGGCTGCAGGCGTCGAGAGGCGGAAGTACGATCACCGGAGTCTTGTTTAGATCGGTGCATTTTTTGAGAAGCGAAAAAAGCTGCTCCTCCGGGGGACAGAGGTGAATGCAGTATTCATTGCCGAAATACAGGTGTGTGACCCGGTTTTCATTTGGAACAGCAGAAAACCAGCCGGGAATAGCAAAACGGCGCTGGAATGTGCGGTTCGTTTCCTGAAATGACGAGTGCAGGAAAAGATCGTACAGCTCCGGCGTTTCCAGGGAAAGCCCCAGAGGCAGGGAGGCGGGGAGCGATCCCGCTGCTGAAGAAGGAGAAACCGCACTGTTTGTGAAGCGGCGAGCGAGGGCTTCATCATCCCCCTCCTGCTTTAAGCGGGTGAAAAGCGTGTAATTGGCCATCCAGCTTTTCAGTTCCGGCAGGGGAGACGGAATATGAAGGAAATATTCGGTGAAAAAAGGAAAGCTTTCTTCCTTTTCCAGGGTGAACCCGCTTAAAGGAACACGAATGTACGTATCCTGTTTGATATCAAAAAGAAAAAGCTCCGCCGTTTCCGCCGGCGGGCATACGTCCGGCACCCGGAAGCGGAAGCCCAGCACTGAAAGATCCAGAATGCGCAGGGTTTCGGTGCCTCCGGGACCGGAAAGCGTGAAAAAAGCCATTGCAAAGGGAATCACGGCATTTACTCTCCAAAGCCCTGTGCCCGAAGATAGGCAAGGCTTCTTTTAAGACACTCAAAGGGATCCTCACCGCCGCAGTCATCCTGCTCCACAAGCATGAACTGTGTTCCTCCCTGCTCCGCTTTTTTGAATATCCGGGGGAAATTGATGTTTCCTTCGCCCACAACGCTCATCACCGCACCGAAGGCATAGTCCTTCAGGTGGATGCAGGGAATGCGTCCGGCCAGCCTTTCCAGGCAGCGTGCCGGGTCCTCACCGCCGCGCTGAACCCAGTAGGTATCCACCGTGAAGCCGAACTGGCTTTCGGGCAGGTCTTCAGCCATACGGTAAAGCAGGGGCTGACCTTCCAACAGGCGGAATTCCTGATCGTGGTTGTGATACATAAAGTAATGTCCGGCATCCGAAAGGGCTTTTATTACAGGGCGGTATGTGTCAAGAAAACCCTCATAGCTGCCTTTCAGGTTTTCCGGGTCCAGCTTCGCCATGCCCAGCCCAACGCAGCGGCAGTTCATTGCATCGTGGTCCGCAATCACTTTCCCGATATCCCCTGTGAGGCGTGCTGCCGGGGTATGGGTAAGCACGCAGATGAGGCCCAGAGAACGCATTAGCTCCTGCATCCATGCGGCGTCATAGTCGCAGGTGCCGGAAAGTTGAACATAACGGTAACCCATCTCCGCGATTTTTTTGAGGGAGAGGGAGAGAGAATCGAGGGTCTTGCAGTGATCGCGAACGGTGTAAAGCTGAGCGCCGATTTTCATGGCCATATCTGTTTCCTCCGTTTATTTGTGTCTGAGGGTCGGATCTTTCCAGCACCCCGGATCAGTGGTTTTTCATGTTCCAGCATTCATTTACGGAACTGCCGTCCCGATAACAGGGGCGTTCTTCTCTTTCGGGAGACAGATCTTCCGCTTCCCGTTCCAGGCGTGAACGTTTTTCAAAAGTCAGGAAGCCGGGCTTTTTCTGTCCTGGCGGTGAAACCCTGCTGTTTTCATCCGCTTTTTCCTTATGGTTAAGACGAAGCCACCGGAGCAGAGCTTCTTTTTCATTTTCTGCCTGTCTGTGCACTACGGCCTGAAGCAGGGCATCCAGTGTGCGGCCGATGGACGGGCCGGACATGCCTAAGTCGGTCAGATCCTTGCCGCGCAGAGCTAATTGAGTAACGGAAAGACACGCGTTTTCATTGATCAAACGTTCCTTTTCCCGGATGAAAAGGGGGATCTCGTCGGCCTTTTTCCGTATGGCCTCCGCATGGGCCAGCAAGTCAGCCCTGCGCAGCAGCGTCAGTTGGTCGAAGGCTTCCGGGCCGATGATGGAAAGCAGGGGCCACACATTTTCCACTTTGAGAAGCTCGTCATGGTGAAGCACCAGAAGACAGACCCGGTTGGTCAAAGTCCTTGGAAGCTTCAGCCGTTCCAGGATCTGCAGCGCGATCTCCGCGCCCTTTTTCGGATGGCCCGGAAAATGATCGATGCCCTCCCTGTCTGTCATGCGGCAGAGCGGCTTGGCAATGTCGTGCATCAGGGCTGCCCAGCGTACGGGCAGCAGGGGTGGGGTGGAGGATACGCATTTGAGCGTATGGTTAAACACGTTTTGATCGTGATAGATACAGTTTTGCGGGCAGGTATCCATATCAGCCGTTTCCGGGATCACGCTGAAAAGCATGTCCCGGCACAGGAACAGGGTGGGAGATGGATCCGCAGAAAGCAGAAGACCGCACAGCTCCTGACTGATCCGTTCCCGGCTGATCGCGCTCAGCCCGGGCAGCTTCTTCCGCATACCGAGCAGGGTTCCGGGTTCAATGGTAAAGCCCAGCCGGGCAGAAAAACGCATTGCCCGAAGGATGCGCAGAGCATCCTCTTCAAAGCGTTTTTCAGGCTCGCCCACGCAGCGGATCACCTTGTTTTCAAGGTCTTCCTTTCCGCCGAACAGGTCGATCACCCGGTCGTTTTTCAGGTCCATCGCCATTGCGTTCACAGTGAAATCCCGGCGGCTGAGATCGTCCCGAAGGTTTCTTGTGAAGCTTACACTTTCCGGGTGGCGATGATCGGCATATTCTCCGTCGGTGCGGAAGGTGGTGATCTCCAGCTGCATATCGCCAAATAGAACGCTCACGGTTCCGTGCCGAATGCCGGTGTCCAGTGTGCGGAACGCGTTAAATACATGTTTCATTTCTTCCGGCTGTGCGGAGGTGCACAGGTCCCAGTCATGGGGAGAGGTATTCAGCAGCATATCCCGCACACAGCCGCCCACGGGATAGGCTTCAAAACCTGCCCGGTTCAGAAGCTGCACAGCCTCCCTGACCGGGTCAGGCACTTGAAAGGACAAAAGATCACCTCCCCGAAGCAACTGAAAAATGGTATTTTTGTTCGTTGATTATACCATAAAACGGGTCTGCTTGCCAACCTGAAAAAACCGTGTTACAATACGCTCCCGACTTTGCCAGATGATCATATAAAAAAAGAGATATATCGAGCCGCAAAAGCAAGGAAATTTAAAGATTTCGCTTGCTTTTTCTTTTAAGTTGTGATATAATAATAGTATTGGGCGATAAGGGCTTATTTTTGGGAGGGTATTATGTACGTTGAACTTACGAAAAATAATGGAATTCCATATCTTCGTCTTGTCAAAGGCATTCGCAGACCAAACGCTAATGGTGTTATGACTGTGACAAAGAAGACAATTTTCAACATCGGTCCCCTTTCGCGTTT
>JAZLIA010000029.1:0-35755 GCA_045617125.1 Clostridia bacterium | reverse complement strand
CTGAATTCTGCAATCAGTTTATCGGCATGCAGCTGCCTGTGAGCATGGACAATGTGGACGTGATCGCCGGCGCCACCATCACCACCCAGGCTGTGGTCACCGCGATCAATGACGCCTATGCCACACTGGGAGGCGCTGTTGAAGCCGCCCCCGCTGATGAAATTCCGGGTACGCTGGTGAGCGCTTCCGCCCAGGGAATGTGCGGCCCCGTTGCCGTAACTATGACCGTTTCCGATGAAGGGAAGATCACCGGTATCACGATCGGCGACGAAAATTTCTGCGAAACCGAGTCTCTGGGTTCTAAGGCACTGGAACCTGAATTCTGCAATCAGTTTATCGGCATGCAGCTGCCTGTGAGCATGGACAATGTGGACGTGATCGCCGGCGCCACCATCACCACCCAGGCTGTTATCGATGCCATCAATACCTGCTACGAGCAGGTGCAAGCTCTTCTCGAAAAATAAACAAATATCAAAAATCCCGGAGTGTGTGTTTGGCACACCGGGATTTTTATTTATGTAAAAAGAGTGGCCCGCCTTATTATGGGCAGGCCGGAGAGAGTGTGTTACTTCTTCACGATGCAAGTCAGTCTAACGAAGAAATTCTCGTTATATGATTTGAATAAAACGATAATTTCTTCGCCATCGTACTGGGCGAAATTAGGCAGATATATCACAGCATTGTAACTGCCAAGTTCATCTGTTTCGTCAGTAGCTTTAACTATTTCATTTGTAGGAAGTAAAGCAGCTATTACTTCGCCTTCATACGAATAGAGTGACAAGCTAGCGTCATTCCCTTTTTTAGGATAGAACTTATAAGTTATTATGTCTCCTACAGTCTTATCATAGACAAACGCAGTAGTAGATAATGGATTATCTCTCAGAATATGATTACCTTCTAAGATAATCATTCCAGAGAAATAATGTCCATTTTCATCCAGTTGCGTCATGTCAATCCTTAATTCCTGATAAGTCTCACCTTCGAAAGTGATTTTTTCGGATGTAACCACACTGCTATCTTCTTCTGATGTTTCAAAGCCGGCATTTTCAAAATAAGTTTTAATGTCGGTTTCAGAGCTATCAGTGTCAAGAAATCTTACGAAATAATAGTAGTGTTCTGTATAGTTGTGCAGCATAACCACATATCCTTCGTAAGTGTTGCTTGAAGCAGGATGATTTTCATCAGAAGTGCTGTAGTAAGTGCCATCGGGGTATACTACCCCTTTAATAATGTTACCAGGACAGCAAAAGGCTCCTAATTGCACACTGGAAAATTCTTCTAAGTATCCATTGGCAACAGCATCTTCAAAGCTCATTTCAAAGTATTTTTCACCTTCAAAAAGAACAACGAAATGCTTTTCGTCAACAGAAATTTCAAAGTTTTCCTCAGTTGCGATGGTGGTATTACTGTCGGTAGTAACTTCTTCAGCAATAGCGGACATACCGCAGATGCTGAGTGCCATAACCATGGCCAGGACCAAGCAAACGAACTTCTTCATAAGGTCTTCCTCCTTCATGTTTTTTTCAGTATACGACTTTTTCAAAAAATACGCAAGTGCGTATACGCAGCTGCGTTAAGTTTAATATTCTTTCACTGAGGTGAGAAAGATGACAGTGAAAGATGCAGTAGCAGCACGCTTTGTTGAAATATGCACAGAACGAAAAATCAGACCAAATGACCTTGCAAATATATCAGGTGTAACACCCTCATCGGTCTACAGTATGCTTGACAGCAGAAGAAGGGAAGTATCGATCAATCTGATCAAGAAGCTATGTGACGGACTTGAGATGACGCTCGGAGACTTTTTCAACACAGAGCTATTCGATTCGTTGGAACAGGAGATAAAGTAGCAAAATTGATCTCATGAAGTAAGTAGTGTCAATTACACAATTATGTTTTTCAAGCAAATGCAAAATCGACCTCTTTCATTTGGTTTTGAAGCAGAACAAAAATACATCCATCTTCTGCGTTTTGATGATGTTTTTTCATTTAAAATAGGTGAATGGTAACATCGTTCATGCGTGAGCCGTGTCAGATTCCTCCAATGGTATTGACTTCACCCGATTAAAGCGCTATAGTAGAGATACAGTTGAATTTCATTCACAGGGAGGTTTTTCATGGCGGATTTTCATTCTTCATCCAAGGACAGGCTGTTCAAAGCCGTGCTGAACCTGAATAGTATTGAGGAATGCTATGCTTTTTTTGAGGATCTGATGACCATCCGGGAGCTGGATGATATGGCTCAGCGCCTGGACACCGCAGTGCTTCTGAGTTCCGGGGTCTCCTATCAGGTGATCTCAAAAGAGGTAGGCGTCAGCACGGCCACCATCAGCCGAGTGAACCGCTGCCTGCAGTATGGCACCGGCGGATACCGCCAGGCCCTTATGCGGCTGAAACAGGAAGAGAGCGAAGCAGGCATGGCCCCCGCGGAAAACGAAAACTGACAAGCCATGTTTTTTCGTTCTCCATGGATGATGGAAAACAGATTCCTTCATTTTTCAAAGTAAAAACCGACCGGACGCCGCCCCTGGAACCGCGATCCGGTCTTTTTTGATGTAAACTTTTTGTAATATTTTCGGAACATTATTGTCAAATTTATCTTTGCCGTTTATAATAAAGAATGAACCGCTGTCTCATGCAGGCAGGGGTGTGATCATTTAATACTTTCAGGAGGCAGTATGGCGGTTTTAGGGGCAATCAAGGGCGTTTTGTTCCTGGCAGTGTATCTGGCAGGCGGGGTGTTTGCCGTGCGCTGCCTTGTTCCCGGAAAAAGCCCGGTGATCCGGGCATGGCTGGGTGCATGCCTTGGCATTCTGCTCATGATGTGGCTGCCTTACCTTTCCGCCTTCCTGTTCCGGTTCACACTCACAGCCCATCTTTTCAGCCTGATCCCGCTGGCGTTGCTCCTCTTTCTTTGCTGGCATTTCAGAGGAAAAGAAACGCTCCGTCCCTTCGGGAAGGAAGATCAAAGCCTGCTTCGCCTGATATTGCTGATCGCGCTGCCCCTCACTCTGGTGGGCGCTTATCTGCAGTGGACACACAATATCAATCCGGTCCCCGACGGCTCCCTGCACGTGGGGCAAAGCACCTACGGCGACCTGAACCTTCATCTTTCCATCATCACCTCCATGCGGAACGCTGCCGTACCGGCGGATTACAGCATTTATCCCGGTGAAAGGCTGTGCTACCCCTTCCTGACCGATACCTTTTCCACCTCCTTCATGCTTTTCGGCGGCAGCCTGCGCTTTTCGGTGGTGTTTCCCGGCATCCTGATGATGGCCCTTACCTTCTCCGGCTACCTGATCCTGGCCCGACGCGTCGCCGGACGAAGCCGGGTGGCCGCCCTGGCAGCCCTGCTGTTTTTCATCAACGGCGGACTGGGCTTCATTTATTCCTTCGACATGATCGGCGTTCCGCTCGGTGTGCCGGGTGAAAATGAGCTTAAAAGCGGCACCGGCATTCTGGAAAGGCTGAACACCATCCTGAACGGATGGTATCAAACCCCCGCGAACCACACGGAATTTACCACCTATAACCTTCGGTGGAGCAATGTGATCGCCGATATGCTGATCCCGCAAAGGACCATTCTGGGTGGCTGGTGCATGCTCCTGCCCTGCCTGTATCTGCTTTTTGACATGGGTTCCTCCGGCCGGTTTGACGGATCTGTCGAAATGCCTGCTTCGATGCTTGAGCGGACGGTGATCCCCGGCCGCGTGAAGACGGATCGCCGGGCCCTGCTTCTGCTTTCCGTTTGGGCAGGCGCGCTTCCCCTCATCCACACGCACTGCTTCCTGGCGCTGGGCCTTATCAGCTTTGGATGGATGGTGTGGGATATTTGGGATCGCATGTCAAACCGCAGGGAACGGGTATACGCGTGGCTTTTGTACGGCTTCACCGCGGTCCTTCTGGCTCTGCCGCAGCTGATCACCTTCACCTTCCAGCAAACCGCCTCCTCGGATCATTTTCTCACCTTTCAGTTCAATTGGGTGAACAATTCCGGAAACGCCGGCATGCGGGATATGTACCTCTGGTTCTATCTTAAAAACATCGGCATTCCCTTCCTGCTGATCTTGCTTGCGCTGTTTGAAAAGGACAGGAAGATCCGCTTCCTGGCCGTGGGCGCCTTCTGCATCTTCATCCCCGCCGAGCTGATCCGCTTCCAGCCCAATGAATATGACAATAACAAGCTGTTTTATGTGTGGTATATGCTGTGCGCGGTGATCGCAGCCGATTATGCGTTCCGCATTTATGACCGTCTCAAGGGCCTTCGCAGCCGCTGTGTGATCGCGGTGATCAGCGTTTTCGTGTTCTTCTGCACAGGCACACTGAGCATCGCCCGGGAATGCGTGAGCGATTATCAGCTTTTCAGCAGAGAGGAAGCGGAAGCCGCCGAGTGGATCGAGCAGAATACCAACCAGGATGACATGTTTCTTACCTGGACAGAGCACATCAATCCCGTTTCCTCCCTTTGCGGGCGCTCCATCGTGTGCGGCCCTTCCATGTGGCTCTACTGGCACGGCTTTAACATCTCCAGCCGGGAAAACGAGATCCGCGCCTACTTTTCCGACCCTGTCGGCAACTCGAACATAACGGAAAAATACAATGTAAAATACATTTACACCGGCAACTGGGAAAATAACGAAACGTATGTGAATCACTTTGCCCTGCAGGAGCTGTGCGAAACGGTGTATGAAGGAAAAAACGAATGGGGAACCACCGTGATCCGCATCTACCGTGTGCCAGAACCTGAATTGGAGGAATAAGGATGGTCGAACGTTTCCTTCAGTATTCTCTCACCCACAACCGAAAGATCCGCGTGATCTTTTCCGACACCCTCAAAATGAAAAACATCACGGTGATCGCTCTTTCCGACAGGGATGTCAGCTTCATTGCCGCTTCCTCAAAAAAGCCGGTCACTCAGCCGCTCGAAAACATTCTCACAGCCACTTATGCGAGAGGGGATCGGGGCGATCCCCTGGAAAATGAAATGAAAGAAGGCTTGCTATGATCGACAGGCTCCTTGACAGGATCGCAGACCTGTGCTGCACGCTGATCCAAAAAGTGTGGACTCATCCGCCCAAGGCTCTTGACACGCGGGAAAAAACGGCAGAGATCGTCAACTATCTGATCTTTGGAGGGCTCACCACCCTGGTAAGCCTGATCACCTATTTCCTGCTTGCGAAGGTTCTGAAAAACGCCGCTTTTTCCGGGGCGGAGCTTCAGTGGCGCGCCAACGTGTGCCAGCTTTTCAGCTGGGTGTGCGCGGTGCTCTTTGCCTTTTTCACCAACAAGCGCTGGGTGTTCAGAAGCAAAAAAACCGGTTCGGAAGCATTTTCAGAGTTTGTCCGCTTCATCCTTGCCCGGGTGATCAGCTTTCTCCTGATCGAATTGGGCATTTTCAATCTGATTTTGTTCCTGTTAAAGTCCGACAGCATATGCAAGCTGATCGTCACCGTGCTGGTGGTGCTTTTCAACTATCTTGCCAGCAAACTCGCGGTGTTCCGCAAAGACGGAAACACGATAGCAGATCGGAGGGATGCCGAATGATGAAAAGGAACACACTGAAAACGGTTTTCCTGTTCCTGATGGGTGTGATACTGATTTTTTCTTCCCTGCCCGTCTATTCTGAGGAGGACGAGATCCTTCAGGTGTATGAAAGCCTGAGACGCGGCGACACCGGCGAAGACGTTCTGAAACTGCAGACCCGCTTGAAGGAAGTTGGATATTACCGGGGTCCGCTTTCCGGTGAGTTTGCTTCTCTCACCCATTCCGCTGTGCAGAAGGTGCAGGAAGCCTATGGCCTGCCTGTCACCGGCATTGCCGATGATGACACACTGGGAGTGATCTACGGCACCTGCTATCTGCCTCTCAAAAATGGCGACACCGGCGATCTGGTCAAACAGCTGCAGACCCGTCTGACCGCGCTTGGGTATTTCTCCGGCAACATCACCGGCAATTTTTATAACCGAACCGTGACCGCAGTGACGAATTTTCAGAAGGATCATGGCCTGAAAGCGACCGGCAAGGCGGATGTGGACACCCTGGAGCTGATCTACTCTCCCCTTTCCGATCCAACGCCCACCACGGCCCCGGTACCGACGCCCTCTCCTTCCCCCACCCCTGTCGGCATGACCCCGGTGCCGCGCACCGAGGTGAAATACACCCGCACGCTTTCCTACGGAAGCACCGGCAGCCTGGTAAAAGAGGTTCAGAAAAGACTGCAGGAGCTGGGCTTCTTCACCTATGGCAAGCTCACCGAGGGCTATTATAAAAACACCCAGGCTGCCGTGAAAGCGTTTCAGAAAATGAACAGCCTCCCCCAGACCGGTACCGTAGACGAGCAGACCTGGAACATCCTATTCAACGACCCGGAAGCAGCGGATTCCACTGCCGCCACGCCCCGGCCTTCCCCCGTTCCTCTTCCTCCCCTGTATTTCTTTGAAGTGGACGTGGCAAACCAGGTGGTAAAGGTGTGGCAGTATGATGAAAGCACAGCCGATTACACCATCCTCAAAAAAACCTTTCTGGTCGCCACCGGAACCAAGAGCCACCCAAGCCCTCTGGGCACCTTCACACTCACCGGACGCCGGGCCAAATACTGCGAGTTTCCCACCTGGGGAGGCGGTCAGGCCCGTTACTGGACCAAGATCAACTCCGAGATCGCCTTCCATTCCGTGCTTTACTCCGATGCCGGGGATGACAGCACTCTGAAGGTGAGCAGCCTGAAGGGACTGGGCAAGCCCGGAAGCCACGGCTGCATCCGCATGACCGTGGCCGACGCAAAGTGGATCTATGAAAACGCCCGTTCAGGCATGCAGGTGTGGATCCATGACGATGCTCCGGCCGATCCCGAGCTGATCTACGCGATCCAGCCAGGTGAATATGACAGCTCCCGCTACGCCCCGAAAACCACCCCGGTGCCGACGGCAGCCCCTGCGTATGACGGCACAAAAGTGCCTGAGGGCGAGATCAAAAACCTGAAAAAAGGCAGCACAGGAGAAACGGTATACTGGCTGCAGATGAAGCTGACCGAAATGGGCTTTTACTCCGGCACCGTCACAGGCCAGTACCGGGAAGGCACGGAAAAAGCGGTGAAGCAATTCCAGAAGGCCCAGCATCTGGAGCAGACCGGCATTGCCGACAAGCGCACGCTGCAGGCACTGTATCAACTGGTGATAAACCAAAACGCAACTCCCTCCCCCGCTCCGACAGTCACTCCCCCTGTTCCGTAAGGAATAGCGCACGGCACTTGAATTTACAGGCAAAACGCGGTATACTGTTTGTGGTTTTTCATGACTAAAAACAAAACAGCCTGTTTCCCGAAAACAGGCTGAAATGATCGAAAGGCAGGTCACTGTTATGGCACAGGTACTGGTTGAAACTTCCGCCCGTCATGTTCATGTTACTAAGGAGGATCTGGAGATCCTGTTCGGCAAGGGTGCCGAGCTTCATGTGAAAAAAATGCTGTCCCAGCCCGGCCAGTTCGCCAGCGAAGAGCGTGTGGATGTTGTAGGCCCCAAGAAGACCCTTTCCGGCGTATCCATTCTGGGCCCCGTGCGCAAGGCCAGCCAGATCGAGCTTTCATTGACCGATGCCCGTTCCATCGGCATCGTGGCTCCCATCCGTGAGAGCGGCGACATCGCCGGCACCCCCGGCTGCAAGCTGGTGGGCCCCTGCGGCGAAGTGGAAGTAAAGGAAGGCGTGATCGCCGCAAAGCGTCACATCCACATGACTCCCGCGGATGCCGAAGCCTTTGGCGTGAAGGATAAGGACATCGTTTCCGTGAAGCTCGATACCGAACGCGGCCTCACCTTCGGTGAAGTGGTCGTGCGCGTAAGCGACAATTTCGCCCTTGCAATGCACATCGACACCGATGAAAGCAACGCTGCCTGCGCTGCCGGCAAGGTATACGGCGAAGTAATCAAATGATCCTATCATAGTTGAATAACTGGAAAAAGCGGCCTCCGGGCCGCTTTTCGTATTATTCAGTATGGTGTGTTTATCAACCCCGTTCCCGCCCTCACCATGCGTCGATATCCGGTCATAACAATGCACCGTAGAGATACATTCATGCACCGTGATGAGGATAACGATCTCGTGAAGGATTTGAACCTCCTTAACGCGCCTCATCGCGTAAACCCATGAACCGCCTTGGCCCGCGGCAGGGCTGATATCCGCCCGCATGGCTACAACCTGAAAGCCGCCCCGCGGCCTGTTATACTAAACGAGTTTTAAAACTGAACAGATGCGCCGCATATTTTTCTCTCTGGCTAAGCTGAATGAAGGGAGACGTACGTGAAACGTACGTTGACCGGAATGAAGCAACGCCAAAAGGGAAAAAAAGCAAGCAAATGTTGGGTTTTAAAATGAGTTTAGTATTATTCAATCAGTTCATTTGCCCAGTTTGCCGCCTGGATCGCATTATCCAGCAGGCGAAATTCCCTTGCCAGGTCATCACTGCGTTTCTGCAGGGCGCGTACATCCACGCTGGCCAGCTGGCGTATCTCGCTTCCCCGGCTGCGCTGACTCAGATTTCCCGCACAGTTCACAGCATCCCTGAGAATGGAGAGCTTCATTACCAGCATATCCCTGTGGGCAAGCAGATCGGTCAGCGTTTTTCCATCCAAACACACGGTCATGTTGGTACGGTTCACCGCGGCAGTAAGGCTTTCCAGCCGGTCAAGACAATCATCCAGTTCCCGAAAAAGCTGCTCCGGTTCCTCCGTGGGGGGCACGCCTTCCTGCATCACAAGGTTGTGATTCAAACGATTTTTCACTTGTTCGATACGGCGGTTCAGATCCGCCCTTTCCTGTAACGCTTCTGCAAGTTTCATTTTTCTCTCCGAATCTGTTTATTCCAGCAATGAGTCAAGCCCGTCATCAAAGGAAACAAGCCTGTGATCCGCCGCGTAAGCCGAATAAAACCCATCGGGATCAAACAGGCAAGTGGCAATTCCCGCGTTTTTTGCGGCATCAAGATCGATATCCCGATCTCCCATCATCACGCATTCCGTTTTATCAAGGCCATACTTACCGATCAGGAACAGAAGCGCATCGGGAGCAGGTTTGCGTGGGAACCCATCTTCCCCGGTAACTCCCCCGCAAAAATACTTCATAAGCCTATCCCGTTCCATATATCGCAGGGCATCCCGTCCCCGGTGGGTATAAAGAAAGCTGCGCCCGCCCCGAAGGACGATCTTTTCCAAAGCGCTCTTCACACCTTTATAGGGAATCATCTTTTCCGTATCCACAGATGGAAAACGGCGAAAAGCCGCCTCAGTCTCTTCCGGAGACAAAGAAAGCTTTTCGCCGAAAACAGCTTTGAAGTGAGGTACGGAAACCTTCAGTTCCTTCAATACTTCCTCCCGGGAAAAGGAAAGGCCCCATTCACGGCTTCCATTCAAACAACTGTCCACGATCGCGGGATAGCTGTCATAAAGCGTGCCGTCAAAATCCCAGAAGAAGCATCTGTACCCTTTCGCCATAACTGCTCCTGATAATTACTTCTTGGACAGCTCGCTGGTGCAGTGAGGGCAGCGGGTGGCTTCGATCGCGATCTCAGAGCAGCAGAAGGGGCACTTCTTGGTGGTGGGGGCAGGAGCGGGAGCTTCGGCGGGCTTCTTCTTCATCTTGTTGATCGCCTTGATGAAGATGAAGATGCACAGAGCGACGCACACGAAATCAATGATGGTCTGCAGGAAGGTTCCATAGTTCAGCGTAGCAATGCCGGCATCGGCACAAGCCTGAATGGTGTGCTCCACACCCTCGGGGATCGCCTTGAGAGCGATGAACTGACCGGACACGTTCACACCGCCGGTGACCAGCGTGATCAAAGGCATGAGAACGTCAGCGATCAGGGAAGACACGATCTTGCCAAACGCGGTGGCAATGATCACGCCGATGGCCATGTCCAGCACATTGCCCTTCATGGCGAACTCTTTGAATTCCTTCAGAAACTTTTTCATATCGTTTCCTCTCCCTTTTTGTATTTGGATGTAACCCATCCTTACACGGGCGATTATATCACAGCAAGCAGAAGCGTGCAATATGTTTCAAAGAAGATATGCCCTGTTAATGCCACTTTTTTGACCCGTTTTTCATTACGGAAAAACGTTCCGTTCGTTACGGGAAAACGTTCCGTTCCGGTTGACCGAACGCGCCGCAAACGATATAATAAAAGCATCTGATTTCCTTGCACAGGGGCCGGTTTTTCTTTCCCATGTGAAGGAACAAAACACACATTACTTCATCCGGCCCAAAGCCGGACGGAGCGGAGGATTTATGCATCTGATCTCACCGTCCGATCCCTTTATTCAATACACCGGCCGAACAGACGATTCCGAGTCCGGAAGGGTGTTGTTTACCTGGGTATCCTCCTCCTTCCGCTTCATTCTGAAAGGAAAAGAAGCCCTGTTGCTTCTGGAAGGCATGAGAGGGTATTGGCAAAACATCGTAGGTCTCATCGTAAACGGCGCAGAATTGCGCTTTCCCCTCCAGGACGGGCAGCAGAAAGTGGATCTTTCCCCTTATCTGATCGACGATATCAATGACATAATGGTCTATAAACGCCAGGATGCCTGCAATTACTTTGCTTTCAGGGGCATCCTCACAAATGGAGAATTGATACCTCCGCCCGAAAGACCGCTGCGCCGCATGGAAGTATACGGTGATTCCGTGAGCGCCGGGGAGCTTTGCGAAGCCATGCATCTCGCGGGAAAAAGCGACCCGGAAAATCACGACGGCATTTATTCCAACAGCTGGTACAGCTATGCCTGGCAGACCGCACGGGCCCTGAACGCCGAACTGCACAATATTTCCCAGGGCGGCATTGCCTTGAAAAACGGCACCGGCTGGTTTTACGGCCCCGACTATATCGGCCTTGAAAGCTGCTGGGATAAACGGGCCTACAACCCCTATATTTCCCGGGTAACGGATTGGGATTTTACAGTCTGGATCCCCCAGGTGGTCATCGTCGCTATCGGACAGAATGACGCCCACCCGGAGGACCTGATGAAGCAGAACCCCCAAAGCGAAAAAGCGCTTGGCTGGCTGAAGGATTATGTCGCCTTCATCGGAAAGCTGAGGGAAAAATACCCTCAGGCCGAGATCATTCTGCTCACCACACTGCTGATGCATGACCCTGCCTGGGATGACGCCATCGAACGGGCAGCAAGGATGTGCGCAGATGAACGGGTGCATCATTTTCTGTTTCACCGCAACGGCATCGCCACACCCGGCCATCCCCGCGTAAGTGAGCACACCGAAATGGCCCGGGAGCTCACCCGGTTTATCCATTCCCTGGGGAATGAGATCTGGAACCGTTGATCTTCTCACACAGGAGGAAACATATTTGGAAAATATTCTTGAAAAGCTTGACCGGATGTTTCCCATCCGCAGGTCAGAAAAGCAGAAAGAAGCATTCCGTGCTTATGTAATGGAGCAGTTTCCCAATGCCAGGGTAAAGGAAAATGACGGGCATCAGAATATCCTTCTCTATGGGGAACCGGAAAAGGCCAGTGTGATCTTCTGCGCGCATTACGACACCCCCCGTCATTCCGCTTTTCCGAACCTGATGCTGCCGGCCAACCGGGGCCTGCACACTCTTTACGGCATTTTGATCATGCTGCCGCTCATCATGGTGATCACACTTTTCCTGATCCTCTTTTTATCCCTTCCGAACGCCAGTCTTGACCTGTCCACCCGTGCGCTGCTGCTTGCCTGCTACTTTTTTATTTATTTCGGGATGTTCCTTATTCTGTTCAGAGGCCCGTCAAATAAGCATAACCGAAATGACAACACCTCCGGCACCGCCGCTGTGATGGAGCTGGCTGAAAGCATGACCGAAAACAGCGGATGTGCTTTTATCCTTTTTGATAATGAAGAAAAGGGGAAGCTGGGCAGCAAAGCTTTTGCAAAAAGCTGCCCGGAAGTAAAAACAGGCATTCCTGTGATCAATCTTGACTGCGTAGGCAACGGCAGCGCCTTTGTTCTTTCCGCATCTTCTGACTTTCTCTCCACTCCTCTGTGCGAACACATCCGGGCCGCGGCGGGAAAAAATGGTCTTGAAATGCATTTTCTCGACCGCAAGCACAGCAAAATGAACAGCGATCATTTGAATTTTGACATTTCAGCCGGGATCTGCGCCTGCTTGAAAAGCAAAAAAGGCATTCTGTTTACCCCACGCATCCACACAAATCAGGATACCGTAGCCGATGAAAAGACCCTTCACGCTTTGGTCAAAACCCTTTCCGATGCCTGTAAAAACCTTTGATACCTTCTGAAGGAGGCACACCATGCTTCGAACCGATCCTCTGTATCTTACCTGCGTTCAAATTCTGCAGGAAGAACTGGTTCCGGCAATGGGCTGCACCGAGCCCATCGCTGTCGCCTATGCCGCTGCCAAAGCCCGTTCCGTCCTGGGCTGTCTGCCGGATGAAGTGATCATCGGCTGCAGCGGCAGCATCATCAAAAACGTAAAAAGCGTTGTGGTACCCAACACCGGCGGCATGCGCGGCCTGGCAGCCGCAGCGGCAGCCGGAATCATTGCCGGGGACGAGGAGAAAAAACTGGAAGTCATATCCCATGTAAGCGAAAAACAGCTGCCCCGGATCCGGGATTATTTAAGCAAAGCCCGCTTTCAAATTGACCATCTGCGGGGAGAAAAGGTGTTTGAGATCCTGCTTACTGTGAAAACAGGAAATGACACCGCTCTTGTACACATCGAAGACACCCACACCAATATCGTTTTGATCGAGCGGAATGGAAAAGCGCTTTTCCGTTCCGGTTCATCAGAAAACAGCGCTCCTGCTATGGCCGACCGCAGCGTGCTCACCGTGGCTGGGATCTATGATTTTTGCTCCTCCCTGGACACGGAGGATGTGCGCTCCCTTCTGGAAAGGCAGATCTGTTATAATATGGCCATTGCAGAAGAAGGCATGGCCCATCCATACGGGGCCAACATTGGAAAGACTCTTCTTCTTGCGAACGGCGGCCGGGACGCGCCGATTTCCATCCGTGCAAGGGCCATGGCAGCCGCCGGTTCCGACGCACGCATGTACGGCTGCAGCCTGCCTGTGGTGATCAATTCGGGAAGCGGCAACCAGGGCATCACCGTTTCCGTTCCGGTGGTCGTCTATGCCCGGGAATACGGCAAAAAAGAGGATGAGCTTTTCCGGGCGCTCGCCCTGGCAAACCTGATCGCGATCCAGCAGAAAACCTATATCGGTACCCTTTCCGCATTCTGCGGCGCTGTGAGCGCCGGTGTCGGAGCTGGGGCCGGCATTGCCTACCTGATGGGCGGTGATCTGAAGACGGTGTCTCACACTGTTGCCAACGCCCTGGCCATCATTTCCGGAATGATCTGCGACGGAGCCAAGCCTTCCTGTGCGGCCAAGATCTCCCAGGCGGTGGAGGTGGGTATTTTCGGCTGGCAGATGTATCAAAACGGCCAGCAGTTCCGTGCAGGAGACGGACTGGTCGTAAAAGGGGTGGATGAAAACGTGAAAAATGTTGGCCGTCTCGGTCGGGAGGGTATGAATGACACCAACCGGGAAATCATCGATATGATGATCGGAAAATAAAAAGGCTGCTGCGCAGCCTTGATCGTAACGCCTCCGGTCTGCTTCCTCCGCCGCTGGCGGCGCTCACCTTTGGGGCCACGATACCCCGGGAAAATCCGCATATCGCAAAGCCTGATCATTATCACCGTTCCGATGAGTTATGATCAGGCTTATTTTTATGTAACAGGGAAATCCTGCTTATACTCTGTGCGCCTCTTCAGCGACCCAGCGAATGCGTTCTTCATTCAGTTCATCATGAAGGCTGCAGTCCGCTCCCAAAATGAAACCCTTCTTTCCGCCCTCCAAGATCATCCTGCGGGTCTCCGCTTCGATATCCTCCTTCTCAGCTGTGTAAAGGAAGCTGCCCGGCCGGTTATCAAAGCCGCCCCATACGGTGCAGCCAAAGTGCTGCTGCGCCTTTC
This sequence comes from Clostridia bacterium, assembly GCA_045617125.1. Taxonomy (GTDB): domain Bacteria; phylum Bacillota; class Clostridia; order Christensenellales; family Aristaeellaceae; genus ZC3RG03. The sequence goes on along the minus strand of JAZLIA010000029.1, from coordinate 21,774 downwards.
GGATATCCATGATATCGATATAGCGGGACCAGCTGATCACCGGAGCCTGATAATCCTCCCACACGGAAAGACGGTTGGGGATCTCCTCCCAGGCACAGAAGTGGATCGCGTTCATATCACTGAGCTGATTAATATGCTTCAGCACCTTCTGATCCGAAGGAGTGACCCAATCCCGGTATTCCTGGAAGGTAAAGCGGTTTTCCTCGCCGTTCTGCACACTGTAGAAAATTCCGTCGGCTCCCGCTTCCCGGATGATCCCGTCAGCCAGAATATTCACATCGTCGGCGATCACATCGCAGGCATATTTCATCGCTTCCGGATCCTCCCGCATCAAACTCATCATAGCGGGATATCCCACCTGCAGACGCAGATAAGAAAGCGGTGCAAAGAGCAGGTAAAGGGCTGCCTTTTCGCCCTTTAAGCCCTGCATGATCTTTTTTACACGACCGATCTGCCCCCGGATATAGGGGTGATCCGCTCCAAGCGGCTTCAGATCATACAGTTCCTTTGCTTCCCGGATGTTCTTCAGCACAGGAGACGGCCAGCCAAAGAAGCCGTCCGCAGAAAGCTTGGCAAAATCAACGCCGGTATTTTCGATCGCGTCCAGTTGGAATTTAACAAAAGCATCTTCATCGCTCCAAAGGCTCTGCGGCACATGCTTCCACATGCATACCGGCACATGATCGACTGTTCCGCCATGAAAAGCGGTGATCACCCGTTCCCTCTTATCCATTTACATTTCCTCATCCATTTTACTGATCATTTTCGCAGAAGCAGAATGTTTCCTGGGCTTTACAGGTTTTTCGTCACGATAAAATTGGCGCCTTCCCCATCCACATCCTTTACAACCACATCTCCGATATGCACGGGAGATGAAAGCTCCACGCCGTTCAGCTTTTTCATTATATCCAGCATCTTTCCTTTGGCAACAGGCTTATCCGTCTTGACCGGGCAGCGGGCATAAAGCGCGCCAACGATCTTCACCGTGGAAGTGATCACACGGGTGGGACGGCTCACTTCGTTTTTGCCGTATTCCGCGCCGCGGGGGCAGCTGTTGCCGTATACCTGAAAACCGTTATCCTCATCCACCTTCAGCCTGCAGCCTCGGGGACATACGATGCACACCAATTCCTTCATTATTCCGACACCTCCCTGGCCTGGATCCGGATCTCGTTTCCGGCTGCTTTTTCCAGCATTGCCTTAGGCAGAAGGATATGCTCCATCTCGCCGGGAGCCATATGATCCCGCTTGAAGGTCAAAAGCACCTGATCGCCGCTCATCACATCGATGGCGCTGTTCTTAAACACCCGGCGCACCCGGAAGAACACATCGGCAGCTTTTTCCACGCGGTTCACGCGGATCTTCATCGGAACCGTGTAGCCTACATTATCGCCGTTTTTGACCGGGGTGACCGGTTCCTCCTCCGGCTGTTCCTGCACATACCTGGCCGCAGCGGCACCGGCGCGCTCGCTTTCTGCCGACACATAATCTACCAGATCATGCACATGCACCACATTGCCGCAGGCAAAAATGCCGGGCACGGAGGTCTCCATGTTTTCATAAACCACAGCCCCGTTCGTGCGGGGGTCCATCTCGATGCCCGCGGCACGGGTCAGCTCGTTTTCGGGGATCAGGCCCACGCTGAGCAGCACGGTGTCACAGTCAAATTCCATCTCCGTTCCGGGAACCGGATTCCTGTCCGGGCCAACCTCGCTCACGGTCACGTGGCTCACGCGGCCATCCTTCGCAATGATATTGGTGATGGTGTGGCTGAGATAAAGAGGAATATCCCAATCCTGCAGGCACTGCACAATGTTGCGCATCAAGCCGCCGGAATAGGGCATCACTTCCACACAGGCCAGCACCTTGGCGCCCTCCAGGGTCATACGGCGGGCCATGATCAAGCCGATATCACCGCTGCCCAGGATCACCACGCGTTTGCCTACCATGTAGCCTTCCATATTGAGATAGCGCTGAGCACTGCCCGCAGTGAACACACCGGCAGGACGGTCTCCGGGAATGGCGATCGCGCCGCGGGTACGCTCACGGCAGCCCATTGCCAGAATGATGCTCTTCGCTTCCAGTACGCGATAGCCTTCCTTCTCACTGATCACATGCACCTGATGCTGACGGTTGATCTCCAGCACCATGGTGTCGCACATTACTTCCACGCCGGTGCTCTCCAGCATCTTAATAAACCGGGAAGCATATTCAGGGCCGGTCAGCTCCTCATGAAAACGGTGAAGTCCAAAGCCGTTATGAATGCACTGATTCAGGATTCCGCCCAGTTCGCGGTCCCTTTCCACGATCAGGATCTTTTTCAGACCCTTTTCCCAGGCGCTGTTCGCCGCAGCCAAACCGGCCGGGCCGCCGCCCACTACGATCAGATCATACATCCTGACGCACCTCCTTCTTGGTCTCACTCATCAGGATCCGGCTTCCTGAACCGTCCTGCAGCATATCAAGCGGATCGATCCCCAGTTCGCGGCGAAGGATCTCCACCACCCTGGGGCCGCAGAAACCGCCCTGGCAGCGTCCCATGCCGGTGCCGGCACGGCGCTTTACGCCATCTACAGAGCAGGGAGGAATGGGAGAATGGATCGCATCCACGATCTCCCCTTCCGTCACGGTTTCACAGCGGCAGATCACCCGGCCATAAAGCGGATTTTCTTTGATCACAGCCTGACGGCCCGCCTCATCCAGCTTACGGAAGCAGATCTTTTTACGGGTGGTGACCGGGTTTGCCTTGGGAGCGGGGTCAAAACCGCATTCCTTCAGCAGTTCACGGGCCTTTTCGGCAATAGCCGGGGCGGAGGAAAGGCCGGGGCTCTTGATGCCGGCCAGGTCAATAAAGCCTTCCGCCGCAATGGAGATCATGAATTCGTCATGATCCGTGTTGGCGCGGATGCCGCTGAAATTGCGGATGGAATTGCGGTAAGTGAGAGACGGCATGGTTTTGGCCGCCCTCTCCCGCACAAAGGCCATTCCCGCAGCCGTGTTGTTGGGGCGTTCAGGCTCCGTAACGCTTTCGGCATTCGGGCCCACGATCAGGTTGCCGCCGGTGGTGGGGCTTACCAGAACGCCCTTTCCGTCCTTGTTGGGGCACTGGAACAAAACATGGTTTGCCCGGCTGCCCTCGCATTTATCCAGCAGATAATACTCGCCGCGGTTGGGAAGCACCGTAAATGTTTTTTCCGCCGCCATCTCATGGATCAGATCGCTTTCCACGCCCGCCGCGTTGATCACGTATTTTGCTTCAAAATCTCCCGCCAAGGTGTGGATCAGCCAGAAACCGTCCTTCCGGTCGATCCCCGTCACACGGGCATTCAGCTTAAGCTCCGCTCCGTTCACCACCGCGGTTTCAGCAAAGGCCAAGGTATAATCCCAGGGATTGATGATGCCGGCAGAGGGCGCATAAAGGGCCCCCACCACGTTCTCGCTCACCTGAGGCTCCATCCTGAGCACTTCTTCCCGATCAAGCACCTTCACACCGGGAACTCCATTTTTCACACCCCGATCATAAAGCACCTTCACGGTCTCCATTTCCTCATCGGAAAACGCCAGCACCAGACTGCCGATCCGCTCAAAGGGTACGGAAAGATCGGCGCACAGCTTTTCCGCCATTGCGTTGCCCTTCACATTCAGCTCCGCCATCAGAGTGCCGGGCTTGGGATCATAACCGGCATGGATGATCGCACTGTTTGCGCGGGACGCACCCATCGCCACATCATTCTCTTTTTCCAGGATCAGCAGTCTGCCTTCATACCGGGAGAGTTCAAAGGCAGTCGCGGCGCCGATCACACCGCATCCGATGATCGCAACATCAACCATTTCCAGCTTCCTTCTTTCCATTTTTCACTCACGCTTCAAGATGCCTGCGGAATGCCTCCGCCTGTGCCGCCATCAGCTTCAGGCAGGGCATTACCAGCTCCGGATCGAAACTGAACGCCGCATCCGTCTGAGCAAAGGTCTCAAAGCTCAGGTTTCCGGCGTAACCGATTTCACGCAGCACACGGATCACCTTTTCCCACATGACGGACCCTCCAAAGGGCGCACGGTGCGAATCGGCATTGCCCTGATTATCATTGATATGCAGCGCTTTGATCCTGGAGCCGACAACCGGCCCGTAAGAGGTCATATCGGTTCCAAGCAGGTTCAGATGACCGATATCCACGCACAATGCAAACGCATCGCGCCCGGCCTCAGCATTTAACCGATCAATATATTCTACTGCCTTGAAGGGATTTGCGCAAGCCCCTTCAAAATATTGTCCGCCGTTTACTGTGAACAGATTTTCCATACACACCGTTACATTCGGGCTGCTCTGCAGCACGGGAATAAGCGGCCGGTAAAGACGCAGGTTCAGCTCATCCGCATCCTGCTGGGTCATCTGCCGGTCTGTGCGGATCAGGGGGATCCCATGCACCACCAGGTCACGGCACCCCACGCTTTCGCAGAAGCGGATCGCTTCACTGTGCACCTTCACAGCCCAGTCGATCACCTCCGGATGCCCCGCAACATAGGACGGGAACACCGAATGCGCCTGGCAGATCTCCAAACCATTTTCCCGTATCGCACTCAGCATCCCCTCATAAGCCTTCAGGGCATGATCCGCTCCCTTTTCAAAAACACAGAAGCCTTCGTATTTCAACCCCCGGATCAATTTCCCGGGAGCAGATTGATCCAGATTCAGATCGATCCCTTCAAAACCCGCCTCGGCGATCATGGAAAACGCCTTTTCCGTTCCGAACTGACGAGGCAGGTTTCCGCTCTGCAGGCAGATCTTTCTGCTCATTTCTGTTCCTTTCCGGACAGATCACAAACCGGCCTGTTCAAGCCAGTACGCAACGCCGTCCTCCATATTCGTCAGGGTCACCGCGTCTGATATTTCCTTCACTTCCGGAACCGCATTGCCCATCGCGATCCCGATACCGGCTGATCTCAGCAGGGGAATGTCATTCCTCCCGTCTCCGAAAGCAACTGCCTGTCCAGGCGAAATGTGAAGATACCGGCACAGCGACTGCAGCGCCCTTCCCTTATCGGCCATACAGTCGGATATCTCCATATTGGGTCCCAAAGAAGAGGTGAGATTATACTCGGACACCTTTTTGATCAGTTCCCCGTCATACGCTTCTCCCCTTTTTCGGCCGATCACATTGAGCTTTTCAAGCTTCGGTGCTCCAAGGCAGAAAAAGTCCTCCATCTCATCCACAAAAACGCCTTTCCCTGCCCCCAGATACTTTCTGTGCCATGGGTTTTTCATTTGCTCCGGCCAGCGCTCACAGTTCACCCGGTCCATCATGATCTCTCCGTCCACATACCATTCCAGAATGTAGGGATAGGAATGCATCACCCGGTAAAGAAAACGGGCCTTGTTTTCATTCATGTAGGCTGTAAAAACCTTTTCTCCGCTGCGCAGATCCTCACATACCGCTCCGTTTGAAGTGATCGCGTAATCAAAGCCGATCTTTCGTATCGCATCCGGGATCAGCCCCCTCACCCGGCCCGTACAGGCGCACAGCTTTACGCCCTGCTCCCGCAATTTGCGAAGTGCCTCTCCCGTGCGCTCAGAAACCGATTCATGATCTTCAAGCAGCAGGGTTCCATCCAGATCGGACACAAAAAGACGTATATCCGCATGATCCGTCATTTCATCGCCGCCTTGGTAAATCCGCTCAGCATATGCTTCTGGAAAATAGCAAACACCACAAACACCGGCAGAATAGAAAGCAGAAGGCCTGCCATGATCTGGTGATAGTTATTCACCGTTTCGTGCCCGAACGTGCTCTTTAGGCGCTGAACACCGATCGTGAGCACATACATCAGCTCATCCTTCACAATAATCTTTGGCCAGAAATAGCTGTTCCACCCGCCAATGAACGAGGTGAGACCCACGGTGATCACGGTGGGCTTGCACATGGGCACCATGATCTTGAAAATAATCCCCAGCTTGCCCATGCCATCTACCCGCGCGGCATCCAGATAGCTGTCATCCACCGACATGAAGGACTGGCGCAGAAGGAAGATCGTGTAGCTTGAAACACAGCTGGCCACCCAGATCCCCAGATAACTGGACATAAGTCCCGCCCTGGCAATGATAATGTAGAGCGGAACAAAGGTGACCTGAAGGGGGATCATCATTGCGCCCAGCACCAGAATGAACAGCGCGTTCTTTCCGTAGAACCGGCCCTTGGAAAACGCGTATGCCGCCATGATGCCCAGTCCCAGCTCGCTCGCCATCTGCATCACGGTCACGATCAGGGTGTTGAAGAAGTACCGGATCAGGGGCACCTTGGTCATCGCATAGGTAAAATTGCAAAACTGAGGCACCTTCGGCCAGAAGACCAGATGCGCGCTCATGGCTTCCTCTTCGGTTTTGAGTGCGGTGGAGATCAGCCAGAAGATAGGAAACACCATAACGAGCGTGACCAGCAGGGCAAAGAAGCCACGGATCCCCACCTTCAGGGTATGTGCAGCACGCGGCGGGAGCAGAGCTTTGTTTTTCCCGTTTACATCAGTTCGACTCATGTTTCTCCCTCCTTCCTTACGAATCGTAGTGTACGCTCTTGTTGGTGATCCTGAAGGTCGAGATCGTCACGATCAGAAGGATCACGAAGAAGAGCAGAGAGACCACGCTGGAACGATCCAGACGGTTGTCATCATAAGCCAGACGGTAGATATAATAGACCATCACCTCCGTCTTGTTGCGGGGGCCGCCTCCGGTCATGACATCCACCGATTGGAACACCTTCATTGAGCTGATAAAGGTGGTGACAAACAGGAAGAGGGTCGTTGGAGAAAGCAGAGGGATCGTGATATAGCGAAACTGTTGCCAGCCTGTGGCGCCGTCCAGAGAGGAGGCCTCATAATAATCCTTGGAAATCCCAAGGATCGCGGACAGATACACCATCATGCAATAGCCGATGCCGTGCCAGCCGGTCAAAAGCAGAATGGACGTAAGCGCTGTGCTGTCACTGGTGAGCCAGCCGATATGGGTGGTAACCCCCACCCATTCCAGCATCCGGTTGAGCACGCCGTAATCCTGATCCAGGATCCACATAAAAATGATACCGCAGGAGCTCATCGCGATGTAACGGGGCATGAAGATCAGCGCACGCATCACACCGTAGGGCTTCGTCATACGGTTGAACAGATGAGCCAGAAGCAGACCGCCGCCCAGATCGATCAGTATGTTCCAGAAGGTATAGCGGGCAGTGATCCACAAGGAATTCCCAAGATACTTGAGGGAGGTGTTCGATGTGAAAAGCCAGGTCCAGTTTTTGAAGCCCACATATTCATAGGTCATTTTAGTGAGCCGCCAGTTGGTAAAGCTGATGTTGATCAGCTGAGCCACCGGATAATAGGTGATCAGCAGCAAAAGCAGAACCGCGGGCAGCGCAAGCAGGAAATCGGTCCAGCTCCGTTTGGGGGGACGAACCAACACCCGGTGATCCCGGATCATGACATACCGGTCTTTTTTCCGCATCATGGAAACACCTCTTTAATAAATACCGGGGACGGGATAAGCCGTCCCCGGTAAATAATCAGTCTTACACAGAATTTACGGGTCTTTCTGTGATGTTTGCTTCCCTTTCGCTTTTTACATATCGCTCAGGGTGTCGTCGATCTCGTCGCACATTTCTTCCCAGCCCTGGGCGGGATCCATGCCGTTGTTCATGATCTCGGACATGTAGCGCTCGTAAATGTCGCCGCACTTGTCAAAAAGGCTGTGCTTGGTCTTGGCAACGTAGGAGTTGAGGTCCAGATTGGCCATGCCGGGCAGCTGTTCCAGCATCGCGGCATAATCCTCGGCATACTGAGGATCGGTGGAAGCGGACTTACGGGTCACATAGTAGGAGGAGGCGGTAGCCCAGGCCAGCTGCTGCTTCGGGTTGGTGAGGTAGCAGATCAGCTTGAACGCAGCGTTCTTCTGGCTCTGAGTGTTGCAGTCGGCATTGGGGATGATCAGGGTCGCACCGGCAACATACTGAACATTGGTTCCAGCAGCACCGTAGAGCTGGTTCGCGATGCCCACTTCGAAGCCCACACCGTCTTCGCAGTTCTTGCCGGATTCGGCCGTCTGCTTATAGTTGGCATAGCTGGAGGAGGTGGCCAGGATCGCGGCACAGGCCTTGGAGGTGAAATCGGGCAGCAGGGTCTTGGAGGAGGATTCGGAGATCCACTTCACCCAGCCGTTATCCACCCAGCCGCGGATGCGGCGGATCATCTCCAGAGCGGCATCACAGCGCAGACCGGTGGTGTTGGTCTCCACATCGATCAGGTAAGCATTCTCATTGGTGAACATGGGATAGGAATAAGCGTTATCATCCGCCCAGATCTCAAGTGCGGGCTTGCCGGTCGCTTCAGTGACCTTGCGGAGGAATTCGTCCATTTCATCAGAAGTGGTGGGGAAAACGAGGTTCAGTTCGTCCAGAAGGGTCTTGTTGTAGAAATACACCTGACCGGACTGTCCGAAGGGCAGAGCCGCCTGATAGCCGTCATTCTGCATCATATCCACCATGCCGTCATAGAAATCGTCAAAGTTGATCTCATCGGCAAAGGCTTCGATGTAGGGATTCAGGTCGACGACCACTTCATCCTCAGTGAAAGCGGTAAGACGGGGTACGTTGATCACGGTCAGCGCAGGAACGCCCACACCGGCCTGACGGGCGGAATTCAGCTCGGTGAACACGCCGTTATAGCCGCCGGAAATCTGCTGCATGGTTACCTTGATGCCGGTTTCCGCTTCAAAGGCGCGGACCTGGGCGGTGAGGACTTCCTCATTCGTTCCGTTGAAGGTATGCCAGAACACGATCTCTTCGCCTTCGTTGATCGTCTTGTCAAGCTCGGCGAACGCGCTGCCGGAAACCAGCAGCATCACTACCAGGAGGAGGGCAAACAGCTTCTTCATAGCACAATTCTCCTTTTGATATTTCCTGTGTGGACACAGGCAGTATGGAACCGGAACCTTTCCGGAACTCCGTTTATTGAAATTATAGCTCCAATAACAGAGTGTGTCAACATGGATTTTGATTAAAAGGCCGTTTCTATAACATATCCTCCATTCTTTATATTAAAATTTCAATGAAAACAGTTGAATCGCGGCACAACCGATGTATAATAGAGACAGCATGGAAAAACGGTTTAAAGGAGGGAAACACTCGGATGAAAAACAGCAAAGTTGCGCTCAGGGATGTCGCCGCCAGGGCTGGTGTATCCGTTTCAGCCGTATCGATGATCCTGAGCAGCCGCGCGGGTGTTACATTTAATGAAGAAACCGTTCAGCGTGTTCGGAAGGCTGCCGCCGAGCTGGGATATCGCCGTCCGGCCGGGACCGGCTTGACCGACCGGCCTACCATTGCCGTTTTCCTTACGATCGTAACAGGCTCTTATTACACCTTCATTGCCCAGGCCATCACCCAGAAAGCCAATGAAGCCGGTTATGACACCTTCATTCTGGAAACTCACCATAACGCGGAAAGAGAACTGCGGCTGATGCACATGGTGAGAAAAATGAATATTGCCGGCATTCTCTACACCGCTGCTCCCATCAACCGCAATGAGGCTGCCCGCATAGCCGCCGTCATTCCCACTGTGATCATCCAGAGTGCTCCCGGCACAGCCGATATAGACGCGGTAACAAACGATAACTTCCGGGCAGGCCGTCTCGCTGCGGAACATATGCTCTCACTCGGGCACCGGTATGTCGCCTACATCGATATTGACCGCACGCATCAGCAGATGCCCGGATCCGTCTGTCTGCAGGGCGTAAAAAGCCGTTTTCAGGAGGTAAACGACGCCCATCTCTCCGTTTACACCGCACCGGGACCGAATACCCTGGTGCCCGGCTCCTTCCATGAGACGCGTTCTCTGGCTGCCGCGCTGGCAAAGCAGGCCCTTCCGGACAAACGCATCACCGGCTTCATCTGCGTATCGGATTATGCCGCCTATGGCGTGATAGACACCCTATCTGAAGCCGGCATGCGTATCCCGCAGGATTACAGCGTGTGCGGCTGCAACAATCTGTTTTCATCCAGCCTCACGGGCGTTTCCCTCACCAGTGTGGACCGGCACCCGACCGAGCTTGGCTGCGCAGCTTTTGACCTGCTGAAAAACCGGATACAGAACGCCGGCACCGCACCGGCCACCATTACCAACATCGAATATCTGAGCCGCCTGATCATACGCGGTTCCACCGGTGCTCCGAGGGACACCGCGCCGGACACAGCCGGGAAACAGCGCCTTCACAGCCCGCATCCTTCGATCACAGAGGAGAAAACACCATGAAAAGAAAGCTCCTGCTCTGCCTGTTTATCCTGTTTCTGCTCCCTGCGTTTTGCCGGGCGGAAAATGACGGTTTCACTTCCCGGGAGGTCACAGGCTGTGAAAACACCAACCCCTCCTATGAACTGTTCTACTCTTCAGGACAGCCCGGCGTGCTGATCCCCGGGCTTTTGGAAGGCCTGGTGCCCCAGGGGCTTTGCTGCATCGATGAAAAGGACTGGCTGCTCTTTGCAGGCTACAGCGGCAGCGGAAAGACCGCCAGCGCTCTGATCGCCGTCGACCGTTCCGATGGGTCCATCGTAAAGCAGGTACTGCTTCGCACAGCAAGCGGGGAACCCTACACGGGGCATGCCGGAGGCGTTTGTGTGAGCAGGGACGCGATCTATGTTTCCAACGCGCACAGGCTATATACGCTGCCGCTTCAAACGTTCCTTTCCCTTCCGGAAAAGAGCGAATGCAGTTTCACCGGGGAGATCCCGGTGCCGGTAAATGCCAGCTGGTGCTGCTGTGCGGACGGAATCATCTACGTAGGCGAGTTTGAATACAGCACCGAATACAAAACCGACAGATCCCACAAGCTGAAAACCGCCGATGGCACGTTCCGGGCATGGACCTGCGGCTACTGTCTGGACGAAAACGACTGTCTTTCTTCCATCAATTATGCTTCCGACGGAACAGCCATACCCGATCTGATCCTTGCGACCCCGGAAAGGATCCAGGGGCTTACAGTGAAAAACGGAAATGTTTACATCAGCCAGAGCTACGGCCGCCGCAGCAGCAGCCTGATCATGCGCTTTGATGCTCTGTTTGACAGGGCATATGATTGTGAGATAGAATATGGTGGGTTTACGGTGCCGGTGTGGTTTCTGGATAAGAACGCCCGCAGTGCAAGCCTGCTCGCTCCGCCCATGTCAGAGAGCCTGTGCACCGCATACGGCACCGTGTATGTGCTGTTTGAATCGGCAGCAGGCATCTACCGCAGTCCGGGAAACCTCTCATCCAACCCGATGGACCGGGTGTTCAGCCTGACCGGCTTCTGATCCTGCAGAGCAAACCCCTCCATTTTTCCTGTTCCCGCTGCCGGGAATAATAAAATAAAAAAGAAAAGGAACAATCCCGATGAACGAAACCATGGAAGAGACCCTGCGCACAAAAAAACTGTATCTTCTGGATATGGATGGAACGCTGTATCTGGATAATGATCTTTTCCCCCACTGCCTGGATTTTCTCAGCACCGTTCGGGAAAAGGGCGGCAATTACCTGTACATCACCAACAATTCTTCCAAATCCGTGGATAAATATGTGGAAAAAATGAACCGCATCGGCGTGCCTGCCGTTGCGGATGACTTTTTCACCTCCACCGACGCGGCCTGTGTGTATCTGAACCGAAATTATCACGGAAAAAAGCTTTATGCCCTGGGCACCGCCTCCTTCCGTCAGCAGCTGAAGGATGCGGGCTTCCCGGTGACCGATCATCTCGAAGATGATATTGACTGCCTGCTGATGGGATATGACACCGAGCTCAATTACCGCAAGCTGGAAGATGCCTGCATCCTGCTTGGCCGGAATGTGGAATACCTGGCCACCAATCCGGATTGGGTATGCCCCACCTCCTACGGCTACGCGCCGGACTGCGGCTCCTTTGCCGAAATGCTGTTTCGCGCCACTGGCCGCCGTCCCTATTTTATCGGCAAACCCAAGCCGGATATGGCCCTGCTGGCGATCGAAAAAGCAGGAGCCCGTCCTGAGGACGCCGTGCTGATCGGCGACAGAATCTACACCGATATTGCCTGCGGTGTAAACGCGGGCATCACCACCGTGCTGGTGTTCAGCGGTGAAACCACCCGGGAGGATCTGGAAAAGAGCGATGTGAAGCCCTCCTTCTCCTGTCAGGATATCGGTGTGATCTACGATATGATCCGCTGACAAAAGATCAGCTCCGTTATAACCGCGTATCATGCAGAAAAGCAGGGATCCCTGCAGAAAGAGGAAGCTATGTTCAATGAAAAAGTAAGGATGATCGCTCACAGAGGATTCAGCTGCATGGAAACAGAAAACACCTGCGCCGCCTTTGTCGCCGCTGGCAACCGCACTCATTTCGGAATAGAAACGGACATCCACGTCACAAAGGACGGAAAGTTTATCGTGATCCATGACGACCGCACCGGGCGGGTGGCCGGCGATGATATGATCGTGGAAGAAACCTGCTTTGACACGCTCAGGGCAGTACGGCTTCTCAACCGGGAGGACGGTCAGAAGAGCCGCGGGGATCTGATCATGCCCACGCTGAAGGAATATCTGTCTGTATGCCGTCATTATGGCAAAATGAGCATTCTGGAGCTTAAAAACCATTTTGAGCCGGAGGATGTGCGCCGTGTGATCGACGAAATAAAGGAAATGGGATGGCTGGATCATGTGATCTTCATTTCCTTCGATCTGCCCAACATGATCTGCTTGAGAGAACTGCTGCCCGTTCACCCTCTTCAATATCTCACCAAGGTATACGCGGACGATCTGGAAGAGACCCTGCAGAGGTACCGGCTGGACCTGGATATCAAGCACATCGCTCTCACCAAAGAAAAGGTGGAAAGGCTGCACAGCCTCGGCATCAAGGTGAATGTGTGGACGGTGGATGATCCTGCCGACGCGGAGCGCCTGATCGATTACGGTGTGGATTACATCACCACCAACGCACTGGAATGATCCTTTTCCATCCCATACAACACAAGACCCATCCGGTCAACATGATCCGGATGGGTCTTGTGTTGATCGCGTTTTGCATGAATTTTCACACAAAGCGTTTCCTGCATCTGCTTTTTACAACAATTCTCCTGCATTTTACAATAATCCTTTTCCTCTTGGGTCTATAATGCTGTAGCAGTCCGGAGCACACATCCTCCGGCGTCGGAGGCATTTTCTGATGAACGCAAGAACCCTGGATATGACACACGGCGATCCTGCCCGTCTGCTGCTCTCCTTTTCAGTTCCCATGCTGATCGGCAACCTTTTCCAGCAGCTTTACAACCTGTGTGATTCTGTGCTGGTCGGCAAGCTGGTGAGTGCCGACGCACTCGCCGCAGTGGGAGCCACCGGCTCGGTCACCTTCCTTTTTTTTGCTCTTTGCAACGGTATTTCCTCCGGCGGCGGCATTCTTACCTCCCAGGCTTACGGCAGGCGCAGCGACGGGGATATCCGCAAAAGCATCATCAACACAGCCTACGTGATGCTCATTCTGCCCACACTGGTGGGATTGACCGCGTTTTTGCTGGCTCCCGGATTGCTTGCCTTGCTGAGCACTCCGGAAAATATCTTTGACGATGCACTTATCTATACCCGCACCATGTGTGTGGGCATCATCTTCGTTTCAGTTTACAATTTTGCATCTTCCATGCTGCGTGCGCTGGGAGACTCCCGTACCCCGCTGTATTTTCTCATTTTTTCCTGTTTTCTGAACGTGGTGCTGGACCTTGCCTTCATCCTTCTTTTCCATCTGGGAGTGTTCGGCGCGGCCATCGCCACCATCATCAGCCAGTTTTCCTCCGCAGTCATCTGTTTGATCTATGCAGTTAAAAAGAACCCCTATTTCCGCATTTCAAAGGAAGAACGCCGCCCGGACCTGAACTGCATAAAGCGTATCCTTCGTCTTGGCATTCCCCTCTCCCTGCAGTTTTCCCTCATTGCCATCTCCTGCATGGCCATGCAGCGCACCGTCAATTCCTTCGGCGCCACAGCGATCGCCGCTTTCACTGCCACCAGCCGCATCGAACAGATGCTTCACCTTCCCTATCAGACCCTTTCTTCCGCGCTGAGCACCTACAGCGGTCAGAACTGGGGCGCCGCGCAGATAGGAAGGCTAAAGGAAGGCTACCGCAAAAGCCTGATCATGATGGCCCTGTTCACCCTCGTGATGGTGCCCGTGATCCAGTTTTTCGGAGCCTCTCTCATTTCACTTTTCGTAAAAGCAGAGGAAAGCGAAGTGATCCTGATGGGCGGACAGGCGCTTCGGATCACTAGCCTGTTCTATCTTTTCCTGGGCGTGATCTATGTGATACGCGGGGTGCTCAACGGCCTGGGCGATGCCTCCTTCGCTCTGCTCAACGGTGTCGTGGAAGTATTGGGCCGTTTTATCGTGCCCATCCTCCTCTGCTCCATCTCCTCTATCGGCCTATGGGGCATCTGGTGGAGCGTGGGGGTCGTATGGTTCTTCAGCGGCTTCAGCGCATGGCTGCGCTGCCGGTATTTCCGTAAAAAACTCGGCATCTGATCTTCGCAGGAAGTTTTGCTGTTCTCCGGGCATCATCCGTATTTGCAGACGTTTTCCACTTGCTTCCCGGTCTGATTTCGAGAAAAATAAAGTCACGCTTTATTTCCTCGGTCATTTAGGGAAAAAGACAGGTAAATGTACATTCAGCGTCATTTTCCATCTGATGATCGCAGAGGGTGATACCCTCTGCCCTGTCGAGAGCAGGAAGAGCAAAGAACCGTCCAAGCCGGATAAAAACTTCAATGTGCTTGAGCAATTCAAAATGAACATTCAACCGGGGATAAGCGGTATACCTAAGCTCTGTCGGTTTGTGCGCGAAAACAGCACGGATGATACGATGTATCGTTATTGTTTTCGCAATGTATTCTTGTCAAGCATGGACACCGAATCAGCAAACTGAATCAATTCCGTTTGCAGAGAAAGCAGATTCGTGCTTGTGCCTAATCTGTCAAGAACACATTCCATCGTAAGGATAATGGACAGTGCTTCCAACGGCACCCCGATCTGCGTAAAGAGCAGCGTAAAACAGCACACCAGAACGCCTGGGACGGGCGGCTCCGCCATTGCCAATATGAATACAGTAAACACAAGCATAATGATCTGAGCTAAAGAAAGATGAATCCCGTATAGACAGGCAAAACACATGCAGCCGCATATAGGCTGAAAAACGGTACAAGGCTTGAACATGATCTGTCCCAAGGGAATTCCTATCTTGCAGATCGCCTTATCAATACCGAGAGCGTTTTCACAGGTGTCCACATTTGTTGTATAGGCAGCGGAAGAAGACGCCGTCGATATGGCGATCAAAAAAGTCGGAAAAAGCTTTTTGATCAGAAGCATTGGAGATATTTTCTGGCTGATGCTGACGCGCAGAATGGAGAATATTCCCATAGTGATACAGCAAATGACCATAATCAATACATATTGATATAACATGGAAAAATTAGCTGTTTCTTCAGCGGCAACGATCTTAAACAGACTGATAAATGCAACAACCGGCATCGGTATAACAGCAATCTGCAACAGTTTCTGTACAACCATATTGGAATGATCCATCCATTCCGCAACATTCGTCGTTCTCGGAAGAAGCAGGAGGATCGTAATACCGCACAGAACGGAAATAAAAATGATCTGTAACACATTGCCAGTGGAAAATGCCAGAAAAATATTGGTCGGTACAATATCAACGACCATCTGCCAAAGCGATGACATATCTAATGATGCCGAAACATCGTTTCCTATCGGAAAGAAAAGTAAAGATATGCCGGTAACAAATACGCCACAGGCGAGCAGGATCATCATAAATCGGAGAATCATTTTTACGCCGATTTTCTTAAATGTATTGATATCGCCTACACCGACGATTCCCGATATTACGGAAGTAAACACCATGATAACGGACAATGAACTGATAAACCCCATAATAGCGTCCGATATTGGCATGAATATCTTATCCAGCAGCACAGCGCAGAGTGCAGGCGATAGTTTTTTCGCCAAAAACCCTCCCACTATGCTGAGAACAGCGGCAAAAATGTAATAAGATGCGGTCGATATCTTTTTCTTCCGACAAACAGCAAAGGTGATGATGTTTTGCCCTCCCCGATAATTCCAAACGGGCGCGTTGGCAATCTGCTGCATAAAGCGGTTTATCAGCCCAAACTCATCGTCGATAAGCAGCGGGTTAAGCTCACTTGCCTGAACGTAGATCGATACCTTTATATCGGAAAAGCGTTTTTCACACCGCAGCACAACCGGTGTATCTTCACCGAAAATATCCAAATACCTGTTCAGGCATTCCTCGGCCGTCAAACGGATCTGAAGGATATCGCTGGAGGCAATACTGTATTTTTCAAGAAAAGCTGTGATCGTTTCGGAAATATCATCCACACATTTGGGTAACAGCGTATAATTGCTAATCATTGTTTTTCCTTTACTCAGAATATATATTCGTGCAAATATATATTACTTATGAAAGACTCAGGTTTTTCCTTTGGCATAGGTCATCTCTATATCGTATCCGAACCGTACTTCTAAAACCGTACAACTTATTATACAGCTGAAACGCGAATCTGTCATGAACAAAATTGTACAAAGCAAAAAGCAGTCACCCCCATCATTTGGGGAAACGCTGATTTGATCGATGCTTTCGGTAAAACACGGAAATTGATTTTCTCTTATGCGGGCATGGATGCAGGCAAAACCGGTGCAGGCACAATCTTCCGATTTTTCTTTTTCTTTCCCGGTATATATGGTATAATGCCATGCATAAGGAGATCGGGCATGATGGTGACAATGAGCAGATGATTTCAACGGATAAGAATACCCGTATGATGAACTGATCCATGATAGGGCAACGCTCAGGATCAGCCTGTCTGACATTCCCGGCAGCCAAGTAGATATGCTCTCGGCTGCACCAGCCGCCAGATTACCTTCATTCAAAAATGACTCTGCAGTCATTGCAGTTGCTTCCAGGTTACTGATCGATCCAATGAGGATCAGAAAAATGCTGATTAAATGAGGTGATCGGCATGGCAAACCAGTTTTTGACCAATTATACCGAAACCACATTCCTTGAGAAAATCAGGGAAAACCTGCGGCATTGTTCATCCTTTTCCTTCTCGGTCAGCTTTATCAAAAAGGCTGGTCTTGTTTTGTTGTTCAGAGACATCGAAGCTGCCGCAGAACGGGGATGCCGCGGCAGGATCATCACCTCAACATATCAGAACTTTACAGATATCGAGTCACTGAAAAGCTTTTTGTCTCTGGCGGGCCGCTGCGCAAATTTTGAATGTCATCTGGATCATGAGTGCTTTCATGACACCGGTTACAGCACTCTGGGGTATCACTCCAAGGGTTATCTTTTTGAATTTGAACATTCCTGCGAAACCATTGTCGGCTCATCGAACATCACCCGGTACGCACTGCTGAAAAACATCGAATGGGACGTTGTTGTCGAAGAACCGATCGGCGGTAACACATATGCGCAGGCGATGGCCGAATTCAATCATCGCTGGGCTGCAACACATCCGCTGAACAGCGAGATCATTAACCTGTATGCCAATAAGCTGAACTTTGCCATTGAACGCTGGGACATGGATTATGACCTTTCATGTGCAGATGTAAAGCCCAATTTTATGCAGCGGAAGGCGCTCAAAGAATTGAACCGATATCGTGCAATCGGCACAAACCGTGCGTTGGTTATTGCCGCAGCCGGTTCAGGAAAAACGTACCTTGCGGCGTTTGATGCATTGAATTTCAATCCGAAGCGACTCCTTTATATCGTGCATGAAGGTTCCATCCTGAAAAAGTCTTTGGAAACCTTCCAGGATGTATTCGGCAATCAGGTGACCTATGGCATCTATAGCGGCACCAGTAAAGAATCGGATTCCGACTTTGTGTTTGCCACGAATATCACGATGAGTAAATCCCTCGAATTATTCCGAAGGAACGAATTTGATTATATCATCATCGATGAATGCCATCACGCTGCTGCAGAGACCTATCGCAAGATCATAGCTTACTTTGAACCGGAGTTTTTGCTGGGACTGACCGCTACGCCTGAACGCATGGACAATCAGGATGTATATGAACTGTTTGAACAAAATGTTCCCTATGAGCTTCGCTTGCGTGATGCGATCATCAACGATCTCGTTGTACCTTTCAAATATTATGGTATCCGCGATCAACTGGTAGATTACGGCTTCAATGGGAATGAGGATCGCCGCATGATCGCTCAGATGGCGAATGAGGATCATTGCGATTTTGTTGCCGCGCAAATAGAAGCCCATCGGGAACAGGGAAAGCTGAAAGCTCTGGCCTTCTGCAGGAATGTAACGCATGCACGAATGATGTGCGAAGCGATGGCGGACCGCTATCATACCGCTTATCTGACCGGGCGGAATAACATTGGCGAACGCATCAGAGCATATAATGATCTCCAAAATGATACAGCTGAACTGGAGATCCTGTTTACCGTTGATATTCTGAATGAAGGTGTCGATATTCCCGGCGTCAATATGGTGCTTTTCCTGCGGCCGACGGAATCATCCACGATCTTTATACAGCAATTAGGCCGCGGCTTACGCAAGTTTACAAACAAGTCATTCGTTACCGTGCTGGATTTTATCGGAAACAGCTATAAGCGCAGTGTGCAGATCGCCTTCGCGCTATCCTCCCTGGCCGAAAACTTTGTTGTAGAAAAGCGGCTGATGGCATCCCTGGTTCGTGACGATTTCTCTGCCTTGGCATTGCAGCAATATGGTGTCGAGATCCATATAGATGATCTCAGCAAAGAAGAGATCCTTGAATTTATCGACAAAGAAAATTTTAATGCCATAAAATACCTGAAGCAGGACTATCTCAATTTCAAAAAGTATATCAACGCCGAATTCTGGCCCAGGCATATGGATTATCTGAACAGCGATTGCGCACCGGATCTGGTCCGCTTCATGAGTGTGAAAACATCTGGGAAGAAGCATTGCTCCTATTACAATTTCCTTCGTGCGATCGGAGAAGAAAACCTGCCGATCTTCAGTGATGAACAGGTCCGCTTCATCAATTATGTGTCAGGGTTTCTGCCGCTAGTACGGCCTCATGAATTTATCATCATCAAAGAATTGATGAGCGCATCAATGTCTGTTGATAAATTATCTGAATCGCTACGCCTGCAGATTCCAGCATACCAGCCTGCTGAACTTGATCACGCTCTTGAGTTTCTGAAATACATACATCGTGAAGAGGATATACTCTCGCTGGACATCATGCCGGATGGTCAGCTGCGTGAATATCTCGATGATCTGCTTGACTATGGCCTCACACGCTGCCTGATCGACAACGGAGAAGAGACCGGGTTCAAGCTTTGGCAGAATTATCGTATGGATCAGGTTCAGCTGAAGCTGCTGAAGAACCCCGGGTATACAGCTGTCGGCACCTATTATTATGATGATGTGGTCGTGATCTTTGCCTCGCTGAAAAAAGATCTTGCCGAGGAAGACCGGCTGAACTATCAAGATAAGTTCCTGCAGCCTAATCTCTTTCAGTGGGAATCGAAAGCCCATCTGTCAGACGGTGATCTTTCCAAACTCCAACACTGCCGCTTTGCTTATGTTTTTATACGCAAGGTGTCTGATGAAAATGGCATCACGCTGCCTTTCACCTATGTAGGCAAGGGGGTATTGGGTAACTGCCGGGCTTCAAATAACGGGAACGGAACATTTTTGTTCGATATCCGCATGGAAAACACACTGCCGGATTATCTGCAATACGACTTTGGTTTATCCAGGGAGTGAAGCAAAAAAAGAACATGATCTTGCCGATAAACTTTATTCCTGAGATATCTTTATTTTATCAAATTGATCCAGTATTGCTGTCATTTCTGGTGGAATGCGGTTTCTGACTTCATCCTTCATTCCTTTGGGAATTTCATACATGGCTTCCGCCATAGCTGCCGCAATATCCGTCAGCGTATCACAATCGCCTCCGAGAGAAACCGCTGTCCGGACAACATCTTCAAAGTCATATCCCTCAATAAATGCGGAAATTGCCTCCGGAACCGTCTCCTGACAGCTCTCTACATGGTAATATCCCGGCCTGATCTCATCTACTGTCCTGCTCAAGTCATAGTGAAACTCGTTCTCAACATATTCGATGATTTCCTCTTTCCACGCACCGGTTCTGCTTAAATATATCACGCTGGCCACTGCCTCTGCGCCCTTAATTCCTTCCGGGTGATTGTGGGTAACATCAGCCGTTGCCCTTGCAACTTCCCGTGTACGTTCAAGAGAATCATATAACCATCCGGCAGCTGAAACCCGCATGGCGGAGCCATTGCCGAAGCTGTTATACGGCTGCGGATGATCGGAATTCAACCAGTTGCTGAAACCGATGCCGTAACCGGCATACGGATAACGCCGTCCCCAGGCACGCATAGAACGGATCACTTCGCTCCGGATCGTGTCGAGGCCGGCTTTTTTTCCCGCACGCATCAAAGCTTCGCCGATCGCAATGGTCATGACGGTATCGTCTGTATACACGGATCTTTCGCAGAGCAAGGGAAAGTTTTTGGTCTTTTTGCCCATATCAAATTCATAAGGGCTACCAATAATGTCTCCAAGAACAGCTCCGTACATAATGCACCTTCTCAATCATGATGTGTATATTTAGTCATCGGATATTTACTTCGATCCTATATCAGAACACATTTGTTATGTCTTTGTTTCAATGTACTCCGTAATCTCAGTCACTTCATCATCACTCACATAACAGCCCTGAAGCCGCATTAATGAGGTATCGGGCGATTTGAATAACATATCGCCCTTGCGGCTTCGCCGCGATGGGGCAAGCCCCATACCCCAGAATACGAAAAGACCGACATATAGCCGGCTGTTAACAGGTTCAATTTGTAGCGGTAACAGAGAGTTTCAGCCCAAGACGATTGAAAATCTTCAGTAATGTTTCAAGATTCGGTGTGGATCTGTAAGACTCAATCCTTGCTACAGACGATTGCGGTATTTCACACATGGCTGCCAGATCTCTTTGGCTGAGTCCCAATGCGTTTCTTTGCTTTATCATTGCGGAGACAATGGAAGCAACCTCTGCAGCTTCGTCCATGTCCTTTGCCGCGTCCGGATCAACTTCTTGAACGTAATCTTTGTACTCATTCCAGGTGCTCATTATTCTTTCCCCTTTCTGTTCAGATAGTCAGCACGTTCTGCCTTCGCCCGATCAATCTCTCGCTGCGGTGTTTTCTGTGATTTCTTTCGGAAATGATGCAGAAGAACAAAGCAATCGTCCTGAAAGTAGAAGTCAAACACTCGATTATTTCCTGGGCGCAGTTCCCAAATGCCGTCATCAATATGTTTTGTGATGTTATCAGGAAGCTGAGTGCCGTTCTGCGCAAGCAATTCGATGTACATAGTGATTTGTTTGAATTGAATACGTGCATCCTTATTGGATTCACGTTTCTGACGAAGTTCTTCCATGAAGTCACGTACATCAGATTGACCATTGGCAGTCTCATAAAAATCAATCGTAAACATTGCTTTACCTCGCAAATGATCTACAGTTATATGATAGCATGTATGCTATCACAATTCAATAGGATAATAGCAAAGAAACGATGAAAGAAAAACCTCCAACCGGTAACATCAATTCTATGTGAATCGACTTTCCGGTGGAGGTCAATATTTCACTCATGAGTCAACTACAGCCACAAAGCTTGCTTCGTG
>JAZLIA010000028.1:0-13563 GCA_045617125.1 Clostridia bacterium | reverse complement strand
ATTTAGTACGCTTCGCGTCACCTGTGGGAACGATCCTGTTTGTTATCAACAAGTTTGTTATTGGCAGCATACATGACATTTACGGCAGGCGTGTAGCTCACAAGATAAGCCTTCCCCCGTTGGGGAAGGTGGCGCGGAGCGCCGGATGAGGTCCGCTTCGCTTTTTCTGTTTCGTAAGCGATTGCCCTGTTCCTTTTTTTGCAGTACAATAGCGGATGGGAGCGTTATTCTCCCCATCATACAGTTTCGTCACGGAGAAAATGCCATGCTCTATCTTCTTCTTGCCATTTTCAGCAGCGCACTCATTTCGGTGCTCATGCGGCTCAGCAACAACCGTGTACACAGTTCCATGGCGATGTTTGCGGTAAATTATGCCCTGTGTGCCGTGCTCAGCCGGGCCTTTATGGGCTCTTCCAGCCTTTTTGCCTCTCAGCCCGGCATGGGCATGGCTCTGGGCCTGGGGGCGTTCAGCGGCGTGATGTATCTGGCCAGCTTTCTCATCATGCGGCACGCCATCCGTTCCTGCGGCCTGGTGATGAGCACCACCTTCACCAAATTGGGTGTGATCATTCCCACCCTGATCGCCATTTTGGTTTTCGGTGACAGGCTGAAAGCGGCGCAGATCCCCGGCCTGCTCCTGGCGCTCACAGCCATTGTGCTGGCCCAGTATGAAAAGCCGCTTCCGGGGCAAAAAAGCGGCAGCCTTCCGCTTATTGCGACGCTGCTGTGCAGCGGCTTTACCGATTCCATCGCCAACCTTTATGAAAAGCTGGGCACCATGGATGCCCGGGATCATTACCTGTTTTTCACCTTCGCGGTGGCCCTGCTGTGTTCCGTTTTGCTGGGCTTGAGGGAGAAAAAAAAGCCCGTCCTCATGGACGTGTTTTTCGGCCTTGCGATCGGCGTTCCCAATTATTTCAGTTCCCGCTTTCTTTTGAGTGCGCTGGGCTCCATGCCCGCGGTGATCGTCTATCCCGCCTTCAGTGTGGGCGCCATTGCCCTCATTGCCGTGATCGGCATCCTCTTTTTCCGGGAAAAGCCGGGCCTTCGCAAGCTGATCGCGGTGGGCATCATTGCCCTGTCGCTGGTGTTGCTCAATATCTGATCGCTCGGGCAATGGATTGTGTCACATCGTGAAATGGTTACTTTCTGTTCATGAGTCTTCCTGGAGCTTCATTCCGGAGAGGAATTTGGAAAATGATATGGCGTTGGCGCAGGGCCTTGTTCCCTCAACTGTTATTTACGAAGATGGCGGAAAATGTCCGTGCATTTCTCGGATCATGAATGTATGAATGTCAAAACAGTTTTGTGTTGACTGTCAATTGATACAATAATATAATGTAATGAGGAATATCCTGAAATATGTTCCTGTCTCTGATTCTGATTTTCACAAAAAACAGGGAAACAGATAAGCTGCTGAACGCAATGGAGATCTGCACTGACGAACTGAACGATCTGATCACACAATAATCAATAAAGGAGATCAAGCGATGAAAAAGATGACGAAGGTTCTTGCTCTGGTACTCACTCTGGTCGTGGCCGCCTGTTTGCTTTCCGGCTGCGGAGAGCCGAAAAAGGAAGCGGTCGAGATCTTTATCAATGTTCCTGTTCTGACTGCGGATTGCGTGGCTTATCCGGAAACGAAAAACACCAGTGAGTTTATCAAGGCCGCGTGGGACAAGTTTGCCGCGCAATACACGAAATATGATTTGTCGCTTCGCAACGGTCAGGTCTATAATTTTGAGCAGACCGATTATCAGAAAAACATTCCTGACGCCTATGGAACGGAAAGATGCCCGGATCTATCCTTCGGCGGATATTTCGCCATGTCCGGCTATATTTATGACGGGCACATCGTTCCTTTGGACGATATCATTTCCGACGCCATCCGCAACGACTTTTCTGAGGCGACATGGGCACAGTCGAAGGGCTCCAACGGAAAAACATATCTGATGCCCTTCTATGCGCTGCAGAACATCATGTGCTACAACAAGGATCTTTTCCGTCAGTGCGGGCTGGACGCCTTCATTGCGGATGAAGAGGTGATCCAGGGCTGGAGCCTGACTGAGTGGGAAACCGTTCTTTCCACATTGAAGGAAAAGCTGCCGGAGCACGCCTATCCCATGATGATGTACGCGATGAACAACCAGGGCGATACGCACACCATGGTCATCCTGCGCGCTCAGGGTTCCAAATTCTTTGATGAGAACGGCTTGTTCAACTTGAATACGCCGGAAGGGATCGCCGGTTTACAGTGGATCAGGGATAACTACGACAAGGGTTATTATCCTCCCGAGTGCGAGCAGCTGGAGATCGCCGACATTACCGAAATGTTCATGAACGGTCAGCTCGGCATCTATGTGTGGAACTCTGCCCTTGCCACCGGCATGTCCGGTTTAAATCTTGGCTATGTCAATTTCCCCGCTGCGGACGCGCACGGCGCGAACTCCAACTGGATCACCGGCTTTATGGCCTTTGACAACAACGATGCGAAGAAGATCGAGGTTGTGAAGGACTTCCTGAAGTTTATTTATGAAACTCCCGAGATGATGGATTATTCCACCATGGGCGCGCCCTGTTCAAAGACGGTCGCAGCCAAATGGGCGGATAAGCTGCCTCTTGGAAAGCAGCTGGCACAGAATGATCAGTACGCCGTTGATTTCACTGCCAACAACCCGAACTGGGCCGGCGTGCGTCAGGCGTTCTGGCCGCATACCCAGAAGCTTCTGACCGGTGAAGAGACCGCAGCGGAAGCTGCCGCCGGGCTTGACCGGGATTGTAATGCTGTGATCAATTCTGTTACAAGAGATCTTCACAAGTGATCCTGGACGGCAGCGCATCCGCATTGGGCGAATCTGAAAATGAGGGGCAGGCTATGAAGAAGAACGAACAGACGACCAAACAGATATATGGGATTTCTTCCAAGCCTATTGTTATTATTGGTGTTATTATTGCGTTTGCGCTTGCTTTCGCCGGTTTATTCTGGATGCTTTCATCAGCAGTCAGCAGCAGTATCATCGAGGCTAATGTGGGTTCGATGCAGGAACTGGCTCAGCATGACCTGAACAGCATCCGCAATTCGATCGTTCTTCGCTGGGAAAACATGGAGGGTGTGGCAAAAGAACTGGAAAACACCTCCTATGAGGGGCCGAACGAGCTTCTGTCCATGCTGAAAGCAAAAGCACGGGACATTCCTTCAGCCTCGAAGCTCTCTTTGCTGAATTCGAAAGGCACAAACTTCCTGTCAAACGGTGTTGTTGAGAAGAACAGCTATCTTGCGGATGCATGCGCCGGCAAAACGGAACGGTTTGTGATCCGTATGAATACGAGCGTCCATTTCAGTGAAAACATCCATGAGGTGCTGTTTGAAATGGTACCGGTCGATTTCAATGTAGGAGAGGATCATTTTGAATGGCTGATCTGTCAGTTCCCGATCGATACATTGGAAAATGAACTGCGGATCACCAGCTATAACGGGGAAGGCTATTCTTCCATCATCGACATGGATGGCAATTACATCATCAACATGTCGGGAACCCACAACTTCACGTCATTTGATAACTTTTTCAATGACATGAAGGACGCGAAGGTTGAAGGCCGCAGCAGCATGGCAGAACTGTTTGCCAGTCAGGAACACGATACGGCGATCTTTACACTGAACGGTGCAAAGAACATCATGGTTATGGAAAAGATGAAGATTGCCGATTGGTATTTCCTTACGACGGTTCCCATGTCGGTCTTTGACACCCAGACAAACGCGATTACCCATATCTTCATTACTATGTTCGGCGTGCTTGCCCTGATCGTTGCCGTTGTGCTTATCCTGCTGCTGCGGCAGAGAAAGCAAACGATGGATCTTCAGATCGCGGAGGCGACCAACCGTTCCAAGACGGAGTTTCTGTTCAACATGTCCCATGATATCCGCACGCCGATGAACGCGATCCTCGGCAATACGGATATCGCGATCAAGCACCATGATGACCGGAAGCGGGTCGATGAATGCCTGAGCAAGATCAGGATCGCCGGGGAGCATCTGCTGGATCTGATCAATGATATTCTTGAAATGAGCCGCATCGAATCCGGAAAGCTGGAGATCTCTGAAGAGCCCATGGATGTGCGCAGGCTCGTCGAAAGCGTTGAAGTGATGAGCAATTCTCTGGCCATCCCCAAAAGCATCGATTTCAGGACGGACGCTGAGAACATCCCGTATCCGTATGTTTATTCCGATATGGTCCACGCGAATGAAGTGATGATCAATCTGCTGTCCAACGCGATCAAGTATACGCCGGATGGCGGCAAAGTGCGCCTGATCGTAGATCAGCCCTATCCCGTAAAGGATGGAAGGGTGATCGTGCGCTGCGTGGTGTCGGACAACGGTATCGGCATGAGCGATGAATTTCAGCAGCATCTGTTTGAGGCGTTTTCCAGAGAAAAAAGTTCCACCGTCTCCCGTCAGGAGGGCGCGGGGCTGGGCCTTTCCATCGTCAAGAAGATCGTTGACCTGGCCGGCGGCACGATCAGCGTGAAAAGCAGGAAGAATGAAGGATCCACCTTCACCGTGCAGCTCCCTCTGCGCGTGATGGAGGAAGAAGCCATAGCAAAATTTGTTGAGGAAAACAAGCCTCAGCGTGCTGTGGAAAAGAAATTCAGCTTTGACGGGAAGAAAGTGCTGTTGGTCGAAGATAACGAGATGAACCGTGAGATCGCGACCGAGATCCTTGAGGAGGTCGGGCTCATCATCGACACCGCTGAGGACGGTCAGTTTGCGGTCCAGGCCGTTTCCGAAAAGGGCATAGCGTATTATGATTTCATTCTGATGGATATCCAGATGCCGGTGATGGATGGCTATGAGGCGACAAAGGCGATCCGTGCGATGCCGGGCGGAGACAAGGCAACGATCATTGCCCTGTCGGCAAACGCGTTCAAGGAGGATATTGATAAATCCCTGTCGCTGGGCATGAACGCGCATGTAGCCAAGCCGGTCGATGTGAAGGTGCTGTTTGAAACCATGAAAGGATTGACGAAATAACGATTTTTGAGCCATCGGCAGCCCAAGGAAGAATACTCATGAGCACACGGATCTCTGCGGCGGCCTGTGGTGAAGGATGAGGAAACAGGGCAATCGCTTACGAAACAGAAAAAGCGAAGCGGACCTCATCTGGCGCTCCGCGCTTCTCGTTGCGGCTGCTATGCCCATTATCGCTATGACCGCCAATGCGTTCGAAGAGGACAGGCAGCTGGCTCTGGCGGCCGGGATGGACGGCTTCGTCACAAAGCCGATCGAGATCGGTAAGCTCCTGGATGCGCTGGGAAGTGTTTAAAATAAGATCGGTCATCTTTTGATGATCATGATAAAGAAAAAGATGCACCCCGTCAAAGATCAATTGACGGGGTGCAGACATATTTAGTGCCAGGAGATCACTCAAATAACACTCGCATGCAGTTCTGTAATATGGGGAGTATTCGGATGATCTTAACAGTATCACCGTTCGGAAGGCAGAATATGCGATAGTGCTCACAGGCGAGATAATGATATTCGCTGTGCACATAGATCATGCTGTCGGGAGGTTTGTCACGCTCAGGCATGTTCTGCAAACTCATGATCGCTTTTTCAGTTCACCGGGAATGCGTTTGGACGCATCCGGGCTTTGCTTTTCATCGCGGATATGGGCCTGGATTCCTGCTCTGTTATCCATGCTGATCATTCCATTTGCTGCGTATTTTTCTTATGACGGCCACTCCCGCGGCAATGTCGCTGAGATCATGCTCTTTTATCGGTTCAAGATCTTCCATGATCCTTTCTATTGCCTGGGCCGGGTCTAATGAATGATATGGGAAGAACAGCTTTTTCAGCTTGCCCGGTTTCAACATTTTGTAGATCTGCTTGCTTGATTTATTGCTCGAATAGGCCCAATAACGATAAATGTATCCGATCCAGTGCAGCTCTTCCGTGGAGTATTTTTCCGCACCGTATGAGCTTAAGCCATATTGTGTTTCCACTTCGTCTATTGCAGAGGTGATTTCCAACGAATCAAAAAGGAAGCCCGCGTTGTCCATTCGTTTTGCAAGGTCAGAATTCATAAATCTGCGTATAAAGATCGCGGAACTGCACTGCGTATGCTGAATGGAGGCTTCGAAAAGGGCCGCCTGATAGCGGCACATCATAAGTCCCAACGAATCCATCTTTTTCATTTCAATATATCCTCAATATATCATGAAATCCACTGGAAAACACCTCCCAGCACACTTGTATGATCCATATTTTACATAGAAGTTTTCATTTCGTCAATATACTTCTATGTAAAGTTTTAGCATAACAAGTTTTTGCTGCACAGGTCGTGTTCGATGTTCTTTGGAATCGGCAGGAATCCGGACCTCCGAAGCACTTTTTGCTTATCCGGTCGCGGCCGACTCGGTCTGAAACGAATAAACAGCTTGTTTTTTGATGTCTGTTTTTTAGAAAGCGTACTGTTATCCTCTATAAAAGCGGAGCTGTCATAAAGATGCAAAACAGCGTGTCCTATTTCGGGAGCAACAGTGAATACATAACCTAAGTATTAAATTTTGAAGAGTCTGTATAAATTTCCCCGTTTCTGAAATTTTTATGATATAATAAAGGAAGAATTGTTGCTTTACTCGAAAATTAATTAATAATGTATCAAGGAGGGCTTATGAACATTTCATCCTTTACCGATCAGTACCCGGTTTCCAAAACCCTGCGGTTCAGTCTGATCCCTCAGGCGGAGACGCTGGATAATATGGAACGGGACTGTGTTTTGCAGAACGATCAGAAGCGTGCCGATGATTATGCCGGAGTAAAACAAATTCTGGATGCCTACCATAAGCATTATATGGAAAAAAACCTTTCGACTTTTAAATTCAGCGAGGAAGTTTTGCTCAATTATGAACAGCTTTATGTTCAGAATGACACGGAAGCTTTGGAAGCGTTGGAAACTGAAATGATGAAAACCATTGCTTTTGAGCTTCAGGGCGGGGATAATAAAGACCGGATGGCAGAGTTTAAAAACCTCTCAGACAAAAATATGATACGCAGTACGCTCCCCGCTTTTGTGAAAACGGAGGATCAGAGAAAGCTGCTGAAAAGTTGGGAACAGTTTTGGACCTTCTTTACCGGTTATAACCAGAACCGGGCTAATATGTACACTGGCGAAGGTAAGCACACGGAAATTGCTTATCGAATCGTTAAGCAAAACCTTCCCAAATTTCTGGATGATATCAAGGTTTGGAAAAGTGTGAGCGCGGCCCTTCCTGCTGATGAAGTTCGGCGGGTGGATCGCCAAATGGAACCGGTCACAGGCTTTACTGGGGAGCAAATCTTCAAGGTCACTTCCTTCAATCGTTTCCTTTCCCAGAAGGGAATCGATGTGTTCAACCAGTATCTTGGCGGCTACACGAAGCCAGGCAGCGAAAAGGTGCAGGGTTTGAATGAAGCGATCAACCTTTATTCTCAGCAAACCGGGCAGAAGCTGCCCAAACTGAAGCCGCTTTTCAAGCAGATCCTGAGCGACCGGGAAAGCGTATCCTTCATTCCAGAAATGTATGCTTCGGATGAACAGTTGCTTTCCAATATTCAGGAATGCCTGTCTCAGCTGCAGCCAGCTTTTGACGGCTTGATGGAGCTGCTTTCCGGGCTGGATCAGTTTGATCAGGATCATATTTATGTTGCCAATGATACGGATCTTACTGCTTTTTCCAATCTGGTGTTTGGTTCCTGGCGCACTGTAAGTGATGGACTGGAACGGGCTTTTGAACAGAGCTGCTCTGATTCCATTCGCACGGCGGAGGCGATGGAAAAAGCAAAGGAGAAATATTTCAAAGCCTGCCGCAGCTTTTCTCTTGCGGCGATCAGCAATGCGGCAATGCTGGTTCTTCCGGAGGGGCAGTCTGTATCGATTTCTTCCGGCGCGGCGGAAAGGATGGAGGCCCTGTATGAGTTGTTCTGCACCGCACGGGAGGAAGCTTCTGTGCTGCTTTCAACACCCTACCCCGAAACAAGTCAACTGATCAGGGATGATGAAAGCATCACCCGGATTAAATCCCTTCTGGATTCTGCGAAGGACCTGCAGCATTTTGTTTCCCTCTTTGCTGGCGATGGCGAGGAAGCGGATAAAGATCCGCTTTTCTATGGCCGTTATGAGGAATTTTCGGAAAAACTGTCTGTTCTGGATCTGCTCTATGATCGGGTGCGCAATTATGCCACGCAGAAGCCCTTTAGCACAGATAAGATCCGTGTGATGTTTAACCGCAGTGATTTTCTGTCCGGTTGGGCACAGAAGGAGGAGTGGGGCAGCCGTGAAGCCCACCTTTTCATGAAGGACGGCCATTACTTCCTGTTCATTACAGCCACCACGATTATGGAAGCGGATCGGGCTGTGCTGTTACGGAATGTGAGAACCTGCCCTGCGGTGTGGCTTGAATATGCGTTTCAGAAACCGGATAATAAAAATGTTCCGCGTTTGTTTGTCCGTTCCAAAGGGGATCGTTATGCTCCGGCAGTGGAGAAATATGATCTTCCCCTGGATGATGTGATCGATATTTATGATGGTGGATATTTCAAAACAGAATACCGTAAAAAGGATCCTGTGCGCTATCGTGATTCACTCAACCGGATCATCGATTATTTCAAGCTTGGTTTCTCAAGACATGAATCCTATAAAGATTTTGCTTTCGATTGGAAGCCAGCGGATCAGTATGAGAATATTGCTGAGTTCTACGCGGATGTATCCAACAGCTGCTATCGCATCACCCGCACCCCCATCAACTTTAACGGTTTGCTTTCACTGGTGAACCGCGGCATGGGCTATCTGTTTGAAATATGGAGCAAGGATTTTTCTCCTTTCAGCCACGGCACTCCCAACCTGCATACGCTTTATTTCAAAGCCTTGTTTGACGAGAAGAATGATGGTTCCATTCGTCTGCAGGGCGGGGCACAGGTTTATTTCCGCAAAGCCAGCCTGAAGATGGAAAACACAACGGTGCATCCCGCAGGTCAGCCGATTAACAATAAGAACCCCCTGAAGGTAAAGGAGCAGAGCACCTTTGATTATGACCTTATCAAGGATAAGCGTTACACGCTGGATCATTTTGAATTGCACATGCCGATCGCACTCAACTTCAAAGCCATGCATAACGAAAAGAATGCGCATTTGAACGAAGCGGTTCGGGAGCAGATCGCTTCTTCGGATGAAACCTATGTGATCGGCATTGACCGGGGTGAACGCAACCTGCTTTATGTGAGTGTGATCGACGGTCATGCTAACATTGCCGAGCAGTTTTCCCTCAACCTGATCGAAAATGAGAAGGACAGCGTTCGGTATGTGACTGATTATCACGATCTGCTGAATCAGCGGGAGCAAAAGCGTCTCAGCGAACGTCGGGAATGGAAAACTATTGAAAGCATCAAAAATATCAAGGAAGGCTATCTTAGTCAGGCGGTGCATCGTATATGCATGCTGGTGGAAAAGTATAACGCGATCATTGTGATGGAAAACCTCAATTCCGGTTTCAAAAACACCCGTTCGGCGGTGGAAAAATCGGTGTATCAGAAGTTTGAAAAAATGCTTTGTGACAAGCTGAGCTTTATGGTGGATAAGCACCGTGATGTTTTTGCGCGGGGCGGTATTTTCCACGCTTATCAGCTGGCAACGCCCACTACCTCTTATAATGATATGCGGGGGCAGAATGGCATCCTGTTTTATGTGCCCGCCTGGCTCACGAGCAAAATTGACCCTACCACCGGCTTTGCCGATTTGCTCCATCCCCGTTATGAAACCATAGAACGCTCCAGGCAGTTCTTTTCCTCCTTTGATTGCATCCGTTATGCTCCGGAACAGGGTTGGTTTGAATTTGTGACCGATCTTACCTATTTCCCAAAAACGGAGGCTTCCTATGTGAAAAAATGGGTGATCTGCACCCATGGCGAGCGCGTCCGTTCTTTCCGCAATGAACAAAAGAATAATCAGTGGGATCAGGAAACGGTGAACCTTACCGAACAGATTCTTTGCCTGATGAACGATTATGGCATTGATACCTCAGAACAGGATCTTCGTCCCGCCATAGCACGGCAAACAGAAAAAGCTTTCTTTGTGCGGCTTACGAAGCTGCTTTCGCTCACATTACAGATGCGCAACAGCATTACCGGAACAGATGTGGATTATCTTGTTTCTCCGGTGGCAAATATGTCGGGCAGGTTCTACGATTCCCGCAAGGCTGGAACGGTGCTTCCTCAGGATGCTGATGCAAACGGGGCTTATAATATCGCAAGGAAAGGCTTATGGCTGGTGAAACAGATCCATGAGCAGGGGGCTGAAAAGTCCTGTGCGCCGATGACCAGCGCGCAGTGGCTGCAGTATGCTCAAACCTTCACAGCTCGGGAATGACCGCGATGGAAGAGCCGATTGCGGCATCGCTGCTGAATGATTTTGTGTTCTGCCCGGCATCCATCTATTTTCATTTGGTGGATGCTGGGCTGGATAAGCTTTCCTATGCGTCTCACGAGCAATTGCAGGGCTCAGCTATGCATGAAAATGTGGATCGTCACGAGTACAGCACAAGAAAAACCGTGCTGCAGGGGTTAGAGGTTTATTGCGATCAATACGGCCTTGCGGGCAAGATTGATCTTTTTGACACCGTTACCGGTATGCTTACCGAGCGGAAGCGAAAAATATCGGCGGTGTATGACGGTCAGGTGTATCAGCTTTATGCTTATTGCTTCGCCCTTCGTGAAATGGGTTACACGGTAAAAAGCCTGCGCATTCACAGTATGCTGGATAATGTGAATCACCCTATCCCGCTTCCTGAGGAGGATCCCCGTCTTTTTAGCGGCTTTGTTAACACGGTGAATGCCCTGCGAACGATGTCGCTGGAAGGGTTTGAACAAACCAATTCTCTGAAATGCGAAAAATGTGTGTATGAGCCGCTTTGCTCCTACACAAGAAAAGAGTAGATCATGCTCAGTGTACCGGATTTTGATAAAAAACAGATTATCGTGGTGCTTGCCCGTGAGGGAGAAAAGATACGCCTTCTGAATGGGAATCTCATTGTGATGGACCAGGAGGGAAAGACCAAGCTACAGGTAAGCTGCTATCGGCTTTTTCTCATCCTGATCATAGGGCACATCAGCCTTACCACGGCGATGATCCAGGAAGCGTTGAAGTTTGGCTTCGGCTTTGCCTTGTTCACACCCAGCTTTCGTTATTATGCGATGATCGGGGGCCTCAAGGATGGAAACACGCTTTTGAAGGAAAAGCAATATGCCTTTCAGAACCCGGAGCTGGCGAAGCACCTGATCCGTAATAAGATCGCCGGTCAATATGACGCGCTTGCGAGCCAACGAAATAAAAACATAATAATCCGGGATGCGATGACAAGCTTGAAAGGATATTATGCGGAGGTGTCATCTTCCGACAGCCGCAGCACCGTCATGGCTTATGAAGGCCTGGCTTCAAAACTCTATTTCCGTCATTTTTTCAGTGATATGCCCTGGCAGGGCAGACAACCCCGTGTGAAACGGGATTGGATCAACAGCACACTGGATATTGGTTATACCGTTCTGTTCTCTTTTGTGGAGGCACTGCTGAATGCGTATGGCTTTGATACCTATCGCGGTATTTTACATACGCAATTTTATATGCGAAAGTCGCTGGTGTGTGATTTGGTTGAACCGTTCCGGGTTCTGATCGATGCTGCGGTGAAGAAAGGATATCATCTCTCTCAGATCGGAGAGAAGGATTTTACGTTCATCAATCACCGCTATGAGCTTTCCTGGGCGAATTCGCCCAAATATGTAAAGCTGTTTCTGGAGGCGCTCCTGGCGGAAAAAGACATGATTTTTCTGTATATTCAGCAATTCTATCGGTGCTTCATGAAGGGAACGGAAGCAGAGCGGTTCCCGTTTTACAGAAAGGGGGAGATTACCTTTGGTTCTGATCAGTTATGACATTTCAGATGATAAGAAGCGTGCACGGTTCAATAAGTATATTCAAAAATTCGGAAGCCGCTTACAGTATTCGGTTTATCAAATCGATAACAGTGACCGCATTTTGAACAACATTATGGATGATATCGACAGCCGCTTCAAAAAAAGTTTTGATGAGAACGACAGTGTTTATATCTTCAAAATGAATGAATCTTCAGAAGTGATCCGATACGGCTATTGTGCTCATGATGATGCGGATCTGCTCATCGTTCAATGATATTGCAAACCCCCGTGTTTATGGTTATAATATCTTTATAGGGGGTGTCGGAATGAGGCAAATTGGGTTCAAGGTTGTAAAATGTGAACAAAATGGGGCTTATCTTTATGTGAAAAGGGGAGAGCCAAGGGTCTGATACTCCCTATTAATTTCTACTATCGTAGATATGATCTCTATGTATCGTTCGCACTTTGTCTGATACTCCCTATTAATTTCTACTATCGTAGATATGAGATGTGGCGGATCAAAAACAACGTCTGATACTCCCTATTAATTTCTACTATCGTAGATCAGGATGGACACACTGGTGAACGGTTAGTCTGATACTCCCTATTAATTTCTACTATCGTAGATCTCTGTCAAACTTCCGCAGCGAACAAAGGTCTGATACTCCCTATTAATTTCTACTATCGTAGATCAACATTCCGACCGCCGCACAGGCAGAGGTCTGATACTCCCTATTAATTTCTACTATCGTAGATTTCAACTGCAAGCCCTTCGACATCGAGTCTGATACTCCCTATTAATTTCTACTATCGTAGATTAGATTCCCGCCGTATCCTTAACAAGGTCTGATACTCCCTATTAATTTCTACTATCGTAGATCCAAACCTTCATTCAGCCTCACTCCCTCGTCTGATACTCCCTATTAATTTCTACTATCGTAGATAACTCGTCACAAACTTCTTTCGCATGTGTCTGATACTCCCTATTAATTTCTACTATCGTAGATAGAAGCCGCTGGATAAGCGCTTCGTCCAGGTCTGATACTCCCTATTAATTTCTACTATCGTAGATGCCCAGCATGGTATTCACAAAAACCGTCTGATACTCCCTATTAATTTCTACTATCGTAGATACGCGTCCGAAGCGATCTGGGCATGTGGTCTGATACTCCCTATTAATTTCTACTATCGTAGATATTGAGGTCAAACGGTATCTCGGTACGTCTGATACTCCCTATTAATTTCTACTATCGTAGATGCTGTAGCTTATTCCGATCGGGGTTATTGTCTGATACTCCCTATTAATTTCTACTATCGTAGATCTGCACGAAAAAAGGCGAACCCCTGTGTCTGATACTCCCTATTAATTTCTACTATCGTAGATCGGTCTGGATCACGCTTGCCCACGGTTGTCAGATACTGCCTATTAATTTCTACTATCGTAGATCGAAGGGAAGGGTGAAAGCTATTCTTGTCTGATACTCCCTATTAATTTCTACTATCGTAGATACGGAACCAGCGCGATAAACTGTGACGTCTGATACTCCCTATTAATTTCTACTATCGTAGATACATAGTGATTGGCGATATACATTCTGGTCTGATACTCCCTATTAATTTCT
>JAZLIA010000027.1:0-28310 GCA_045617125.1 Clostridia bacterium | reverse complement strand
TCCGGCAAGGATCTCATGTTATCGGCTGACGCAGATACGCAAACGAGAATGAGCAGGAACGAAAGCAGAACAATCCATCTTTTTTTCATTTCATATACCTCTTGAGAAAAAGTAAACATCAATGCTTACCAGGCATCTCTGTTCCATATATATAGACGAAAAGAAACAGGGTTTTGTTCACCATTTATTTGTCATTTGAAAGAGAATACAATAAACAAACGCATAGAGAAAAGCCGGGAACCGCGCTCCCGGCTGAACTTTCTCTGTAATGCCAATCTCAAATTTTCCGCAAAGCACGGTCCAGAATCTTTTCCTTCCGTTCCGCGAGCATTATTTTGTAGAATCGCTTTCGCAGATCAGTGATAAACGGCGTTTCATCAATCATTAGGTCAATCTTCTTCATATCAATTCGGGGCAGGATTCTCTTCAGCGCCGCGTTGCAGTCCTGATTTTTCCCGGAATAAATGAAATCATAATAATTGATCTTCTGTCCATCCTGTCGGATGCCGGAAAGGGGGATCTTAAAAATACGCACATCCCGTTCCGCCGGATCGTCCAGGACAGCCTGCATGATGTCATCATCAGCCTGGGGGAAAAGACTGCTGCCGCAATCGAATACCGGGGCCAGTGTCATTTCGTCCGTTCTGCTGTTATACAGAAAGCCCCAGTTTCCGTTGTGACGGTCCCAGTTGCCAATTAACGCATCTACGATAAACATATCCCAGAACCGTTGCTTCAGCACATCGGGATCAATCGCCTGCTGCTCATCCATCGCCATCAGAATATCAGATAATTCGGTTCCATATCCGTTGTGTTCGGAATCTATGATCGTGTTTTTCAACGAAGCAAAGTCCTGGATCACAGTATCCGTTGTGGTAAAATCCTTGCAGGCCACAACGATCTTTTCTTTGCCGTTCCGGTTGAATGTGCCAAGCAGCGTTTTCTGTACCGGAATGCTCACGATCTCAAAGATATGGGAGCCAAGATACTCACAGATACAGCCATTGGCATAGCTCATGTCTTTGTTTTGTCTGGCAATGCCGGGAAACTTGAGCATATACAGTTCATCCTCATACATCACCGCGATCTTACTGCCATTTGCGCCGGCATATGTCTTGTTTCGCCGTTGCAATTTGCTAAAATCAATCATACATTATCATCCTTTTCCATCCGCAGATATTTCAGGCGGAGATACCAGGCCTGGTCGTTGGAAATCTCCTGCTCCGTTTCCGCACTGTTGATATCAGCGTTCAAATCGCTCCAGTAAATATCCCAATGCAGATCTTTTCCGCCATTGTCCACGATCGTCCATGATGCCTGCATGGCTGCGATAGATTTCTGAAGGTAAACCGGGAGGCCCTTTTCCAGATAGCTTTCATCCTTGGGTAGTCCGGTTGATCGGTCATAACGGGCATTGTCGATCTGCATCAGTTCTTCCATGGTGCAGCCCAGCGCACGGGAAAGCTGCATGACCGTTTTTGCGGTGCAGCCTTCAATATCGCTTTTGCCGGAGCATATATCAATCACAGTTGTCTTGGGCACCCCGCTGATCTGCGCCAGGCGACACATGGACAGATTCTTTTCTCGCAGCATGGATTGCATCGTCATGTTCATCCCTTCTTTCTTCACAATGATTATATCGGTTAACCGACCGTTTGTCAATATGAAACGAGTTCCATAAAAGGAAATCCCCGACATAAATGCCGGGGCGATTGGTAAGGTCAGAAAAAATGATCTGTAAACAAGCTCGTTCAAAATGGTTTCCTCTGCCCGGTTGTGAATGTTGTTCATCCTTCGTACCCATTCCATTTGGTCTGTTGCTTTGAGAGCTTCAGTAACTCCTTCTGCTTCTTTCATTTGCACGATGATGCGCTCCAACCGTTCCTGACAAGTTTGCTCGATCTCGCCCCGGTGGACATACAGCTTACCCATCAGGATCAGTTGATTATAGATGGAAGGCCGATATTCCTTCAGGTAATTCATTCGCATCAGTCCATACTTTCCGATTTGGTGGTGTTCTTCATCCGGCAAGATCAGATCGGGAAACAGGTAGTCACCACGTTGAATATAGCACCCACCCATTTGTTCAAAAGATTGCCGGTATAAATGTCGGTATAAATAATATCTCCAACGAATCCCAAAAACATAAGAAAATCCGTGGATAGAGTCCGTTTTGTGGTATAATAGGTGCAGCAGAGTCAAGGATTCGCGTTAAACCCTGCACAACAGGAGGTCTCAGAATGTATAAACGTCGCGATGGACAGGTTTCCGTGCTGGAAAACCCCGAAATGTTCGGCTCATTGCCTCTTGAACCGAATAACAAATGGAAAAACAATAAACACGATGAAGCTCATGATCCCGGCGGTAATTGTGCAGATGACACAAAATATGACTGAATATGCATATATGATGACGGCAAATGAAAATAAAAGGTACTAAACCCTGAAAAACAAGGAAAAACGATATGATTAACGTACTATTCCTCTGTCACGGCAACATTTGCCGTTCTCCCATGGCGGAAATGATCCTGAGAAAAAAGCTGCAGGAAAGCGGCAAGCAGGAGCGGTTCACCGTTTCCTCTGCCGCAGTGAGCACAGAAGAGATCGGAAATCCCATCTATCCCCCGGCCAGGCGGGTGTTGGAAAAGCATCATGTGCCGCTTTATCCCCATGCCGCGCGGCAGATCACGAAAGCAGATTATCAGCAGTACGACCTGATCGCCTGTATGGAACAGAGTAACCTGCGCCGGGCAGAGCGCATCACGGGTGGGGACCCGGAAAAAAAGCTGTGTCTGCTGGGTTCCTTTGCCGGCATCGGAGAGATCGAAGACCCCTGGTACACCGGCAATTTTGAAAAAGTATATGAGCAGATCTGCCTGTGCTGCGATGCTCTGCTCAAAAAACTTGCAGAACAAAAGAAGGTGGAAGCATGACCGATATTTCCGCTGTCATTACCCCGGTCGAAGCTCTTCTTCGCCGCGTTGGCAAAATGATCACCGCCCGAATAGAATTCTCCGTAGATCAGAAGGAAGGACATGCCAATTTCGTCACCACGATGGACCGCTCGGTGCAGTCCCTTCTGCAAACAGAGCTGACCCAGCTTCTTCCCGGCAGCCGTTTTATCGGCGAGGAACAGGAAAATGAACTGCTTACCGATGAATATACCTGGATCGTCGATCCGGTGGACGGCACCACCAACCTGATCCACGATATGCACATGAGTGCCGTTTCCGTTGCGCTGACAAAAGACCGCACACCCATTCTGGGCTTTATTTACCAACCTTATACCGATGAAATGTTCTTCGCCCGAAAGGGAGAGGGCGCTTTCCTGAACGGAAAGCCGATCCGCGTGTCCTGCGTTTCCTTCGATCGGGCGTTGGTTTCCTTTGGCACCAGTCCCTACGACCCGGAGCTGGCAGAAAAAAGCCTTTCCTCCGCGCTCCGCTTCCTCTATTCGTGTGCGGATATCCGCAGAAGCGGTTCCGCGGCGATCGACCTTGCAAATGTGGCCAGCGGCCGCACGGAGATCTATTTTGAATACACGCTGAAGCCCTGGGATTATGCTGCAGGCTCCCTGCTGGTCACGGAAGCGGGCGGCCGCTTTGCCATGCCCTTCACCGGCAGAGGCATTGATTTTTCCATGCCCGGCGGTGTGGTCGCCGCCAGCGCAGCCTGTTATGAACAGGCAATGAAGCTGCTGAACGGGAAGGAGTAATTTATGTGCGGACGATTTTACCTTCCGGAAAATGATGTGAGTGAAGAACTGATGGAACTGATCAAAAACCTGAACCACACAGGACCCGTCAAAATCAGCGGAGAGCTTTGCCCCGGCGATACGATTCCGGTGCTGTGCAGATCAAGAAGCGGGGTATCTCATCCCTTTGCAATGAAATGGGGCTACAGCCTGCATGGGCGTCTGATCTTCAACGCCCGCAGTGAAACCGCTCTGCAAAAGCCGCTTTTCCGGGAAGGAATGCTTGAGCGCCGGTGCCTTCTTCCAGCCAAACACTATTTTGAATGGGAGAAAAAAGAAACGGGAAAGCTTCGCTACACCTTAAAGCCCCGGGATACCGGCCTTTTCTTCCTGGCGGGGCTGTATCGGTTTGAACAGGAAAAGCCGGTGTGCACCGTGCTCACCCGCGTCCCGGCAGAGGAGATCTCCTTCATTCACGACCGCATGCCGGTCATGCTTCCCCTATCCATGAAGGAGGATTGGCTGAACAGCAAAAATGACCCCCGGGAAATGCTCTCCTGTGCTTTGACGCAAATGAGCTTCATTCCCGACCCCTCCTGACCGGCAATGAAGCTCATTTAAGCGGCTTTACTCCAAAACCAAATTCGCGTACTTATCTCAGCCACTTTCCGCTGCGATAATACAAAATGAACGCAACAGCGGTGAT
The DNA here is from genome assembly GCA_045617125.1 of Clostridia bacterium. Taxonomy (GTDB): domain Bacteria; phylum Bacillota; class Clostridia; order Christensenellales; family Aristaeellaceae; genus ZC3RG03. The sequence goes on along the minus strand of JAZLIA010000027.1, from coordinate 23,911 downwards.
CACCCAGGAAATGCCGTATACCAGGCACACCGCCATGATCGTGTGCCACACAGGCACCACAAGCAGCATCCACAGCACGCGGATCCCGCAGGTGCCGGTCAGGGTGATGATCATGGGCCGGAAGGTGTCTCCAACGCCTCTGAAGGTGCCGGAAAGCACCTCGATAAACGTCCACACAAAGTAAGTGGGAACGATATATATCATCATTTCGATCGCGCTGTCGATCACCGCCGGGTCACTCACAAATATTCCGTACACCGGGCGGGCGATCAAAAGAAGCGTTGCCGACAGCAGGACCGTTACGACCAGCGCGATCCTCATGCAGGTGCGGGTAGCCTGCTTCATGCGGTCGGTCTTCCCGGCCCCGTAGCACTGACCCGCAAAAGCGCAAACCGTGATGCCAAAGGAATTGCTGGTGGACCAGTAGAATCCATCCAATTTGGAGCTGGCAGTCCAGGCCGCGACGGCCATTGTTCCAAAGCTGTTGACAGCCGACTGGATGATCACATTGCTGATGCCATACAGGCTGCTCTGCAGCCCGGAGGGCAAACCGATCTTGAGAATGCGTTTCAGGGACAGCCAATCCACCTTCAGATCCCGTATCCGGATCCGGTGAGGCCCATCCACCCGCATTAGGTGGATCAAAGCCATCAGCATGCACACCACCATCGAGATCACCGATGCGATCCCCACTCCGGCCACACCCATTTTAAGCCATGCCACAAAAAGGGTGTCCAGCAAAATATTCAGAACGCAGCTGATGATCAGGTATCGAAGAGGACGCTTTGAATCCCCCACTCCCTGCAGGGTTCCCTGGAACAGGTTATACATGAGAAGCGGGATCGCTCCGCAAAGATAAATGCGCAGATACAGCGCGCTGTCTTCCAAAATATCCTCCGGCGTATCCATCAGCCGCAGCACCGCGGGAGTGAAAACATAGCCGCACACCGACAAAAGGAACCCCATCGCGCAGCAGAACACCACGGCGGTATGCAGCACCTTGTTAAGTCCCTTATCATCTCCCGCACCGAAGCGCTGGGAGATCATCACCGAGGCTCCGCTGTTGAGGCCGGTAAAGAACCCCACCACCAGATTGGTCAGTGCGGTGGCGCTGCCGCCTACCGCAGCCAGAGCCTTATCTCCAATGAAGGTGCCCACGATCACCGCATCCGCCGTGTTGTAGAACTGTTGAAACAGCAGCCCGAACAGCACCGGAAAAAAGAACCCCATCAGTTTTTTCCACACGACCCCCGTAGTAAGGTCATTGCCGGAACCGAGCGTACGCATCCTGCTTCCTCCTGTAGTGCAAAAAGCATCAAACGAACGCATTATAATCCTTCCGCAACCGCAAAACAAGATGAATTACAGGAGTTTGAACTCTTTTCTTGCTATTCCGTATGGAATGTATTACACTGTTTTTATCAAGATCAGTGAGGAACATTATGCGCATCATTGAACTCGAGCGCAGTGCCTGTGAAGGAAAACTGCTGCTGCTCACCTACGACAGCTATGCCGTCTGGACGGCACAATACGACTCCTCCGATGAAACGACCCGCATTCTCATCAGCAAACAGAAGCAGGAGAAAAAGCATGTGGAAAGGCCTTTCTCCCTTCTTCAGCGCAGCGACAGCCGCGTGCTCGGCCTGCTGGATGACACCGGTGTGCGGGGCCTTGCGGAGGTTTCCGGGGGTGAAAATCTGAGCTCCGCCATGCTGGAGACTTTCTGCGTGTTTGAAGGCTACCGCCGCAGGGGCTACGGCACGCTATTGATGAACAGGGTGAAGGAAAAGCTGCGTCTTTCAGGCAGCGGCGGCATCACCGCCCGCGTGCCCTTTGATGACAGCGGCGCCGTTGCCTTCCTGGAAAAACAAGGCTTTCGTATCACAGGCTTTGACCCCGCACCGGAAAAAAGCTATACCTCTGCGATCCTGATGAATTGTCTTTTACGATAACAGGAGGTAACATCATGCCCGTCTGCCTCGTCACCTGCTTTGAGCCCTTCGGCGGCGATCCCGTCAATCCCTCGAAGGAGTGCGTTTTTTCCCTGCCAGACCGGATAGGGCAAATGGAGATCATCCGTAAGGAAATCCCCACCGTGTTCGGAAAAGCCGGAAAAGCGGTTCTAAGATCAGCGCAGGAATGCGGCGCACGCATGATCCTGCTCACCGGGGTCGCAGGCGGCCGCAGCTGTGTTACCCCGGAAACCGTTGCCATCAATCTCCGTGACGCTTCCATTGCCGACAATGAGGGAAACCGCCCCTGGAATGAAAAGGTTCTTCCGGACGGACCGGACGCCATTTTTTCCACCCTCCCCGTTCATACAATGATCACCCGTGTTTCCTCTCTTCCCATTCGCCTTTCCTATTCAGCAGGGACTTTCGTGTGCAACGATGCCTTTTACACGGTTCTTGAGGCGATGAAAAACACCGGTATACCGGTAGGATTTCTGCATGTTCCCCTGTTTCCGGATGAAGCGGATCAGAAGGGACTCCCCTCCTTGAAAAAAGAAAGCACTGTGGAGTGCCTGGCTGCCTGGCTGAAGGCCGCGGAAGAATGCTGCTTTTGAAAATGAAAAAGAAAGCAAACCGGAGAAGGAGTGTCTTCCATTCCTGTCTCCGGTTTACTTATTGGCAATTTTATCAATCCCGGCCATACACTTCCATCTGCCTCAGTGCCGGGAAAGGAGAGGGATCGCTGCTTTTTCTCAATCCCTCCAGACGCACCCAGCGTGTCCGGTGCATTCCCACAGGGAAAACCTGTGCACCTTTCTTGCCTTCCGGATACATGTTCACACTCTCCCCATCCGAAAAGGTCAAAACGGCTTTATCCCACCATGCATCATGCGGAAAATCGGATCTCAGGTACAGAACCACCCGGTCGATCTCCACTTCGCGGCCAAAGTCGACCGTAAGACGGGGATCGCCCTCCGTTTCCACACCCCAGTTCTGATAAGGCCAGTAGCCGTGCCCTGAGGAAATATGCAGCCCGTCTATCACATTGCGGGCACAGAATCTGGGCAAGCACGATCCGGATGGGATTGAACCAACAAAAATCACGCATTCCTTATTTCCTGCTTTCCTTTGTTATTCATTCACTTTTCTTTTCCATACCCGGGCCATCAGATAGGCTGCCTGTGCTTCCGCAGAGGTTCCGGGAGCAACAAAATCCGGACATCCGCACACCTCATGCAGAATGCCATAAGCATCGATGTGTTCTTCAGCAGCGGCAACAGCCCGGTCTGCACAGAGGCTCATTTCCTCCGGCAGGTTTCCCGCAAGGATGTTCCGATACACTGCAGCAGCGAACATCAGCCCCGACGTCCCGTCCGCAAAGGAATTTTCATCATCCAGAATATCGTTAAAGCGTCCGTCCTCCCGCTGGAACCTTTGCATGGAAAGGATCTGCTCCTTCACAAGCGCATAAAGCGCAGAAGCGATCTCGTCCTTTCCCTGGTTTTTTGCTTCCTCCGCACAGCGCGTGATCCCCAGCACGGCCCAGCCGTTACCGGTAGCCCAGCGCACCCGCCGGATAAAGCGCCCGGTGCTCGTGTCGCAGATGTGGAAAAGCAGCTTTGTTTCCGGATCCTGCAGCACCCGCACATACTCCTGTATCTGCCGCCAGGCTTCCATGCTTTCCCCCATCACGCTCAGGAAAGGGGGTACCATGTAAAGAGCATCCGCCCACAATTGGAAGGGAGAAAAACCCTCATGGAACGAACGGGTATTATGGCAGATCGCCCCTTCCTTCGTTCGGGGGGCTTTTTTCATTAGATAATCCAGCATGTCCTTTGCGCCCTGAATAAAAAGGGGATCCCCTGTTTTTTCAAAAGCCCGGAAGCACACTTCTCCCACTGCGGCAGAATCAGCCACCGCGGCGTCGCTGCCCAGCATAGCCAGACGTCCATCCGGAAGAGCGCGGGTGACCGCGTCATAAGCCATGGGCAGCCAGATGCTCTCCTCCCCCATTTCCAGCATAGCCTGAGCCGCCACACCCTGTTCCCAGGGGTAGCGCTGGGCGCCAAGAAGGGCATGCATCACTTTCTGTTCGGTCCTGTCCATAAAGGCACCTCATGAATTAAAAAATGATATTTTTCCCGATAATCTCCGTACACCACGATCCCCTTGCCCGCAATCTTCCTTTCAGCCAGTTTCTGGGATGCTTCCAGAATGTAATCACAGTCGAAGTAATCGGAAATAAAGTCCTTCAGGTCGATCGCTCCTGCCTTCAGCCAGGCCAGGATCTGCGAGGTGGCCTCTCCCTCCTCTTTTTTACTGGGGAATTGCTGGAAATGCAGCTTCCAGTTGTAGGGAGCCTTAGCCCATTCCAGCTTCATCTCAGTTTCCGGAGAAATGCCGTAGCAGCAGGTTTTTCCGCCATCCCGCAGACACTTCATGGATTCGTTGATCAGCGGAAGATACCCCACCGCATCCACGGTAAAGTCGATCCCCCAGGGCAAGATGGAGTGAATGTTATCCGGTATATCGCACCGGGCACTGTTGAAAGCATAATCATTGTATCATAAGTTCATGGGTTTCAAAGCAATTATTCATCGATCCGGAGCGACCGGAAACACGATCCTATACAAAAACCGCCTGAACGGTTTTTACATCATTTTCGGTTTCGGAAACACAGGTTTTCCGTTGCAGCGCCCGATCCTGTCATCCCACGCAGATCAGCACGAACGGGATGGTAAGGATGCAAAGCATCATGGACGCCGATACCCCGGCAACCGCCAGGCCGATATCATCCTCATATTTTTCAGCCAGCAGTTGGGCCACGGAGGCCGAAGGCATCGCCATCGCCAGCACCGTGATCCCGGTAAGGATAAGCTCAATTTTAAGAAGACGCATCAAAAGTAAGGTAAGAAGCGGGAACACCAACAGCTTCAGGGCACAGGATGCCCAGAGCTTTGGACAGAAAAGCTTTTCTTTTGTGATCTGATCCAGCCTGGCTCCCAGGAGCAGCATGGACACCGGAGTGGTCAGCGACCCTATCTGGGTCACTGTGGATGAAAGAAAATGAGGCAGGCGGGTCCTGAAAACAAACAGGATCATTCCGGCAACAGAGGCAATCAGACCTGGATTGAGCAGGTTGTGAAAAGAACGCACCGTGATCTTTTCAAAAAGGGCAACGCCCAGCGTCCATAAAACCAGATTGAACCCCACCAAAAACGCCGCAAGGAACAGGATGCCCTCATCCCCGTATACTGCCTTGATGATGGGCATTCCAACAAAACCGGCATTGGGCATAACAGAAAGCACATTAAACACGGAGGATTTTTTCCCTCTCCCGATACCAAACAGATACAACGCCCCCATCGCCGCGGCCAACACTAAGCAGCTCACGCCCAGCACAATCCAGAAGCTGCCGAATTGCTCATCTGTGCAATCCTTCTGAATGGTCATCAGGATCATACAGGGCCAATACGATGGGTGTGATCATCAAAAAAAGGCACATTACTGAAATCAAGCATTTCCTTCGCCTCCTGTAATTTCATTCATAATCAATCATACATATTCCGGTAACTTATTGGACACAATAAATATAGGCTTGCATATCAATTAAGTCAAGATTATAATATTAATGCATAATATCAGTTTTTCTAATAATAAAAGGAGGCTGTTATGGATCTTCAGCAGCTTCGTCTTTTCACCGAGGTGATCCGCCGCAATTCCATCACAAGGGCAGCCGATCAGATGAACATCACCCAGTCGGCAGCCAGTCAATCCCTTGCCCGGCTGGAAGAAGAGCTGGGCACCCGGCTATTTGAACGCAAAAGGCGGCTGGAGATCACTCCCGAAGGAGAGATCTTCAGCCGCCATGCGGTGAATATACTGAATGAATACGAAATAGCGAGGCAGGAGATCCTAAACGAGCACGGCGTGATCGCCGGCACCATCCGCCTGAAGGTGCTGGCCTCCTCTGCTCTCATTCCGGAATTGCTCAACGGTTTCCTGCGGATCTATCCCCGGGTGACCGTGCTGATGAACCAGTCCCGTATCGAAAACGATTTTGACCTGTGCATCTCCACCGGCGAAATGGATTCCCTTCCCTCCTACGCCCAGCTGCTGCTCACCGAGGAGCTGATGCTGGCTGTTCCTGCCGACTCCCGCGCCTTCCAGGGCAGGGAAAGCATTGACCTGAGTGAAACCGGCAGCGAAAGCTACCTGCTGATGAGCCGGGGAAGCCAGCTGCGCAAAACCACCGACAAGCTCTTTTCCCGCGCAGGGATCAACCCTTCCGTGATCTTTGAGGGGGATAACCCTTCCATGGTACGCGAGCTGATCGCGATGGGCCTGGGCATCGCCTTTCTGCCCCGGATCACCTGGCAGAATGTGATGGACGAAAAGATCCGCCTTCTGCACATCAATCGTCCGCTCTCCACCAGAAGCATCTACATTTTTCCTTCCCACAACGGAGGGCTTTCCCGGGCGGTGATCCAATTCATGCAGTACACGCTGGATTATTTCCGCAGCCTCAGCCCTCTTGCAGATACTGAAAAGGAATAAATGATATAGCCTAAGCAAAGCAGCAGATAGAGTGAGTACACCATTCCCTCCTCCGGGATCCAGGCCCGGTCCCGGGCCTTTTCAAGCAGGAACACGGAAAAAGCGAACAGTACGGTCACTCCTGCTGAAAGAAGCCTGCTCTTTTTTCGTGCTGCAGAAAGCACCGTCACCAAGGCAGCTGGCAGGAACGAAAAGATCATCCCGGCCTTCACAAAGCCCCATTCCATGTGATGATCGTTCCGAAGGCTCAGCATCAGCACTTCCATCACGCCAAACATCACCAGATACCGGGAAAGCAGAGTTTCCCTGCCCCCGTTTCTTTTCAGGATAAACAGCAGGGCAAGGATCAGCAGCCCCAACAAAACCTCGATCACATATACGCGGAGCAGGCATCCCCACTCCCCCTCAGCTAAAAAGAGACCGGGCAGCCCGCTTTCCGTTTCCCTTCCAAGGCCCAGCCCGCCGGGAGAAAAAAAGGACGCCGCCTTCACAAGGGGAACCAGCACCGCCAGGCTCAGAGCAAGGCTGCCCTGTGCGCCGGGATCCTTTCCAAACACCAGCCTGTAAGCAAGAAAAAAACCCGCCATGGCCCCCGGAAGGCTCATGCCGCCTTCATCCGCGCGGAAAAGCGCGGTGATGCCGGCATAGTTTACGTAGAAGGGAAGCTCCGCCAGCCCATACAGGAGCCGGGAACAAAAGAGTGCAAAAAATGGGCATGCCCCCGCAAAGCGGAAAGCCTGCCCGCTTCCCTTTTCAAGGATCAGGAATACGATAAGTGAAGCAGCCCCTGCCGCAGCGATCCTGGCTCCCCAGAAATGAAAGACAAAGAGCACGTTATTCGTTCCTTCTCCCATAAAATACCAGTTCCTTGCAGAAGACAGAATTTTCCCATCCGGGATGAAAAACGCAGTGAATACAGCAAAAAGCACCATCAGCGCCAGCGCCGCCGCTTTCAAACAGGCAGACGCATGTTTTTGTGTTCCCGTCATTTTCAGCACCGCCGTTTTCAGAGTTTCACCACTGACGCCTTTTTTTGCTTTCCGTTCCCGCCACAGCGATCAGGACCCCCACAACGCACACCGCCAGGGCGATCAGCATTACAGTGCGAACAGAATACAGGTCATACAGCCTGCCGCCGATCACGGAAGCCGCCACGCTTCCGGCTGTGGTCATGGTGAAGGCCAGGCTCTGTCCCCGGGCCGCATCCTTATCACGAATCACCGATTTCACATACGGAACCGTCGCGGCAGTGTAAAGGGCATAAGACGGACACTGCAGCAGACGGGTCACAAACAAGACCGGCACCGTCGGAGCAAAGGTGTATGCGGCAGTTTTTACCACAAACATCACAAGAGAAATACGCATCAGCCGGTCGGTCCTGTATCGGGAAAGGAAACGGGAAAACAGCATCAGCGCGGGCAGCTCACAAACTGCCGTAAAGGAACTGATAAAGCCCATTTCCTGACTGCCTCCGCCAACACTGCGGGTCAGGTTGATCAGGAAATTGGTGTCGATGTTGTGGGTGTAAAAAATCAGGAAGCTCCCGAGCAAAAACACGGTGAAACGCTTGTTTTCCCGAATGAACTCCAGAAGCGAGCTGCTCTTTTCAAGCGGAACCGTCTTCAGATTCGTGTTGACTTTATTCCTGAGTGCGCGGATGCGCCGGTCGGTCGCAGCCTGCATCAGGCTTTCCGGGATCAGGAGCAGAAGACCTGCTGCTGGCAGCGTCGCATATCCGATCTTTTCGATCGTCACGCCAAGCAGCGAGCTGATCAGAACGAACCCCAGCGAGCCGCAGCCCCGTGCCAAACCATAATTGAGAAAACAGCCCGCCCGTTCGTAATCAATGCAGGTCTTGAGGTTCAGCGTATTCACGGGAATGGAAAACGCGATAAAAGCGCCATAGGCTACTGCAGTCACAATCCCTCTTCCGCCGGAAAAAAGCAACACCGTAAGGCACACCGCCTTGAGGATCGTAAGCGGCGCAAAAAACGAAAAAGCGGTCAGGCCTCTCCTCCGGTCGCACAGCCCGCCAAGCATGGGCGCAATGCAGGCCCCGCTTAAGTTTCCCGCAGCCATGATGATCCCTACCTCCGTGTCGGTAAAGCCCATATTCTGCAGATAATCCGCCGTATACGCGATCGCGATGCAGAAGGTCATCCAGAAAAATGCCGTGATCACGGCATAGGAAAAGGTCACATTCTGCTTTTCCAAATCGTTCATCCCTTTCATTCCAGCTGTCACAGCAGATCGGCTTCAGGATACCCGTCTGCAGGGATCCTGAGAAGGGCATACCGTCCCTCCCGGGCGCTTCCGGGATTCAGGAGCAATACGCCGTTTCTGTATTCCATAAACGGTTCATGAGTGTGTCCGAACAGCGCCGCCCGCGCCCCCAGGCTGATCGCCTCATCGCACAGCAGATCCTGCGTACTTTTCACCATGTAGTTGTGTCCATGAGTGATCAAAACCGGCATACCGGAGAGAGAAAGAAGCATCTGCCTTTCAGTGGAGCAAAAATCGCAGTTTCCTGCCACCCGCCACACCTTCGGAAAAGCCTTTTCGAAGGGTTCCATATCCCGGTAACCGTCTCCCAGATGGATCACGCCCTCCGCCTTTTTATATTCCAGGGCCATCATGATGTTGGAAAGCCGGTCCCTGTCCCCATGAGAATCAGAAATCACACCATACAGATGATACTTCATCCTTTTCCTCCGGTCTCTTACAGGTTTTCACGGATCAAAGGCAGCATCTTCGCCATTGCCCGGGCCCGGTGACTTACCCGGTTCTTTTCTTCGGCATCCATTTCAGCAAAGGAAAGCCCGGTTTCATAAAGGAAATAGGGATCATAGCCAAAGCCGTTCTCTCCCCGGGCTTCATGAAGGATCAAACCGGGGCACCGGCCCTCGCAGGTCACCTCCGTTTTCCACGGGGTCACCAGAGCCACGCAGCTCACAAAGGAAGCAGTGCACTTTTCATCCGGCACATCTTTCATTTTTTCCATCAGCAGCGCATTGTTTTTAGCGTCGTTTCCATGCTCTCCCGCAAAGCGGGCGGAATGCACGCCCGGTTCCCCGTTCAAAGCGTCTACGGTAAGGCCGCTGTCATCCGCCAGAGCGGGCAGCCCGGTCAAGGCACACACGGCCCGGGCCTTGATCAGGGCATTTTCCTCAAAGGTGAGGCCGTTTTCCTCAATGTCGGTGTCAATGCCCGCTTCCTTCATGGAAAGCACATGATAGTTTTCACCCAGCATATTCCGAAGTTCCGTCACCTTGTGGGCATTGTTGCTGGCCAGCACCAGAGTGCGTCTTGAAGAAATCACATACGCCCTTTCTCCAAGCGCTTCCCGCTGCAGCATCTGCAGCTCCAGACAGCCTTTTTGTCCGAGAGAAAGCAGCTGCATCAGTTCCTCCTGCGTAAATGCCCTTCCCTCACCCGTGCCCTGCAGTTCCGCAAAGGCTCCGTTTTCATCCATCACAAAGTTCATATCCGTCATCGCGGTGGAATCCTGCTCATAACAAAGGTCCAGCGTGGGCACATTCCGGCAGATCCCCGCCGACACGGCACTGATCTGGTGGATCACAGGAGACTGCTTCAGCTTCCCCTGCTTCATCAGCTTATCCACCGCACAGCAAAGCGCCACAAAGCCGCCGGTGATGGAAGCGGTGCGGGTGCCGCCGTCTGCCTGCAGCACATCACAGTCGATGGTGATGGTGAAGCCGTCCATATATCTCCTGTCCACTGCCTGCCGGAGCGCTCTGCCGATCAGGCGGCTGATCTCCACGCCGCGGCCATCCTTCTTTACGCCGTCCCGAGCCTTGCGGCTGCCTGTGGAAGCCGGAAGCATCGCATATTCAGCGGTCACCCAGCCCATGCCCTTTCCCTTCAGGAAGGGCGGCACCGTTTCTTCCACCGAAGCGGTGCAGATCACCTTGGTTTTTCCGGTGCTGATCAGGCAGCTGCCGGCAGCGGTTTCCACAAAATCCGTCACGATCGTATGTTCTCTCAGCTCATCGTTTCTGCGTTCCATCCTAATCCGTCTCCTCAATCAATTTACGATATTTTCGCTTCCGGAAAAGCGGGTTCCCGTTTTTTCCGGAGGATCGCTTCCCTGCTCCTTGGGATGTTCAGTACTGGCATTTCCGCCTGGGTTCAGGAGGGCTTTTTCTGTCTTTCCACCGTGAGCCTCGTGCTGTTCATGCCGAGAATGTAGTCATATACGATCTTCCCGGACATTTTCTGAAGCACCAGCAGGTTTTCCGGAATATCCTCTTCTCCGCGGGAAAGCGGATCAAAGGGAGCGCCCTCGCTGCGGAAATCCAGGATGATCTCCTCCGGCTCCAAACGGATCATCACATCGATCAAAGCCGTCTTGTTATGGTGCTGGCGGGTATACAGGGCCATTTCCTCCGAAAGCAGTCCCACCCGGGATGCCAGGCCGTGCTCCACGCCCCGTTCTTCACAAAAACCGGTGATGCTCCGGCTCATATCCGAAATGTCAGAATCCTTCTGGGTCACGGTAAAATCATACACATCCGCCGGGGTATCCTGCTTATCCAGCAGCAGAAAACCGCTGTACTGACCGCCGGAAACCCGTTCCACCCGTTTGTTGCCGATCAGGACGCACCCGATCACCAGCGCAGACCCTACCACATAACCCAGCCACACCCCCCTTTAGCCCAAACATCCGGGACAGTACCTCTGCCGCCAGAATGGGCAAAATGAAGCCGTCCAGCATGCTCAGGATCACAGCGTAGGTCCTTTGCCCGATCAGACGGGAATAATGCATGATCAGAATATAAACTGAGCGCACCAGCACTGTCAGGCTGAAAATGCGCACCGCCGTAACTGCCACAGCCACATCCTCCGCATTCGTCACATTGAACATGGAAAACAGGATGCCGGGGAAAGCTTCCATCACGATCACACACACCAGAGAAATGGCGACCATCAGAAAATAGCTGTTCTTCACTACAGCGCGCACGCCCTTTTTGTCCTTCTGACCCATCAGGGTGGCGGTGATCGGGATCATCGAATCCATCACACCGCTCAGCCCGATGCTGACGATGGATGTGATCTGCATGCACACAGAAAAAGCGATCAGCGCAGATGCCCCGCCATAAAGCGCAGCCAGGCCGTTGAACACCGTATACTTGAGCGAATAGCCAAACTGAGTGGATGCGGAAGCAGCCCCCTGCCCGGAAACGGAAGCAAGCAGTTTGAAATCCCCCGGACGGGGCATCACAAAATTGAGCTGCAGCTTTTTACAAACCGTCAGGATGAGCACCATCAGCAGCGCACAGCCATAGCCGGTGAGGGTGGCATAAGCGGCGCCCTCCACTCCCATTCCAAACAAACGGATATAGACAACGTCAAACATCAGGTTCACCACATTGGCCACGATGGTAAGCACTGTTGCCATCTGCGGATGACCGGAAGCCGGAAGGAAATAGCTCACCACCATCACGATCACGATCACCGGGGTGGAAAAAACAAGAGCCCTGAGGTAATCCGGCATCAGAATGCGGATGCTTTCCTCATTGCAGAGCAGGCGGCTGAGCGGGTCCTGAAAAAGCAACCCGGCAAAGGTCAGGATCAGGCTTCCTGCCACAGCAGCCAGCATGCACACACCCAAAACCGTTCCGGCCTTTTTGTTTTCTCTCTGTCCGGTCAGTAATGCGTATATCGTAGACCCGCCAACGCCGATCAAGGCATAGACAGCGCAGATGAGCAGCATGACTGGACTGCATATATTGATCACCGACATGGCCTGTGCATCCAGCAGATGCGCAACCACCAGCGAATCCACAAACTCATTGAGAGACATTGCCAGTGCTGTCAGAGTGGTGGGCAGCAGATAGCTTCTGAACTTGTGCTTCACAAGGTATTCCGATCTTTTCAGCGGGTTTTCTTCACGCTGCATTGCATACCTCCGTATGTTTTCCTTCCCAGTGCTTCAGACGCACCGATTATACTTCATTTTTCTTCCCGGTGCAATAAACTGCCGTTCCCTTTTCTTTCGGCTGCTTTCAGCTCCCGGTCGAGCGGTAATGCTCCAGCGCACGCAGAAAAATAAACCGCATCAGCAAAAACAGGATGAGTCCCGCCAGGGGACAAACAAAAGCGGTCCATTCCGGCCAGCCAAAGAGGGGTTTTCCGATCATATAAGCCGTCGGCACGTGCAGCGTCATGGAAAAAGGCGCGATCACAGAAAAGATGATCCGGATGGGTGTTGGAAATACATCAATGGGATATTCGCAGGCGCTGCGTCCGCCATAGGTGAGCGCGTTGACCATTTCAAGCGACTTGACCGACCAGATGCTGAACACCGCTTCGATCAAAAACAAGCCCAGGATCATCAAGCTTCCAAACAGGATGGCTTCAAGGAAAGCCAGTACCTTCAGCAGGGTCCAGGTTAACTGTGTCTGCGCGCATCCCATCACCATAGCCGTCACCCCGACCAGGATGCACCCGATCCTGCGCGGGTCCAGATCCGCACAAAGCACCTGAGTAAGCACGCCCCGGGGACGCACAAGGAAAATATCCAGTTTCCCGTTTCTGATGAGGGAAGAAAAGCTTCCCGTAACGCCCCTTCCAAAAAACTCGGTAAGGTAAAAGGTGATGCTGACCATGCCGAAAAAGATAAGCAGGTCTCCCCCGCTCCATTCCCGCATGCCCCGGAAACGGCTGACCAGAAGCAGCACCGCCATCATTTCGCCGCCCTCCATCACGATCTGTGCGAGCGTCTGGATCATAAAGGATGAAGGGTACTGCAAATGGCTTTTTAGCAGCATCCGCATGGAATGGAGATATAAACGCACGGTGTCCATATTACCCCCCCTGAAGCACGATGTGCCTGCTGTTTACTAACCACAGTTTTCTCCCGGCAAGCACCAGCAGCACCGCCCATGCAAGCTGCAGCCCCCACACAAAAAGAACTCCGTTCAAAGGCTGGGTGCCGCTGTAAATGCGGATCGGGGCATCCAGCAGCTGGGCATAAGGCAGAAAGCGGATCACCTTCTGCCAGCTGTCCGGAAACAGGGTAAGCGGCAGGATATTGCCGGAAAAGGTCATCATCAGCAGGTTGAGAGCTGCCTGGATGCCTCTTCCATCCAACGTGCGCACGGTAAAACCGGTGGTGATGGAATCCAGCGCGCACATGCATACAAGCCCGATAAGAAGGCTCACAAGGGAACACACGAGGGCAGTAAACGAAGTCGGCGCACTCAGCCGCCAGCCCTCCGGAAGCAGCACCGCGATCAAAAGCATGGGCACGCAGCGAAGCAGGCTTCCCATCAGCTTCTGGGCCATTCCCCTGAAATAGTAATAGCCATACATATCCAGCGGCCTGCACAGGTCATACGCAAAGCCGCCGGTGCGGATCTTATCAGTCAGCTCACCATCTGAGGATGTAAGCATCCGGAAAAAAGCCTGCTGCAGCCACACGTAGCTTACCACGTCCTGAAGAGGCATTGTCTGGGGGCGGGTCTCATATAAAGCACGGTACACCGCGATCAGGATGAGACCGAAAAAGGTCTGGCAGAAGACCCCGCCGATCACAGCGCCCCTGTACTGCTTTTCTTCGCGCAGTCTCAGCCTGAAAACCGAAAGCATCGCCCTCACTTTTCCATCTCCCTGTACATTTCAGCCACCATTTCATCCACGTTGCGCGGCTGGGCCGTCATTTCGCCGATCTTCCCCGCCTTCTGCAGCAGCATCAGCATGTCGCCTGTCGGCACCTGATCGGGACGGTACTGCACCTGATAATTTTCCCCGTCCCTCAATACTTTGCATTCATCGGGCAGTACGCTCATTTCCGGTTCTCCCTGATAGCGCACGGTGATCCTGTGCTCCCGGTCATACCGTTTAAGAAGGCTTCCCAGGCTGCCGTCATAAAGCATTTTCCCGTTTCCGATCACCATCACCCGGGAACAAAGGGCGGAAATATCCTCCATATCATGGGTGGTGAGCATCACTGTGGTGCCGTTTTCCCGGTTTTCCCGTTTCAGAAATTCCCGGATCGCCAGCTTGCTCACCGCGTCCAGGCCGATCGTGGGCTCATCCAGAAACAGAAGGCGGGGCCGGTGCAGCAGGCTGCCCGCCAGCTCCGCCCGCATCCGCTGCCCCAGCGACAGCATCCTGAGCGGCGTATCCAGCAAAGGCCCCACATCCAGCGCGTCCATGAGTTCATTTAGTCTCTTCCCATATTCCTCAGCAGGAATGCGATAAATATCCCGGAGCAGGTCATAGCTGTCCCGAACCGGAACATCCCACCACAGCTGGGTCCTTTGTCCGAACACAACGCCGATCCCGGACACATGCTTTTTCCGTTCCTGCCAGGGACAAAGCCCATTTACCGACAATTCTCCGCCATCCGGCTTCAGAATGCCGCTGAGAATTTTGACTGTGGTGGATTTCCCCGCTCCGTTTGGGCCGATATATCCTACCAGTTCTCCCTGCTCCACATCAAAGGAGACCTCCTTCAGCGCTTCCACACAGGTTTTCTCCCGTAAAAAGGAACCCTTTTTCTTTTTTCTGACGATATACGTTTTTTTAAGACCTGCTGCGTGAATATACATTTTTTCTCCTCCGTAAGCCGGGAACAACCCTTCCCCTCCAAACGTGCTATTGCCATAAAACTGTTTTTGAACAGAAAAAGCTGCGGAATCAGAAAGCGCAGCAAAACTGGATTATTTTATCATAGTTTCATGAGGAGCGCAACCCGATTTTCAAAGGGATCCGAAGCAATTTTCGATCTTTTCAAAGGAGAACCAAAGCGATCCCTTATGGAGCGTTCCTTTTTCGCTTGCAGCCGCCCCTGGCGGAAAACCGGCCGCTTGACAGATCTGCCATTCCGTATAGAATAAAAGCGGCAAGCTTACCAGAATAATACAGCTTTTCACTATTTTGAAAGGTTCGACTAAAATGGACGCACATTCTGAAATCCCCGCTTATATGAAAGCACTGGTAGTTTCCGGAAGAACGGATTACGCCCTTGAGGAGATCCCTGTTCCCGAACCGAAAGAAGGAGATATCCTGATCCGAGTTGAAGCCTGCGGGATCTGTGCGGGAGATATCAAGGCCTCTCACGGAACAGCCCGTTTCTGGGGCGGAGACGGAATGCCGGGGTTCTGCGAGCCTCCTTTCATTCCCGGCCACGAATTTTTCGGACGGGTGATAAAGGTAAACGGCGTTGTTCCGGGCGATTTTCATCCGGGCGACCGTATCATATCGGAGCAGATCGTCCCATGCGGGGAATGCTGGTACTGCAAGCGCGGCATGTACTGGCTGTGTGACCCGCACAACGTATACGGCTTCAAATATCATCATAACGGTGGCATGGCGGAATATGCTGTTTTGCCCAAAGGCTCCATCAATTATCACGTGCCGGATTCCTTCACGGTTGAGCAAGCCTGCCTGATCGAGCCTTTTGCCTGCTCAATGCACGCGATCGATCAAGCCGACCCGCATGAGGGGGACACGATCGTCCTTGCCGGGGCCGGAACGCTCGGGCTTGGTATGATACAGGCACTGAAAACACGGCAATATAAACAGTTGATCGTGCTTGACATGATGGATAGCCGTCTGAAAAAAGCAAAGGAATTCGGAGCAGACACCGTTCTCAACCCCGGAAAGCAGGACGCGCTCAGCGAGGTCCTCCGTCTTACAGAGGGCGTAGGCTGTGATATCTATATTGAAGCGACAGGGCATCCGTCCGCCGTTC
The DNA here is from genome assembly GCA_045617125.1 of Clostridia bacterium. GTDB lineage: Bacteria > Bacillota > Clostridia > Christensenellales > Aristaeellaceae > ZC3RG03. The sequence goes on along the minus strand of JAZLIA010000027.1, from coordinate 7,681 downwards.
AGCAGGGGCTGGACATGATCCGCAAGGGAGGGAACTTTGTCGAGTTTTCTGTCATGAGCGGAACCTCCACAATCGACTGGAGCCTGATCGGCGATGCCAAAGAGATCACCATCCACGGCTCTCAACTCAGTCCTCACTGCTATGAAAGGGTGATAGAGGAGATCGGCGCGGGCAGGATCGCTGTGAACGGGGTGATCACGCACCGCTTCCCTCTGACTGAATGGAAGGAAGCCTATCGGGTCGCCCAGACACAGGAAGCATTGAAGGTCATCCTGATCCCATAAACGAAGCGTTTTACGCAAACGGGTTTTCCCTCTCCGTTTTTCCTGACCGAAACGATTCTTTCTAAGGGCTTCTGACAGGCCCGACCCTATGCAGAAGCGGAGGCGTATTGATGGAAATATGGGTACCGGATTACTATGAGCGTTTCGCCTGCCTGGCAGGAAAATGCCGTCATTCCTGCTGCAAAGGCTGGGAAGTGGATATCGACCCCGTCTCTTACCGAAAATACCGTTCCTTTCCCGGCGAGACCGGGAAACTGCTTCGGCAGAACATCCAAACCGATGAGGAAAGCGCCTGTTTCCGTCTGACTAAGGACGAACGCTGCCCCTTCCTGCGTACTGACGGCCTGTGCGAGCTGATCTGCCGGGAAGGGGAAGATATTCTGTGTGATATCTGCCGGGATCATCCCCGCTACCGCAGCTTTTTTTCGGGCCAAATCGAAACCGGGCTGGGGATGTGCTGTGAGGAAGCCGCCCGGATCATTCTGACCCAACCGGAGAAAACAGAGTGGGTCCTCTGGAACGCCGATGACGGGGGAGAAGCCCTTCCCCCATCTGAAGAAGAACAGCTGCTTCTTTCCGTGCGGCAAAAGATGATTCACCTTGCCCAGGATCGTTCCTGCCCCTTCAAAACGCGTTTTCAACTGCTTTGTGACTATGCGGAGCTGCCCGTCCCCATTGACACCGCCGGCTTTGCCGCTTTCCTGCTCACGCTGGAAAGAATGGACGAAGCCTGGACCGGGCAATTGAATGCCCTTCTTTCCTCCCCTCCTCCCAATGAAAACGAATTGGGCGCCCTGCCCGATCTGCTTTCTGAACAGCTTGCCGTGTATCTGTTTTCCCGGCATCTTCCGGGTGCCCTGGAGGATCAGGACCTTTCCGGCCGCATGCGGATGTGCCTCATGTTTCTGCATTTGATCCGTTGCATGTGGGTCCGTGAAAAACAGCGTTCCGGTCAGCTTACCGATGAAGCTGCCGCAGAGATCTGCCGCCTGTATTCCTGTGAGATTGAGTACTCGGATGAAAACATGGATCTTGTTCTGGACTTCTATTTATAACCATATATACCGCTAACATATTGTTTTTCTTATGTTTTGTGGGTTGGAGTGTACTCTGAGCACCATCTGAGTGAAACTTGAAACCCTGTTACGATGCAGCACCGTATACGAGACCCATATGCACAGAGCAATAGGAGGGGCGAGGTCCTTACCATCTCCCCCCTATTTAGCTACAAGATCATTCAGGCAATGTGCGCAGAAAAACGGCTTTTGACGCACTACCAGCAAATTCACAGTCAGTGCGGTAAATTGATCTCAGAAAACCAACAGACAGGACAATACGTGCAATGAAAACATTGCATAAAGGATCAGCCCTTTACGGAACCGGAAACCAGGCTCTTCTGCACCTGGCCGCTCATGCAGCAGTACAGGATCAGCGTGGGCAGAGTCGCGATGACCAGACCGGCACCCATTGGGCCGTAATCGGTCTGATACTGGCCGCTCATCTGCTTGATACCGACGGTCAGCGTGCGAACCTTGTCGGTTGTCAGCACGGAGGCCAGCAGCAACTCGTTCCACACCTGCAAGAATACGAAAATCGCCGCCGTGGAGATCGCCGGCATCAGCATGGGCAGGATAATGGTGAAGGCCGTACGATAAATACTACAACCGTCTATAAAAGCCGCTTCTTCCATTTCGAACGGAATGCTGGTGATGAAACCGGAGATGATCAGAATGGTGATTGGCAAGTTGAAAGCAATGTAGGGAATGATCAGTGACAGATGCGTCCTCGTCAGGGGCAGCAGCGTTTCTGTCAGCGGATACAGCACCGCGTGCATGGGGATCATCATGCCCATCATGATGTAAATCATCGCCGCCTTCTGTCCTTTCCAGCGCATGCGCAACAGCCCATAAGCACTCATGAAGCCAAGCAGACTGGTAAAGAACAGCGTGACAGCTGTGTCGATGACACTGTTAAGCAGATACAGGCTGATATGTCCAGCGCCCCACGCAACCGCGTAGTTGGAAAACAGCCACTGACGCGGCAAACCCAGCATATTTACGTTCATGATCTCGTTGGTATCCTTTAGTGAGAAGGTGAACATATAGTACAGCGGGAACAAGCAGACGATCAGCCAAAGGATCAGAAAAACCTGACAAAGAATTTTGCTTACAGAATGCTTTTTCTTCATGTTCTGCCAAGCCTCCTTCTGATCCTCAAGCCGTGATCGTCCCGCTCACTGAAAATGATATTCAGCAGCACAGTAAACAATAGGCACTCGATCACGATAAAAATCGCAGCTGAACTGGCCAGACTATATTTGTGACTGGAGAACATCGTTACATACATATACAGGGCTGGCAGGTCCTTGGCGTTGTGGCCAAGCAATACCCAGGGTGTATCAAACAGCTTGAAGGAACCGATCAGCGAGAACGAAAGACATACCTTCAGCATCGGTTTGATCATAGGAATCTGAATGGACAAAGCCATACGCAGCTTGGATGCGCCATCCACCGTAGCCGCCTCGATCACATCGGTCGGAATGGAACGCAGCGCTCCGTACATCAGCAGCATATGATAGCCCACATACTGCCACAGGCTGGGAATAAACACAGCCCACATTTTGGTGTCCGAGTTAGCCAGAAAGCCATTGCGTGGCTCCTTCAGTCCTACCATCTGCAGAGCGGCAGGCAGGATGTCCTTGTAGATGCGCTGCCACAGCATACTCACAACCACGGAAGAAATGATCACCGGAATGAAGAACACATTACGGTAGAAGTTATCACCCTTGACACCATTGGCGATCAACAAGGCAATAAAGAGCGAGAATGGCAGCTGCACAAACACAGACAGCGCCGCGTACAGCATGGAATTGACCACGCTGCCGGGGAAATCGTTGCGACGGCCGGGCGTAAATAGCTTGATGAAATTTTCCAACCCCACAAAGTGAGAATCTTTTGATATGGCGGGGATCTCATTGAGCAGGCTGTACCAGACGCTCTTGATAATGGGAATAGTTACAATATAAGTGAAGAACACCAGGGTCGGCATTACAAAGATAATGATGCTCCACTTATTCGATAAAACGCGCTTCATAGCCAGGTCTCCTTATCGCATATTCCTAAAAGGGAGGATGACGGATAACCGTCATCCTCCCACGATGAGGTCAGAAATTACTTGGCGAAGATGGTCTCCATTTCATCGCACCATTCTTCAGCGGTCATTTCGCCCTTCAGCACATCGAACACGGTGTCACCGATCAACACGGCGTCATCGCCAGTCAGAGCGGTGTTGCCCCACAACAGGAAGGATTCGGCAGTGGAAGTCTCATCCACGATCTGCTTCATCACGGGGTTGATGTCGGTGTAAGCGCTAAAGTCATACTTCCAGGCAGGCAGTCCGGCACCGGCAATGAAGCCGTTCCTGGACAGACCTTCGGCAAAGAACTGGCAAGCCAGGAAAGCTTCGTCAGGATGCTGCGTATAAGAGGACACGCAAAAACCTTCGGCAGCGCCGCCCATCATCTGGTTGTCATAGCCCTTGCCAACGGCGGGGAACTTGACAGCCTTCACCTTCTGCTGCATTTCGGGGGACAGGGAGCCCGCAAACCACTGACCATGCACATACATGGGGATCTCGCCGGAAAAATAGGGAACTTCACTCTCGTCACGAGTCAAGGAAGCAGCGTTGTCTGGGAAAGCACCCATGTCGATCAGCTGGATGAAAGCATTCATGCCATCAACCCAATCCTGCGTCTTAAAGGTAGCGCCTTCGGTCTTGTAGTAGGCGGCGCGGCAGGCGGCATCACCGGCAAAACGCAGCGTGATGATATCAGTGTACATACTGGTCGGCCACTGATCGCCTCCGCCAACGGCCATGGGGGTAATACCGGCAGTCTTGAAAGTTTCAACGGCAGTCAGCAGTTCCTCCCAAGTCTCGGGGATCTTCACGCCATACTTGTCGAACAGCTCGGTGTTGCAGTACAGCATGGAGCAAGCCTTGGTGTAGGGCAACTGATAGACCTTGCCATCGAAGGTCATATCGGTCAGGGTGCCGCTTTCGATGCGGGCCTTGATGTCATCGGTCAGATAATCGTTCAGCGCAAGAATATCACCGCTGCCGACCAGATTCCACAGCACACCGCCAGCATTCCAATAGAACACATCAGGCAGGCTGTCAGACAGAGCAAGCGTTTCGCCCTTCTCTTTCCAGGCATTGGCTTCGTTCCAATCGATTTCCAGATGGATCCAGGGATAAGCTGCTTCAAATTCTTCGATAGTCTTAAGGAAAGGAGCACGGTTGGATTCGGTCTCAGCGGACCAGATGGAGCCAACAGTCAGGGTAACTTCCTCATACTCTTGGGCAAACACGGGAGCCAGACCCAAAAACAAGGTTAAAGCCAGAAGTAAAGCAAGGATCTTCTTCATCTTTTTTCCTCCTGTCATATTTTGTCCGGCAATCCGGATTCATATAATTATATCAACAACCACAAACTGCTGCAAGTATTTTTCTATATTGCAATTTCTCACAAGTTCTCATCCATCTATCTTCTAAACATAATTGAATACCTTCCGAAAAGTGGTATAATATAAAAAAACGCCCGGATATCTGCGGCAGAAAGTGTGGAAAAATGAGAAAAATGAAATGTACTGCAGTGTTTTCCATCCTCGCGGTGATCGCGCTGACCGTTTTCAGCGGCTGCGCTGAAACGGAAGATCTAACGAAGGATCTTCCGAAAGCCTATGATTATTTCTATGAGGGGGTGTATGATTCCCGTTGCGAATATGAATATGACGCAGCCGGCAATGTTACAAAAGAGGTATACTATATCGTAGACGAAAATGGGGAGAAAGTCCTCAGCGAAGTCATTGAGTCAGATTACGACGATCAGGGCTGCATACTGGAATTAAGCACATACACCGCCGCCCCCGAAGAGGTGAGTGAACGTGTCGTTTATACATACGAAAACGGCACACTGGTTAAGGCGGAAACATATACATCCGTTAACAATGAATCGATATTGACTTCCTATACCGTTTACGAAAACGACAGCAGGAACCGCCCTGTCAAAACCGTCCAGTATGTATGTGACGACGGATCCTCCGAATTTGAACTGTATACGGAAACCGTATACACCTACAAGGGTGATTTTGATACTCCGGTTTCGATCCATACAAAAGCGATCAGCGAAAAAGCACAGGATGCATCCCTGACGACAACGATCGAGCTTGACGATCAGGGCAGAGAAACATACTACGAGTCTTTTACCGATAATGCAGGCGAAAAGATCGTTTATGAATATGACGGGGATCTGCTAAAAGAAGCAAGTATGTATTATTACGATAACGAGTCTCAGGACTGGGCATGGCATTTTACCGTAGCGTATACATACAACGACAAAGGCAGCACCATAGAGGAATACTACACCTATGTGCACATCCTGTACAAAACGGTTTACGAATATGACGAAAGCGGAGAAAAGCTGCTTACGAAATATGAATACAATAAGGACCTGGAAGCCGAAGAATTTACAATATGGGGAAAAAGCATTTTCGAATATGAAGGAACCGCTGATTGATTGCTGATCGACTCGATTATTCCTTAAAATTTCGGTTTACAAATCCTTCCCGCCATGTTATAATCTTCCTTGTGGCTAAAAAACCCCGGGCTCGGGCCGCCGCGACTCCAACGGCAGTCTGTGTTTGAGGGCGATTTGGGGCAGCCACCCCCGAAAGCGCAATAAGCGCAATAAGAAGGAGGAACCACCATGGATAAGGAACTGAAAGCCAGCATCATGAAAGAGTATGCCCGTCATGAAGGAGACACCGGTTCTCCCGAAGTGCAGGTCGCTCTGCTCACCGAACGCATCAACCACCTGAACGAGCATCTCAAGCTCAACAAGAAGGACCATCATTCCCGTCGCGGTCTTCTGCTGATGGTTGGTCAACGCCGCGGTCTGCTCGAATATCTCCGCAAGACCGACATCGAGCGCTATCGTGCTCTGATCGCCAAGCTGGGTCTGCGCAAGTAAAAACATCAGGCTATCGGCGGTAACCGACCACCGGTAGCCTTTTGTCTGTCCGCCGCATATTGCGGGCGGATGATAATCGTTCCCGGGGCAGGGGCCCTGAGAACTGTGTGTGTGTGAGGAGAAGAAAAAAATGGACTACAAATCGTACTCAATGGAATTCGCGGGACGCACTCTTACTCTTGAATTCGGCAAGTATGCCCAACAGGCGGGCGGAAGCGCCCTGGTGCGCTACGGTGAAACCGTGGTGCTGGTGAACGCCACCGCCTCCGATGCTCCCCGTGAGGGGGTGGATTTTTTCCCACTCACCGTGGACTTTGAAGAGAAGCAGTATGCCGTAGGTAAGATCCCCGGCGGTTTCATCAAGCGTGAAGGCCGGCCCACCGAAAAGGCCACCCTGACCTGCCGTCTGATCGACCGTCCCCTGCGTCCCCTTTTCAACAAAGGCATGCGCAACGACGTTCAGGTGGTCGCGCAGACCCTGTCTGTGGATCCCGACACTCCCCCGGAATTTCCCGCCATGCTGGGTTCCTCCATCGCGCTGATGATCAGCAACATCCCCTGGGGCGGTCCTACCGCCGCTGTGGTGGTGGCCCGTGTGAACGGTGAGTTCATCATCAACCCCACCGAGGCCCAGGAAGCCGCTTCCGATATGCACGTGACCGTCGCAGGCACCAAGGATGCCATCATGATGGTGGAAGCCGGTGCCAAGGAAGTAAGCGAAGACGCGATGATGGACGCCATTCTTTATGGCCACACCTTCATCAAGCAGTTGGTTGAATGGCAGGAAATGATCACCGCCGAGATCGGCAAACCCAAGTCCGATTTCCCGCTGATCACCACCGGAGACGATGTGAAGGCCGCCGTCCGTGAGTACGCGCTGGATAAATGCAAATGGGTGTATTCCACCACCGTGCGCAAGGAGCGCCAGGCTCGCGACGCTCAGGTGCAGCAGGAAGTGGGCGAGCATTTCGCCGACATCTTCCCCGAGCGGGATGCTGAGGTACAGGATGCCCTGTATTACCTGAACAAAGAAGTGATGCGCCGCAAGATCTTGGACGAAGGCATCCGTGCCGACGGCCGCACCCTTGAAGAAGTCCGCCCCATCTGGTGCGAAGTGGGCGTTCTGCCCCGCACTCACGGCAGCGCGATCTTCACCCGCGGCGAAACGCAGGCGCTCACCATCACCACGCTGGGCATGGTGTCCGAAGCGCAGCAGCTGGATGGCCTGTCCAACGAAGAGACCAAGCGTTATATGCACCAGTACAATATGCCCTCCTACGCGACCGGCGAGGCAGGGCGTCTGCGCAGCCCCAACCGCCGCGAGATCGGTCATGGCGCGCTGGCGGAGCGCGCGCTGGTGCCCGTCATT
>JAZLIA010000026.1:0-24487 GCA_045617125.1 Clostridia bacterium | reverse complement strand
GTACTTCATGGCCTGAGCACCGCCAACGGCAGACAGAACCATGGTGATGGCAGCGGTCAGAGTGGTCTTGCCGTGGTCCACGTGACCGATGGTGCCGATGTTGACATGCGGCTTGGTGCGTTCAAAATGCTGCTTTGCCATTATAATTTCCTCCAATAATTTAATACTTGATCAGTATCTCTGTCCAACGATCTTTTCAGAAATGCTTCTGGGCACTTCTTCATAGTGGTCAAACTGCATGGTATACATTCCGCGTCCCTGTGTACGGCTGCGAAGATCGGTCGCATAACCGAACATCTCACTGAGAGGCACAAAGGAATGAACACTCTGCTCACCGGTACGGGGCTCGATCTGGTCGATCTTACCGCGGCGGGAATTGATGTCCCCCACTACATCGCCCAGATACTGGTCGGGTACAATGGTCTCAACCTTCATAGTGGGCTCAAGCAGCCGCTCCTCCGCCTTACGCAGAGCCTCTTTAAAGGCCATGGAGCCAGCAATCTTGAATGCCATCTCGGAAGAGTCCACTTCGTGATAAGAACCGTCCAGCAGTGTCGCCTTGAAATCCACTACCTGATATCCGCCAAGCGAACCGGCCTGAGCCGCTTCCTGAATGCCTGCATCAATCGGAGAAATGAACTCCTTGGGAATCACACCGCCAACGATCTTGTTTTCAAACAGGTAACCCTCGCCGGGTTTCCTGGGTTCAAGCTCGATCACGCAATGACCGTACTGACCGTGGCCGCCGGTTTGCCGCACATAACGGGCTTCGGCCTGGCACTTGCAGGTGATAGACTCCTTGTACGCCACCTGAGGCTTACCTACTGTGGCTTCAACACGGAATTCCCGCATCAGACGATCCACGATGATCTCCAAATGCAGCTCGCCCATACCGGCAATGATGGTCTGTCCGGTCTCCTGATCGGTGTAGGTCTTGAATGTAGGATCTTCCTCTGCCAGCCTTGCGAGGGCCAGCGCCATCTTGTCCTGACCGGCTTTGGTCTTAGGCTCGATAGCCACCTGGATAACAGGCTCAGGGAATTCCATGGATTCAAGCACTACAGGTGCTTTTTCGTCACAGAGCGTATCGCCCGTGGTGGTCTCTCTCAAGCCCACCGCTGCCGCGATCTCACCGGAAAACACCTCATCAACATCCTCCCTGTGATTCGCGTGCATCATAAGGATGCGGCTGAAACGCTCACGTTTATGTTTAGTACTGTTAAAGACATAGCTTCCGCTCTGGATATGTCCGCTGTACACTCTAAAGAATGCAAGCTTACCCACAAATGGATCTACTGCGATCTTGAAAGCCAGGGCAGCAAAAGGCTCGTTATCACTTGCCTTGCGTACGACCTGCTTTTCACTGTCATCCATTTCGGTGCCAGTCACAGGCGGAATATCCACAGGGGATGGAAGATAAGCAAGGATCGCATCCAACAAAGGCTGAACGCCTTTATTGCGGTAGGATGTTCCGCAAAGAACCGGACAGATCTTGCAGGTAATCGTCGCATTGCGGATGGAAGCAACGATCTCTTCGTTGGTGAGTTCTTCACCGGCAAAGAATTTTTCCATCAGCTCGTCATTAAACTCCGCTGCGGCTTCTACCATTGTTTCCCTTGCAGTTTCTGCTTCTTCAAGCATATCGGCAGGGATCTCTTCCTCACGAATGTCTTTACCTTCATCGTCATAGTAAACTTCAGCCTTCATCTTCACCAGATCGATGATACCGCGGAAACTGCTTTCCTTGCCGATCGGAAGCTGGATTGGAACGGCATTGGCATTCAGCCGGCCCTTCATCATATCGACTACACGATAAAAATTCGCGCCGGTGATATCCATCTTGTTTACATATGCGATACGAGGAACAGAATACTTATTGGCCTGGCGCCATACCGTCTCGCTCTGGGGTTCAACACCCCCTTTTGCACAGAAGACAGCTACAGCGCCATCGAGTACCCGCAGAGAACGTTCCACTTCCACCGTAAAATCCACATGACCCGGGGTGTCGATCAGATTGATCCTGTGACCCTTCCAAAGACAGGTGGTTGCCGCAGAGGTAATGGTTATGCCGCGTTCCTGCTCCTCCTCCATCCAGTCCATCGTTGCAGCGCCTTCATGCACCTCGCCTAAGCGGTGAGTTCTGCCTGTATAAAACAGAATTCGTTCACTCGTGGTCGTCTTTCCGGCGTCGATGTGCGCCATGATACCGATGTTGCGGACCTTTTCAAGGGGATGACTTCTTGGCATAAAACTGTTCTCCTTAATACAGGAAAAATTATAACCGGGGAAGAATTACCAGCGATAATGAGCAAAAGCCTTGTTAGCTTCGGCCATACGATGCATTTCTTCCTTACGGCGAACGGCTTTGCCGGTATTATTTGCGGCATCCATCAGTTCCGCAGCCAGGCGTTCGGCCATGGTCTTCTCACCGCGGTTGCGGCTGAATTCGGCGATCCAGCGAAGAGCCAGGGTCTGCCTGCGCTCAGGACGGATCTCGATAGGAACCTGATAGGTGGCGCCGCCAACGCGGCGGGCCTTAACTTCCAGCTGCGGCATCACATTGTTGAGCGCTTCCTGGAAAACATCGTTGCCTTCTTTACCAGTCTTGTTCTTGATCATATCAAAAGCGTTGTAGCACACCTGCTGGGCTACGCCGCGCTTGCCGTCGAGCATGATCTGGTTGATAAGCTTACTGACTACCACGGTTCCATGTACAGGATCGGGCAGCACTTCACGCTTGGGGATAAATCCACGACGGGACATACATTAGCCTCCTTGTAGTGATCACTTTCATTCCCGGCCATACTGAGCATGTCAGCATCATGCCCTCCCATTCGGGCGCATTTTCAGATTAAGCTGCATGCAGGCAAAGTGTTCCATCTTTAGCAAGCATATACGCATCTTTACTGAAAAATACGGCGGCTTTACGGAATGTTTTTCGATCCTTATTTCTTGGGACGCTTAGCGCCGTACAAAGAACGGGCCTGCATGCGCTTGGCAACACCGGCAGTATCCAGTGCGCCACGGATGATGTGATAGCGAACACCGGGCAGATCGCGTACACGGCCGCCGCGGATAAGCACCACGGAGTGTTCCTGCAGATTATGGCCGATTCCGGGAATGTAGCAAGTACCTTCGATGGAATTGGTCAGACGGATCCTCGCGATCTTACGAAGAGCGGAATTGGGCTTCTTGGGCGTCGTTGTTTTGACGCTGAGGCACACACCGCGCTTCTGCGGGCAACCCTGCAGGATAGGTGCTGTAGACTTGTTGATAACTTTTTCCCTTCCCTTGCGGATCAACTGATTGATCGTCGGCATGGAAGCACCTCCTGATAATTGTTCGGAGCCTGCCTTGACAGGTCCTCCTCCTATAACATCCCCGCAACCCTCGGGAATATATAGTCATAATAATGGTTGTCTCACTTTGGACACAAATCGCCGCATAGTACAGACAACTATATCAGTTTATCATTCCAGTTCTTTTATGTCAATAGTTTTTCTCATTTTACTCATCATACTGTATTAAGGATTTATAACATTTTTATTTCTGATACTTCATCATTTTCTGTAGAGGATCTTTGAATATGATTCATCATGGTTCTGACTGCTCTCAGAACAAAAGAGCAATATCACAAATAAAAAACTCTGTTCCAAATATCAGTATATCCTGATATGAAACAAAGTTTTCAAAGATTGATTGAACCTTCAAATCTGTATATAGGAGACGACAAACATAAACATTACTTCAGTATGATTTTCGTTATTTCCTGCTTGTATTTTTGTTTTCGTCTTCTTCCCGTGCCTTGTAATAGCTTCCGTAGGAACCGCCGTAATACTTCCGGTAATATTTACCACTGTAGTAATACTTCTTGTTGCTGTAGCTGTTCATATCAACTGCATTGATCACCGCACCCAGCACGTCGCATCCCGCTCTTGTAAGCGAGTTGGACACATCAGCGATCTCACGTTTATGGCCTTCTTCGTAGTCCACCACAACGATTGCGCCATCGCAATGTTTTGCGATCTCGACCGCATCCACAATAAGTCCGGCGGGCGGCGTATCGATCAATACAATATCAGCACTCTCAGCTAAAGCATCGATCAGCCTTTTCAGTCGTTCAGATTTGAGCAGCTGCAGACTGTTGCTGACCAAGCGCCCTACCGGCACTATATATGCGCCGGGGATGTTGGTTTCATAGATCACCTCACTGATGGAATTGATCCCAGCAAGATACTGAGCCAAACCGGCAGGCTTGGGTTCGCTGAAGCTGACCCGGTATTTACTGATAATATTGCTTCTTCTCAGATCGGCATCCACCATTACCACCGTTTTTCCAAAGGAAGCAAAGGTGCGCATCAGGTTCATTGCAACAAAGGATTTTCCTTCATGCTGATAACGGCTTGTAAACTCGATCACTTTGATATCTTCACCGCAATAGCTGATATTGGTAGCCAGCGTGTTCATCGCTTCATTCGCGGTGTAATCAAGCTCGTTAAAGGCTCGGATTTCGGCTTTTTTGCGCTGTTCACTCATGCCTTCTTCCTCCCTTTCCGATTCTTGCGGTTCCGCCTGTCACGACGCTGTTTGCTGCGGTTCATACTCTTCCGGTCAGCTTCCGTAATGGGCAAAGTTCCAAGGGTAGGAATGCCCGCTACCTGATAAATATCCTCCGCAGTACGGGGCTTATCATCAATAACAAACAGGAAAGTGATGATCGCCAATGCGATCAGGGTTCCCACCGCAAAGCCGAGGATCACATAGGTGCTGCGGCTTCTGGTTGAGGGATTGCTAGGAATCATGGCAATAGAAAAGCTTGTTGGCTCATCCGTGCGCATCCTCTCAGTAATGAAACGCTGTCCAGCAAGCGCAAACGCATCAGCCACTTCACTGGCGATCTCCCTATCGGTGTGCACGGCGGTAAGATACAATACACGGCTGTTCTGCGGGTTGCTCACCGTCAGCATCTTCTGCAATGCCCGATAATCAAATCCGTCCAGACCATACTCTTCCAGCAGGATTTTCGCAGCCATTTCACCAACTTCGTGAGTTTTAAAAACCTCCTGATAATCGGTCGTCAAAGCTGTACCGATCTGAAGGTCACTCATGTTGATCACGCTGTTGCTGTTGTTTACAATATAAAGCTTGCTGGTACTGCTGTACTGGGGAACATAGACCCCATAAGCATACGCTGCCATCAATACTGTACCCAGCACTGCGCCGAGCACGACCCAGTGGAGCTTGGACATGATACGCCAGAAAAGCTCTGTCAGGTTGATGGTCTGCGTTTCATTTGCGGTCGTACTTTTTTGAGCCGTTCCCGCATCACTCTGCCCTCTTGAAGCAGCAAGATACTGGATCAGCAGTTTTTCAAGCTGCTGGTTGTCTCCCGTATTCGTTGCCTGGGGCATCTGCTGTTGTTTAGCCTGATTGCGGCGGATGTTCTGTGCCATATGATTCCTCTCAGACAGGCAAATTCATGCCTGTTACAGCATTTCATAATGAACACCCGGAACGAACAGCTCGTCCCGGGTGTCCAAATCGATCAATTAAGCCTGGGGAGCGCTCACGATGTTGATCATAGCAGCTTCATTGTTCAGACGGCTGAGCAGATCCTTGGTCAGGGACACCTGCAGCTTGCCATCAGCAACAGTTCCGGGAACACCAGCAGCAGTTCCGTCTGCAAAGGAGAAGATAGCGCCGGCAGGAGTTCCGTCAGCCAGCTGGGTGGGGAATTCGAAAGCAACAGCCACATCGCCCATCTCATCCTTGTAGCCATCAGCAGAGAAAGCATAGGCTTCATTTACACACCAGGTGTTATCTGCACCGGCAGCAGCCAGAGCATTGGCATCCAAAGCTTCAATAGCATTTCCGGAAGTAGCCATTTCGGTCACCTTAGCGATCATCCAGTCATCAGCAATAGCAGTCATGCTCAGGGACAGACCTTCGCAGCCTACAGTAAGGATCTCAGCTTTAGCCAGATCTCCAACAGTCTTGCTGGGAGTTTCCTCAGCAAAAGCCACCATAGAAGCACACAGAACCAGAGCCAGGACCAACGCAACGATCTTTTTCATTTGGGATTTCCTCCTTAATAATGTTATACTTACCGGTCAGGCCGGTTCAGTATCAATGTGATTTTCCTGCTTCCTTTTCAAAGCAGGCGTCCAGCACAAGCTTCTTAATGCTGGAATCTTCAGGGTGAAACTCGGTGAATCCATCTTCACCGTGCGTATGAACGCCTTCTGCTGAAACAAAAGGAACCTGCTCATACGTAAGACAGCGATTTACCGTATTGATGACATAGCCATCTGTCATGTCAGTGATACTGCAGCCACTCAAAGCTGCCAGGATGTCAGACACGACAGTACTGTTATCCCGGGTCAGCATCCTCAGACGATTCAGCGCACTGTCCATATAGACCCGCTGCCTTATCATACGCTCCGCATTCGTACCGTTCCCGACACTCATACGCGCACGCACAAAGGTCTCAGCCTGAGAACCCATCAAAGTGATCTTTGCCCCTTTGACCATCGCAGGATCCAGATTGGAAAGATCATCCTCGATCGTAACCGGAACGCCGCCAAGAAGATCATTCATGATCCCAATCGACTGGAAATCATAAGCGAAATAATGGTCAACAGGGATCCCCAGCATCAGATTGCTCACAGCCGCCATCGTGTTCCTGCAGTTTTCCTCAGCCGAACGGCCAAACCCCTGAGCCAGACACAATTGCATCACACGGCTTCCGGCAGGATTCCCGAACACTCCGTACACATCCACCTTTGTCATGGTGTCACGGTCGATCTGTATCGGGGTAACCTTCTTCTGGACACGGTCGATCACGAGCAGCACCAGAAAATCCGCCTGCGAGCCATTCCGGTAGGTCAGTGCCGCTTCCTTGTTCATTTCCGGGCGGTCGACACCGATCAGAAGCACAGTGGTCAGATCATTCTCGCGGTAAACATAGGTTTCATCCCCATCCTGATAACGCATGGCGTTATCAAACAGCTCCGCACCGCGACCGACCCGTTCAACGGCCTCTTCCTGTGAAGTGCCCAGCTTGCCGGGAAGGACAGCGACAGCCGCAAGAAGCAGCACCCAGAAAACCGCTGCCACTATAATAAGCACTCGCTTTTTCCTGGCCATGTGATGATGCCGGGAAGAATGACCGTGATTCTGCACCTCAGAACCCTCCGCAATAACACATTCCATCAGGCTGTCTGTATGCCGCAAGGGTATGCCCATGTAACTGAACCGGTATACAATTGAATATTATATATATTTCAAGCCATTTGTCAATGAAAAAATTACTGAAACAGAACGATTTAACATATGTTTAATGTTTTCCAGTGTTCAATTCCACTTGTACGCCTTATTTGTCGAAATTTACGACCTGGGCAAAATCGGGTGCCTTAAGGGACGCGCCGCCGATCAAGCCGCCGTCGATCTCACTTTGCGCCATCAGCCCCTTCACGTTCTTGGGATTCATCGATCCGCCATACTGGATCCGCACTGCATTGGCAATGCGCTTTCCGTATTTACGCTCGATCGCCTTGCGGATGACGCCGATGGTCTCATTTGCCTGCTCGTCTGTAGCCGTAAGACCGGTTCCGATCGCCCAAACGGGTTCATAGGCGATTACGACCTTTTTCACTTCATTCTCGGTAAGTCCAGTGAGAGCGATCAGGGTCTGATATTCCACCAGCGCATCCGTATAGCCCGATTCACGCTGTTCCTTCTTTTCACCTACGCAGATGATGGGGATCAGCCCCGCTTCCACAGCGGCACGAACACGGAGATTGACCGTCTCGTCAGTTTCTCCGAAATACTGACGGCGCTCACTGTGACCGATGATCACATAATCCACACCCAGTTCCTTCAGCATCGCGGCAGAAAGCTCCCCGGTATAGGCTCCTGATGCCTTGAAATGCACATTCTGAGCACCCACACGGATCTTGGACCCGCTCACAGCCTTTTTCACGGCAGGAATATCCACGGCAGGCACACAAACCACCACAGTCGCATTCGCTTCCTTTACGAGCGGTTTCAGTTCACTGATCAGTTTTTCCGCCTCAGAAGGAGTCTTATTCATTTTCCAGTTGCCGGCAATAATAGGTGTACGCATCATCTTTACCTCTTTTTAAATAATACTGGCGGGACCGGCCGGTTCAGCCGGTCCCGTCGGACACGGAAAATTCAGATCGCATTCCGGTGCTGTAAAAAGCAAATCATCAATCCTTGTCGTTCAGTGCGGCGATACCGGGCAACTCCTTGCCTTCCAGGAATTCCAGAGAAGCACCGCCGCCGGTGGACACATGGGTCACCTTATCGGCAAAGCCCAGGTTGGTGATCGCAGCCGCGCTGTCTCCGCCGCCGATAATGGTGATACCCGGGTTGTTTGCCACAGCTTCCGCCACGGCGCGGGTACCGGTAGCAAACACAGGGAACTCGGAAACGCCCATAGGACCATTCCAGATGATGGTGTGAGCACGGTTCACTTCATTTACAAACAGCTGACGGGTCACCGGACCGATATCCATCCCCTCAAAGCCATCCGGGATCTCCTGGGAATGCACGGTAATGTGCAGGCAGTCATTGGAGAACTGGTTGCCAGCTTCATTGTCCACGGGCAGCACGATCCTCTTTCCCTTGTAAGCGGCACGGGCAAGCAGTTCCTTGGCCAGATCCATTTTGTCATCTTCGCACAGGCTGTTTCCGATGTTGCCGCCCATAGCCTTCTGGAAGGTATATGCCATACCGCCGCCGATAATAAGCACGTCCACCTTTTCAAGCAGATTGTTGATCACACCGATCTTGTCGCTGACCTTGGCGCCGCCGAGGATCGCAAGGAAGGGATGCTGGGGATTTTCCAGTGCGCCGCCCATGATACGAAGCTCTTTCTCGATCAAAAATCCGGCCACAGCAGGCAGATAATGGGTAACGCCTTCCGTGGACGCATGAGCGCGGTGAGCGGTTCCAAAGGCATCGTTCACAAAGATCTCCCCGAAAGAGGCCAGCTTCTTGGCAAATTCGGGATCATTCTTTTCTTCTTCTTTATGGAAGCGCAGATTTTCAAGCAGAGCGACCTCGCCATCCTTCAGAGAAGCAACGACCTTTTCGGCATCCTCACCGATCACGTCCTTCGCCATCTTCACTTCCTGACCAAGCAGCGCAGAAAGGCGAACTGCCACGGGCTGCAGAGAGTAGGTCATGTTGAACTCGCCCTTGGGACGGCCCATATGGCTGCACAGGACGACCTTCGCCTTGTTTTCGATCAGATATTTGATCGTAGGAAGAGCGCCGACGATACGGTTTTCATCAGTGATCCTGCCATCCTTCATAGGCACGTTGAAATCTACACGCACGAGCACTTTCTTGCCGGTTACATTGACATCCTGAACGGTCATCTTATTCATGACAGGTTCTCCTTTATTTTATGTTGATATGTTTTCAAAGCCATTCGGCTTCAAAATCCGTTATTTACCGGAAAGCAGGTCACAGATCCTGCCTGCGGCACCCTCATCAGTGATAAGCAAATCATGGCACTCATGGCGGGCAGCGGCTATGATCGCCTCCGCCTTTCCGGCTCCTGCCGCTACAGCGACCAGATCCGGCGGTGCGTCAAAACGGCCCAGCCCCACAGAAACCGTACTCATCTGGTAAACGGTCTCCCCCTGTTCGTTGAAAAAATCCCCGAAGACTTCACCAACCGCTCCCCTTTCGGAAAGCCATTTTCTCGTTGCGCTGTCAAGACCCCTGCGCATCGCCATTTCATCCGCCCGTCCAACACCGTGGATGACCAGCCTGGCCTGCTGCATCAGTCCCAGCACCTCTTCCACCTCAGGCAGACGACGCATCTCATCCAGAGCTTCTTGATCCAGCGAATCAGGCAGATGGATCACACGATAGCAACCGCCAATACGGGCAGCGATATCTGCGGCAATAACATTGGCCTGACTTTCCACGTCAGAGCCGACTCCTCCGCGCGCAGGAACCACCATCACGTCCATCGAACCGGCAGGCTGCATTCCCGCGGCGACCTCCAGCATGGTCCTTCCCCCGCCAACAGCCATCGTCATCCCGTTCTGCAGCAGACGATGCACCCTTTGTGCTGCAGCCCTGCCCACGTTTCTGAGCACCTGCGGATCCCGGTCAGCATCTCCCGGCACAACCGTAACCGAGGGGATATGCAGCAATGTTTCCAGATCCTGTTCCAACTTGGTGATCCCAAACAGAGTGCGGCTCAGTTCCCGGGCCCCTGGAAGCACGGCAACAGCTTTTCCTGTCAATTGCATCCCGGCTGCATCCATCTGCAGCAGTCCCTGACTGCGCAGGGAAGTCGCGATCGCCCGCACCTCCCGTTCGGGAAGATTGAGCCGCAGCGCCAGGGCTCTTCTGCCGACCGGCTGCATGTTTTCCACAGCGGTAAGTACCTGCGCACGCCGACCGATTTCCTCCATCTGTTCGGGAGCGAGACTCCTTAAAAGAGAGAGCAGATCCTCCTGCATGCGCATTCCTCCATTGGCAATAGCTGCCCCGGTGGGCGGAATTTGCCCCACCATGACATATAGTATACCATATTTTGTGACCCATGTAAAGTAAAAAACCATTACAAAACCGTTACAGCCATTGGAAAGCCATGCAAAAAACAAGGATCACCCTTGCGACAGAAGGAAAGCTGAAGCGTAACTGTTGACAGCCTGCAATGGCAGAATTAAAATATTTCCTGTATCATTCAGGCAGAACCGAAAACGAATTTTCGGAGGAAAGTATGTTAAACACGAGCATTTGGGTGCGTCTCATCCGGCACAATCGTATCTGGAAAGATATCACCGAGCCCTGTACTCATGAAAACTGGAAGGATGCTCTGCAGGAAGCCTGCCGCCGGCTGGATGTGCCGCGTCCAATGGTGATCGAAAAGCATGAACGGGATTGGTCAAATTTCAGCCAGACCCGTTTTCTTCCCGATCATTTTATCGAAAGCGTTGAATTTGAAAGAATGGAAGCCGAATATATCGACCCGGAGGAAAAAAGATCGGTCAATGAAAAATACCTGTAAGTTCTTTTTCGGATTTATGCTGTTTTTCCTCCTGCTTCCTCTGTCTGCCGGAGCCGACATCATCATCAGCGAAGTGATGGCCATGAACGGCACCTATATCTCCTGTGAGGCATGGGACTGGCTGGAACTATATAACACCGACAGTAAAAAGCAGGATCTGAGCGGATGGGGATTATCGAACGACCCGGATGAACCGATGAAATGGCAGTTCCCCGAGGGGACGACCCTGAAAGGCAACGGCTATATTCTGGTCTACTGCACCGGCGAATCCCACGATAAAGGCAAAAACGGCACCTACTACACCGATTTCAAGATCTCTTCGAAGGGAGTCACTCTCACGCTCACTCCCAAAGATGCTTTGGAACCGGCAGCCCGTCTTTATGTTCCGAAGCAATACGGCTGTGTAAGCTATGGCCTGCCTTCCAAAGGAACAGAACCGCTCTTTCTGGATGAGGCAACTCCCGGTAAGGCCAATACCACCGGCCATTCTTCAAGAGCAGCGGAGCCTGTGCTTTCCCTGACAGGCGGTTTTTATGAAAAGTCAGTTACTGTCTCCGCAGCAGGAGAAAAAGGGGATGTGCTGCGATACACGTTGGACGGTTCCACCCCAACAGAAAAGTCAAAGATGCTTCCTGCAGACGGGATCACGCTAAAAAAGACCGGCGTTGTCCGGGTTCGTGCATTCAATAAAGACAAGGTTGCCAGCTCGGTCGCAGGGGCTACCTATCTGATCGGTGAAGAACATCCTGTTCCCGCGATATGTCTGATCACAGATGAGAAATACCTTTTTAACGAAAAGACCGGCGCCCTTGTCAAAGGCACCGGAAGTACGCCCAATTATGAAAAGGAGCTCGAATACCCTGTCCATATCGAGTATTTTGACACAGACGGTTCCTGCCTCATCGATCAGACGGGCACCTTCACTGCAGCCGGGCACAGCGCGCGTCAGAACCAGCAGCGTTCCATCGCTCTCTATGCCCGTAAAGCCTATGGTCCGGACCGGTTCTATTTTGATCCCTTCCCCCACCGGGATTATGGAAGCTATAAATCTCTGCTGCTGAGAGCCGCCAATTCCGACGCCTTTTCCACCAGACTCAGGGATCCTGTGATCTCCTCCCTCGCAGAGGGACAGGACCTGATCTATCAGGATGCTCTGGCGATCGAAGTGTATATCAACGGCAGATATTGGGGCCATTACAATTTGCGCGAAAAGATCAATAAGCATTTCGTGGCCCAGTGGGAACACATTACTGACGAAAAGGAGATCGACCGAATCGATATCCTGGCCCGCAGCGGTTCGGACGCTTATGTACAGAACGGCAGCAACACGGACTGGCTGGAACTGGTGGATTTTTGCAAAACAAACGATCTGAACGATCCGGAACAGCTTCACTATGTCACGGACCGATTGGATGTGGACAGTCTGTTCACTCATGCCGCCTTTGAGATCATCATCGGAAACGGCGACTTTACCAACGTGCGTATGTACAGGGTGCCCGGCGGGAAATGGAAATATCTGCTTTTTGACGTGGAAGCCGGCTTCAATAATGATGAATGGAACACCGATCCCATCGGCTACTATATCCGCCCTGTCAAAGGAAAATATCAGGGCTTCCGTCACGAGCCTCTCAACGCCCTGCTGAATGTTCCCGAGATGCGGAATCGTTTCCTTACCGTCTATGCCCGTCTTCTTGAAGAGTGTTTCCTGTGGGACAAAGCGGAGACGCACTTTCTGGAATGGGAAAACACGCTTGAAATGCTGCTTCCAAGACATATCGCCCGCTGGAAAAACCTGACGATGAATTCCTGGCGGCAGAATGTGAATGCAATCAAGAATCATGCCCGCCGCCGTCCCGCGGTCAGTGTTTTTCTTCTTCAGAAAGCCTTGAAACTCACAGATGAAGAGGTTTGGTACTACTTTGGTCCTGTTCTGAAGGAAATGGCAGAACAGAATTTTACAGAAAAAGAATTGAAAAACTTTTTTCCAAACGAGCCCCGGATGCGAAAGAGCGAATAAACCCGTCTTTTGCATTCAGGATCCCGAATATGGTTTGACAATATTCCTACAAAAGCCTAATATGATAAAGGAAGAATTTCTCTGTTCTTCCGCTATCATTCGATCAAAGGAGCAGTTATGCTTGAACTGAAAAATATTACTTATGACGTTTCTGACGAACAGGGCAGCAGGGAGATCATCCAGGACCTCTCCTTCCGGGTCGAAAATGGGCGCTTCATCGTGATCACCGGCCCTAACGGCGGCGGAAAATCCACCATCGCCCGGTTGATCGCCGGCATCGCAGTGCCGACATCCGGTCAGATTTTCCTGGACGGACAGGATATCACCTCCCTTACGGTCACCGAGCGTGCCCGAATGGGGATCGGTTATGCCTTCCAGCAGCCTGTACGCTTCAAAGGCATCTGCGTACGGGATCTCATCCGCATCGCTTCCGGGAAAGAATTGAGCACCGCCGAAGCCTGCACCTACCTTTCCGAGGTTGGGCTGTGCGCCCGCGATTATATTGACCGGGAAGTCAACGCCTCCCTCTCCGGAGGCGAACTCAAACGCATTGAGATCGCCACAGTTCTGGCCAGGGGCGCCCGTCTGGCCCTGTTTGATGAACCGGAAGCCGGAATCGATCTGTGGAGTTTCCAGAACCTGATCCGCGTGTTTGAAAAAATGCAGGAAAAGGACGAACAAAGAACGATCCTGGTCATTTCTCATCAGGAACGGATCCTTTCCATCGCCGATGAGATCATCGTGATCGCTGAAGGGAAGATCCTGCGCAGGGGCACCCCGGAGGTGATCCTTCCCACTCTGCTGGGCACCTCAGCCGCTGTCAGCGGCTGTGACAAGCTGGAGCTGAAGGAGAGAAAACATGATTGACAGAATTGAACAGCGCATTCTGGAAGAAGTAGCCGACCTGCACACCGTTCCGGAAGGAGCCTATAATATCCGGGTGAACGGAACAAGCTCTGCCCGTGCCGTCACTGCCAATATCGACATCGTGACCCGGGAGGACGGGAAAGGGATCAACGTGTTCATCAAACCGAACACCCGCAATGAGAGCGTACACATTCCCGTGGTTCTCAGCGAGAGCGGACTGAGCGAAGTGGTACACAACGATTTTTACGTTGGAGAAAACAGCGACGTGGTCATCGTAGCCGGCTGCGGTATCCATAATTGCGGCACACAGGACAGCCGCCATGACGGCATCCATCGTTTCTTCATTGCCAAAGGTGCCCGTGTCCGTTATGTGGAAAAGCATTACGGCGAGGGAGACGGTTTGGGAAAAAGGATCATGAATCCCGTCACAGAAGTGCGTATGGATGAAAACAGCACCCTGGAAATGGAAATGGTGCAGATCCGGGGGGTAGATTCCACCGATCGGGTCACCCGGGCGGATCTGAACAGGGGGGCCCGTCTGGTCGTTCGGGAAAGGCTGATGACCCATGGCGGGCAGCATGCCTTAAGCACCTATGAAGTGCACTTGAACGGGGAAGGCGCCTCAGCCGATGTGGTCAGCCGTTCCGTAGCCAGGGACAACAGCTATCAGAAATACACCAGTCTCATCAGCGGCAATGCTCCCTGCACCGGCCACACGGAATGTGATGCCATCATTATGGATAAGGCCCGCATCCTGGCGATTCCCCAGTTGGAAGCCAATGACCTGGATGCTTCTCTCATTCACGAAGCCGCCATCGGCAAAATTGCCGGAGAACAGATCATCAAGCTGATGACTTTGGGGCTGGATGAAGCCCAGGCGGAAGAACAGATCATCAACGGATTCCTGAAATAAATGCGGCAGCGCTGCTTATACCGGTGCCGCTCTGTACGGAGCAAAAAATGCCCATTCATCCGATCGAACCCGTCTATGACGCCTCTTCCCGGGTGTTGATCCTGGGGTCCTTCCCCTCGGTACGTTCCCGGGAAGAGGGTTTTTATTATGCCCATCCCCGTAACCGATTCTGGCCCCTGATGACCCTGCTGTTCGAAGAAAACAGGATACCAGGGACGATACCGGAAAAAAAGGCGCTGCTTCTCAGAAACGGCATCGCTCTCTGGGATGTAATCGCTTCCTGTGAGATCGTTGGTTCCCGGGATGACTCCATCTCCCAGGTGGAAGTAAACGATCTGGACACGGTCCTTTCCTTCTCACAGATAGAGCACATTTTCTGCAACGGCGCTGCCGCATATCGCCTTTACCGCAGATATCTGGAAAAACGCACCGGCATGGCTGCGGTGTGTCTGCCTTCAACCAGCCCGGCCAATGCCGCTTCTAATATTGAAATGCTCAGGAAAAGCTGGAAAATCATCCTGAAAGACCTAAAAGACACATCAGAATGATCATAACAAAGGGGACCTCGCAGTATATGCACCGCGGGCCCCTCTTTTTTCAATTTCAGCGAATCACACGCAGCCGGATCATACCATCGATTTTTCTCAGTTCCTCCAGCACCTTTTCCGGAACCACGGTGTTGAAATCCAGGATCGTGTAAGCCACATCTCCCCGAGCCTTGTTGACCAGGTTTTCAATATTCAACCCGCAGGATGCCACCTTTTCCGTCATCAGTCCCAGCATACCCACCTTATTCTTGTGGATCAAAGTCAGCCGGTCTCCTTCTGCACGGGCAAAGGATACATTTGGAAGGTTCACGGAATTGGAAATATTCCCGTTTTCGATATAATCAATGGTTTGCCGGGCTGCCATCACAGAACAGTTTTCATCCGCCTCAGGTGTTCCCGCTCCCAGATGCGGCGTACACAGCACCGATGAAAGCCTCATCTGCCTGCCTGTGGGAAAATCGGTGGCATAGGCTTTCAGCTTTCCGCTTTCCAGCGCATTGCAGACAGCATCGTCCTCCACAATGGGTCCCCGGGCATAATTGATGAGGTATGCCTGATCCTTCATCGCCTTGATCTCTTTTTCGCTGATATAACCCCGGGTTTCATCGTTCAGGGGAATATGTACAGTCACGATATCACTGCGCGATAACAGATCATACAGATCATCCGTAAATTCCACATACTCCTTCAGTTCGCTCACACGGGTATGTGGCAGGTATGGGTCGATGCCCAGCACCTTCATGCCCAGATCGTCACAGGCCCGGGCCATCCTGGAACCAATGGCCCCCAGGCCGATAATGCCGATGGTTTTTCCCATGATTTCCGGCCCGCGATACACTTCCTTGCCCTTTTCAACAGTCTTTCCGGGATCTGCCTGATCGACCGGAAGGTTTTTTACCCAGTTCATCGCAGCAAAGCCGTTGCGCATTGCCATGATCATTGCCGAGATCGTCAGCTCCTTCACCGCATTGGCGTTGCCGCCCGGGCAGTTGAACACACAGATCCCGTTTTCGGTGCACCGGTCCACCGGGATGGTATTGACTCCCGCCCCGATACGCACAATGGAAAGCAGCTTATCTCCAAAGGAAATGTCATGCAAAGGAGTGGAATGGACCAGGATCCCGTCCGGATTCTGACAATCCTCCGCAAGGCGGTATTTCGTGCTGTCAAAAGTGTTCCTGCCTGCCGCAGCAACATTATCATAGGTCTTTATCTGATACATGTTCTGTTCCTCCTTATCTCGACAGTTCAAATTCCTTCATGGTGTCGATCAGCTTTTTTACCCCTTCTTCCGGCATACCGTTATACAGGCTGGCCCTCAGGCCTCCGGTGAGGCGATGCCCCTTCAGGCTGATCATTCCGCGCTTTTTCGCAAGAGACAAAAACTCCTCTGTCATTTTTTCATCCGGAAGGCGGAACACCACATTCATCATGGAACGGTCTTCCGGAACGACGCAGCTGGAAAACAGCTTCGAATTTCCGATCATCTCATAAAGCATATCCGATTTTCTGCTGTTCCGTCTTTCCATTTCGGCAACCCCGCCCTGCTTTTCCACCCAGTCAAACATCAGCCCGGCAAGATAGATCGAAAACGTAGGCGGCGTATTATACATCGAGCCGTTCTTTTCATGAATATCATAGCGCAGCATGGTGGGCACAATCGGGTCCTTTTCTTTTTTCAGCAGATCCTTCCGGATGATCACCACGGTCAGTCCGGCAGGGCCCAGATTTTTCTGGGCTCCGGCATAAATAAGCCCGTACCGGGAAACATCGATCTCCTGCCCCAGGATCGCGCTGGACCAATCCGCCACCAACGGGATCAGAGAAGGTTTTCCCTCCCGGGACAGCACCTTCTCCGGCAGTTTTTCATCAATATTCCGGTAAGCTGTGCCATAGATCGTATTGTTCCCGGTAATATGCAGAAAACCGGCCTTCTCCGGCACCTGCTCCACCCGGTGGATCCGTTTAAAACCGTCCTCCGAGGAATCCGACACCTTTACTGCATTGCACCATCGTTTGCCTTCCTCAAAGGCTTTATTGGCAAAGTGTCCGGTCACCGCATAAGCCGCAGTCTCATCCCGGTCAGTCAGGTTCATCACAGTCATTGAAAACTGAAGACTGGCCCCTCCCTGCAGAAACAGGATCGCGTAATCTTCCGGCACATGCATCAGACGCTTCAGCGTGTCAGCCGCCCCCTCCAGGATACCGCGGTATACCTCTGTGCGGTGACTCATTTCCAGCACGGAGCAGCCGGCGCCGGGATAACATATCAGCTCTCTCTGTGCTCTCTCCAGTACCTCCACAGGTATCTGAGCCGGACCGGCAGAAAAATTGAAAACTCTTTCTTCCATCAACAGGACCTCCCTCCAAAGCAAAGCTCCCGGGCCAGGATCGTGTATCTGTTTATCTTACGCAAAAAGCAGCCTGTCTTCAACACCTTTTTCGGCTGTTTTTAAATGAGAACAGGAAATGTACAATCCTGTCTCTATGGAACCAGCCCCCTTCCATGTAAAAATGACACAGAAGGAGGCCGTCCTATTCATTTCAAACGTGCAGCAGCATGCTTCAGCTCATTCATTCTCTTCCGTACATGCAGTACTTCCGGATCGCCAGCGCAATATCCGGATACACCCAGGTACAGGTGCGGCGGTCGATCAGGCCGAACTGTTCACCGCTGCCGGTGAAATTGCAGTTGTCCCACCAGCAGCAGGTCATTCCCCGTGTGCTTGCTGAGGCAACGTAGTATGCTGCGAAATTCACCCGGCTCTGCAGGTTTCCGCCTTTGTTGAGGGCACCGTATTCATCAATGACCACCGGGATCCCGTTCCTGATAAACTTTTGATAAAGCTTGTTCATGAAACCGCCGATCTGGGAGGTCATGCTCAGCTTTTCAGGGTCAAAGTCTGCGGCTTTGGAAACCGTATTCAGAGCAAAATCATAGGGAGTGTAAGCATGGGCCTCCACAATGATGCGGTTATCAGCAGTATCCGTGGGCAACACGAACTCATCAAAACAGGCATAATCGGGATTTGCACAGTAAGCCGGAACCATCAGATAACGGGTCAGGTTGTTCCCGCCGCTGGAACGCACAGTATCCACAAAAAGCTGATTCAGGCGGTTGATGCAGTCCGCCGCGTCCCGGCAGGTAGGATCATAACGGTTCATGTTCCATTCCCAGTTGGTTCCCACCAGCCTGGGTTCATTCATGGATTCCAGGATCAGATGTTCGTCGCAATCCGCAAAAGCCTCTGCCATCTGCGTCCAGATCCTTCCCATATACTCCGCCGAACGCTCATAGTGGGCACTGTCAGGATAGAGGAACCCTTCCTTATTATCATGATGCACATTCACGATCACGTACATACCCAGATCCAGGGCATAATCCGCCACCTCGCGCACCCGCTTGATCCACACCGGGCTGATCACATCATTCTTATCCACATGATCCCGCCAACTCACCGGCAAACGCAGGGTGTTGAAACCCGCCTCATGGATCGCCGAAATCAGTTCCGGGGTCGTCATCACATTCACCCACGCGGTCTCCATTTTCTCTTCCCCGCCACGGAACCAGCTGAGATAATCCACCGCGTCAAAGGTGTTGCCCAGGTTCCAGCCGGTCTTCATGTTCCGGGTGAATAGCATGGCTTCATTATCAGGCACTTCAAAGCTGGTAGAAACCGTGATCTCCGGGATCTGGATCCCCTCCGTGGGCATCGGCATTTCGGCGCCGGCAGGAAAAGCTGCCATCAGCATCACTGCAGCAAGTAAGCAGACCACAAACCTGTACATAAGAAAAACCTCCGTTCTGATGATGCTCCTATTATAGCATAGATCAACGATTTACACATACATGACCTGTATCAATTTTCTGTTCACCTTTTCCTCCAGGCTCCGGTCACACACATCAGGCCATCCAGTTTCACAGCAAAGCTTCCCTCAAGGGTACGCTGCCTTTGCCCATCCATCACGGCCAGAAAGCCCTGGCTGGTCACAAAAGTGCCGTCGCTGCGCGCATCCCACACATTGAGCCCCGCAAGAGGATAACAGCCGTCCAGCACCTGTTCCCCGTTTTGCACAACGTCGCGGATCCACTCCCGGGTATCCGAAATGTATGTTTCGACCGCTTCCGAAACATGCCCCTCCACTTTCAGATCCACCGTTTCCGGTTTGATCCCCTCCAGGATCTCTTCTGCGAAAGGCACATCGGAAAAGCAATCCATTCTCTTTCCGGTGCACACCCGGACGCATTCCAGAAGCAGCGCTCCGGAATCATAGCAGCTGACGCGCATGGGCAGATAAAATTCCGGCCTTTCTAATTCAGTCAGGCATGCCTTACGCATTTCACCGGCTTTTTCACTGTTGAGACTCTCAAGCGCCGACATTTCGGCAAAGCAGGCCGTGCCCTCGATCTGCTCGGTAAGGCTCTCATATCCGTATTGCACAGGAAATCTTTCCTTCCGGCTCTTTCTGAGCTTCATCAGTTCCCCAAAATCTGCCTGTTTTCCCCCCAGAAGGATGTTTTTCATCACCTGTGCTTCTCTGATCCTGATTTGGATCTCTTCGGGATCATACCGATATTCCAGCAGCATTTTCAGTTCATGAGGATAACGTTTCTCCCTGTTTTTCTGCTGAAAAGCATGAAACATTTCATGCACCAGGGAAGCAGTCAGCTTGTCCGGGTCCGGGTCCTCGCTGTCAAGCTGCCAGATCGCAATGTTCTCTCCATGATAACAGATTGTGGTGTTTGCCAGAAAATCATCTGTCTTTTCCACAAAGTGTCCGTCAAAATAACAGTGTTCCCGGTCGTAGAGTGCAAAGCGAGCAGGTGAAAAACCACTCCAGATCCTGTCAAAACGAACCAGCCCGATTCTCTTTTCCACTTCATGGTACATTCTTTCCAGTTTTTCCGGTCCACCCATCCCGTTCATCCTCCACATTCATGCCGATCCCGTCATCACAGAAGCGATCCGATCATGATGCATTCTACAGCAAACCGTGTTTATTCCCCGTCCCCATCATTCTTCCGCGTCAAACATCATTTCGCCAAATCTGCAGGCATATTCCTGCCAGAACTTCATGTCATGAGTGCCCGGTGATTCCATATACACATGTTTTACCCCACGCGTTTCCAGAAAGCGATGAAATACGCGGTTGTTTTCCAGCAGAAAATCCTCCGTGCCGCAGGCCATCAGGATCTCCGGCATCCTTCCGCCGTTTTTCAGGATCCTGTCCACCAGCACCTCAGGGTTATGATCGCTTTCCAGTACCTTTTCCGTGTTGCCGAAGCATTCCCGATAATATTCATAATTGGCGTGGCTGTCAGGATCGCCGGGCTTCATTTTTGACACCTTTTCCAGGATCAGCGCAGAGGAAAGCCCTGCTGCCTTCGAAAACCGGTCGGGATAAAGCAAGGCTGTATGCAGCGCGCCATACCCGCCCATCGAAAGACCCATGATATAGGTTTCCTCCGCATTCATCGCCAGATGGAAGGTGCTTCGCACGTAATCCACCAGTTCCACCGCCAGAAAAGTACCGAAGCGGTGCCCGGTAGAGATCCCGTCCACCCAAAAACTGTTCTCTCCGCTCGGCATCACGATGCAGAAATTGTAAAGGGCTGTCATATATTCCGGCATCCAGTTGCCCGCTGAACCGGAATAGCCGTGAAGAAGGAACAGGGTCTTCATCCGCTTCCCCTTCCGTTTTTGTTCCGGCTGCCAGCTGTCGCTGAAATCGTTGGGGATCAACATTTTGAACTGCACCGGCCGGCACAGACAATTGGAATAAAACTCGATATTCAGGTTTGCCATCTGTTATTCCTCCCTGTTCATTGCTTTACCGGTTCCGCATCGGGATCCGCATGCCACAGCCTTTGGATGATCGGTCTTATTTCACCCTGATATTCCCCGTTTCCCTCAAACACCGGTTCAAATCCCAGCTTTTCCATTACATGCACAGACGCAATGTTTTCCCGAACGCAGATCCCCCACACCCGGCTCAGCTTTCTTTCCCGCACTTCGTAGTTCAGAAACGCTCTGGCTGCCTCTGTGGCATAGCCCTGCCCCCGAAAGTCCTTAGCAATATGATAACCGATCTCCCAGCCATCTTCCACCGGGCACAATTGCACATAGCCAATGTTTCTATTTCCTTCCCGGGTAAACACAGGATGCACAAAGGGGCCTTCTTTCCCCTGATAACAGCTGATCAGAAAATTCAGGGTCTCCCTCGCTTCCTCTTCGCTTTCCCACACCTCATCCGGCACAAAGCGCCGGTTTTCTTCATCCTGGGAATTCAGATACACATCCCGGGCCATATCAGGAGTAAAATCACAGATCAACAGTCTTTCCGTAAAAAGTCTCATATCCTTCCTTTCTGTAACCTCAGCCGGTTCCCTATTCCAATACTTTTCGCTTCCTCCAGCCGGGGCGGAGAAAGCGGCAGGGGAAAATGGGGCATTGCCACTGCGGAACAGGCGGCTGCGAATCGCGCCGTCTCTTCATCCGTCATTCCGTGCAAAAGAGCATACACACATCCCGCCTTGAAGGTATCCCCCGCACCAGAGTGCTCCGCGCCCGAACATGAAAAGCTGCATTGATTATACCCCGTTTCCGGATTTGGTGTCAATCCGCTTCCAAAGCCGTCCCATGGGTGATATAATGCTGTCATCGAGAATTTTCATTCAGGAGAAAAATGATGCCCACTTTCAAAATGACGCTCTGCTATGACGGAACCCGATACCGTGGCTGGCAAAAGCAGGGAAATACGCCCGACACCCTGCAGGAAAAACTGGAAAGCACGCTTTCCCGACTTCTCTCGCAAACGGTCGAAGTAAACGGCTGCGGACGCACCGATGCGGGGGTACATGCCCGCATGCAGGTATGCTCCTTCCGGGCGGAAACGGATCTTGGCTGCAGCGAACTAAAGACCAGCCTGAACCGATATCTTCCGGAGGATATCGGCTGCACCGATCTTCAGCTCGCCCCACCCCGGTTTCACGCACGGCTGAGCTGTCAGGAAAAAACCTATGTTTACAGGATCTGGACCGGGAATCAGCCGGATGTTTTTGAAAGAAAATACCGTTTCACCTTTACAGAGCCGCTGGATACTGATAAAATGATATCAGCAGCAGCTTATCTTACAGGAACACATGATTATCGTGCTTTCACTTCCGCAGCTCACATGAAAAAGAGCACAGTGCGCACCGTAAGGGAGATCCGGCTGGAAAAAGAAGGAAATGAGCTGCGTCTCATTTTCACAGGCGGCGGTTTTCTCTACAACATGGTGCGGATCCTCACGGGCACCCTGCTGGAGGTCGGCACCGGAAAAAGAGAGCCGGAAGAGATGCCCTGGATCCTTGAAAGCAAAAACCGTTCTGCTGCAGGCTTCACCGCCCCACCCCATGGTCTTTTCCTGTGGAACATCGTATACTGAAAAATCATGATCAAAAGGAGATAACAGTATGGAACGTACAAACGCCTGGAAGACCTATGACGCCGCCGAAACTGAGAAACTGGAAAAAGTATCCCGGAACTACTGTGCTTTCCTGAATGCGGGAAAAACGGAACGGGAATGCGTATCCGCAACCATTGAAGCCGCCAAAGCTCAGGGCTATACCGATTTGGCCGATGCGATCCGCGAAAACCGGAAGCTGCAGCCCGGTGACAAGATCTATTCCGTATGTATGGATAAGGCGATCATGCTTTTCCTGATCGGCTCTCATCCCCTGGAAGACGGCATCAACATCGTGGGCTCCCACATCGACAGCCCCCGAATCGATATCAAACAGAATCCTTTCTATGAGGATAACGACTTTGCCTATGCCGACACGCATTATTACGGCGGTATCAAAAAATATCAGTGGGTCGCCCGTCCCCTGGCCCTGCATGGCGTAGTAGTCAAGAAGGATGGAACAAAGATCAATCTGGTGATCGGCGAAGATGACATGGATCCCGTTTTCTGCATTTCCGATCTGCTCATTCACCTCTCGGCGGATCAGATGAGCAAAAAAGCCAGTGAAGTGATCGAAGGGGAAGGCCTGGATATCCTCCTGGGCGGAAAGCCGCTGGCGGGAGAAGAAAAAAATGCTGTTCTTATGAATGTTCTCGGGATCCTTCAGGACAAATACGGCATTGAAGAAAAAGACATGCTCTCCGCGGAAATCGAGGCCGTTCCTGCCGGAAAGACCCGTGAGCTGGGACTCGACAGAAGCATGCTTCTGGGCTATGGCCATGACGATCGCGTATGTGCCTATGCATCCATGGACGCTCTGTTTTCCATTCAGGATATTCCCGCCTACACCTGCTGCTGCCTGATGAGCGATAAGGAGGAGATCGGCAGCGTCGGCGCTACCGGCATGCGTGCGCATTATTTTGAAAACGCGATGGCTGAGCTGATCAACCTCACCTACCCATCTTACAGCGAGCTGATCCTTCGCCGTGCTCTGAATAACTGCCGTATGCTCTCCTGCGATGTGAGCGCGGGCTTTGATCCTCTCTATGGAGGCGCCTTCGAAAAGAAAAATGCCGCCTTGCTGGGATACGGCGTATGCTACAACAAATTCACCGGCAGCCGCGGAAAGAGCGGCAGCAACGACGCCAATGCTGAATTCCTGGGCAAGATCCGCCGCATCATGGATGATAACCGTGTCACCTGGCAGACGGCTGAGCTTGGCAAAGTGGATGTCGGCGGCGGCGGGACCATCGCCTACATCTGCGCCCTCTACGGCATGGAAGTGGTGGACAGCGGCGTTCCCGTGCTCAGCATGCACGCTCCCTTCGAGATCATCAGTAAAGCCGACCTGTACGAAGCAGTAAAAGCCTACCGGGCCTTCATGATCGAAGCCTGAGTCAAAGTAAACAACAAATGATCCTGACAGGCAAAAAAGCAGAATTATAACCGGACGCAGGAAAAAACAGGGAGGGCCTTTGTCAGTCCTCCCTGTTTTCCTGGTGCGCCCGGCATGGGCGACAACTTGGTGGTGAAAGTCCACTACGGACTCGGTAGCAGGAACCGTTAGCCAAAGGCAAGGGTGTCCGTCGTGAGGCGGAATCTGAAGGAAGCCGGATTGCGGAGGTTGAAAGGTCCAC
>JAZLIA010000025.1:0-11669 GCA_045617125.1 Clostridia bacterium | reverse complement strand
GTTCGTAGGCTCCTCGGCTTTGCTACGCCGCTTCCTCCCCTCCTGCCATTACTGGTAGCAGCTTGCGGTTCGCTACACTTGGCGGTAAATACCCGTGGCGGGACTTTCACCCGCTAGAATTGTGCCATGCCCGGCACACGTGAAAAAGCCGGGGAACCCTGCGGCTCTCCGGCTTTTAACGATTTTTCAGTTGAAGAAGAACCCGGCGCCCAGACGGATATCTGCTTCTTCCAGCCAGGTGTTCACAATACGGGTAAGCAGATCATTTTTCTTGGTCTCCAGCGCCTTTTTCTCAACCGCTTCGCGCACATCCTCCAGTGTCCGCTCACCGCTTACTTCATCGCTCATATAGCGGATGATATAGAAGCCATACAGGTCGCTTGCAGCAGGCTCGGCAACCTCACCGGGTTTTTCCAGCGCCATCGCAGCATTCAGGAAAACGGGATCAAAGCCGGTGTAGTCGGCACAAAGCGCATATCCCGTCGCACTGAAGGGCTCCCGCGTCATACCGGGATCTTCCCCGTATTCCGCGATCAGCTGATCAAAATCTTCCCCCGCACGGGCTCTTGAAACGATCTCATCCGCCAGAGGACGCATCCGCTCCCAGGCGTTGCTCAGGATGGAATCCAGGTCCGCCTGCGCCTGTGCCGCCGCTTCTTCTCCCTCGGCAGCAGACACCGCTTTTTTCGCCTCGCTGATCGCGGTTTTCTCTTCGTCGCTGAACTGCAAAAGAACGTGCTTTACATAACGTACTCCCTCGGGAGCATAAAACACCTCGCCCACACTGCCGTTATTATAGGCAGAAACAAAAGCGGCTGCCCCGGCATAGCTTTGCTTATCCGCATCGATCAGGGAATTCAGGGTGTTTTC
This sequence comes from Clostridia bacterium, assembly GCA_045617125.1. Taxonomy (GTDB): domain Bacteria; phylum Bacillota; class Clostridia; order Christensenellales; family Aristaeellaceae; genus ZC3RG03. Next base: position 10,799 of record JAZLIA010000025.1, on the reverse strand, counting down.
AAGCAGTTCACCATCGCTCTCTTCCAATTTAACATCCGCTGTAAGCGCTTCAAACAGCCGGGAAGTCTTCTCTGAGCGGATACTCTCATTCACAAAATCCTCTTCCGACTGCAGATCCCTGCCGGTATACACATAGGCCAGCACACTGACAGGCACCTGATAATAGAACATCGCATAGGAATTAAACTGGGAATAGGTGTTTGCTCCCTGTTCATGAACAGCAGCCTCTTCCTCCTCCGTAAGCATGTCCAACCCCATCTCGGCGATCTTTTCGGCATAAATCTCCTCAGTGATCATGTCATACGCCACATCGTAACCCGCCTGGGACGGTGTTACATTCTGTTCTGACCCCGTGGTCAGATATGCGGCATAGCTCATATCATAGGCGCGGAGAGAGACCTTTTCCAGATACTCCTGCCGGGTAAATACCTTTCCATTCACCGAAAACGCCATATCATCGGAGGGAACGATCTCCTCAGCACAGCACAGGGCACAGTTCATCATCAGCAGCACGCAAAGCAGTGCGGCTACAGTTCCATACCGTTTTTTCATTTCACATTTCCTTTCCTAAGGGCGGCGCACTTATCCGGCGCAGCATCCCTTCACGGCCCTCATCATAGCCTTATCTGTCAGCAATGTCAAGTTTACTCTCCGGCATACAATGCGAAATATTCCTCCAGGCACAGATCGTTTTCCGTCATGAACAGCGCGTTTTCAACGCCCACATAGCGATAATGCCATTCCTCCTCTTCGTAGCCGGTCTCCTCGTATTTTTCCTCCGTATAGCGCTGGATAAAGCCAAACTCAGCACAATGCCGGCGCATCCAGGAATATTCCGCGGTATCTCCGAAATATTCTCCCGGCACGGTGATATCAAAAGCCAGGCCGGTATGGTGTTCGCTTTCTCCGGGCAGGGCCACGGTCATCGCCGCTGCCTCCTCCGCGCGTTCCAATGTCATATCATAGTTTTTTCTGTAGCTCTCCACCGCTTCATCCCACAGCAGCTGCTGCTCCTCCCGGGTGCGGTATCCCTCTGAAAAGCAGAAACGGGTAAGCCCGTCCTCACGCGCCGCGCAGAGCAAACGCACCCAGGCCTTCACCGCCTCGCGCGTTCCCCGGATGCCTTCATGCTCATAGCCGCACAGTCCCTCCGGGATCTCCGTTTCCAGCATCACCAGTTCAAGCGGCTCATATTCCTCAGGAAGCGGATGCTCCCGGTTTACCAGGATCAAATTTCCTTCTCCTGCAGCTTTTGCCATGCTCATGCCAATACACATGAAAAGAACCGCCAGCAGAAAAATCGTTTGAACATCTTTCCTGTTTATTCGCATTTCTATTTTCTCCTTTCCCTCTCCCGGAAAAAAGATCCCGCGGAGAAGCCCCCGCGGGATCGGTTCCTGTTTCTTATTTGTTGCCGCTGATGGAATGCTCATATGCATACTTGATCGCTGCCTGATGATTGGCATCCACTACACGGTCGCTGAGCTTGTCACCGTGAATACGGCTGTTGGTAAAGTGCACACAGAACTGGCCGGAAAATTCATTATCCGGAATGGTATCGCCCTCGGGATAATTGTGCGGCACCCCGTACATGGAAGCGGCAAAGGTGTGTCCTCCGACCGTCACCCAGATAGGATAACGCTGGTACAGGTTCAGTTCCTTGATCGTCTGAGCTTTGTCCACATTGTAAATGCGGCACATCACCGCGGTGTCGGCTGCAGTCAGCGGCTCCACGTCAGCATGCTCGCCGCCGGCCCAGCGCTTCGCCTTGTAGGAAAGGTAGTGTCCCTGCGCATCGGGTTTTGCATAGGTGATGATGGCGATTTCATCTCTTGGCCAGACGGACTGGATGATTCCGGTATTCCAATCAGAATATTCCACAGGCTGCAGATCCGGTACCACGGTTCCGGACTCATAAGTGCCCACCGGCACTGTTTTGAACAGCGCATGCTGTGTATCCGTGCCGGCCACACCGTCCGTTACCAGGCCGCCATTCGCCTGCTGGAAAGCCTTCACTGCCGCCACCGTGGTGCTCAGATACTGGCCGTTCACCTGACTCTCAGCCAGATAGCCCTGATACACCAGTTCCTTCTGCAGCACCGTCACAGCATTGCCGGTGCTGCCCAGACTGAGCGTCGTGTAGCTGGCCTCCGGCTTGGCATCGGCATTGCCGGTCTGCAGATAAGCGGTCTTCTGGCGGTTGGTGTAGATCTTGCAGTATTTTCCGCTCATCCAGCCAATGACCGTGCCATACTGCATATAATACCACGTGTCGCCGTCGCTGCCCTTCTTGCTGGAGAACAGATACGTCATACGGCTGTTCTTGGTGTAGACCGTGCCCACGGAGCGGAAACCGATGCCCGCGTCTTCACGGATGTTGACCCCGCTGCCGGTACAGAACGCCATGTCGCTCAGGTCACTGCCCACATTGGAGGTGACAGAGGGCGTGGTGATCGGCTGCGTGCCCGTAGGCCCGGGCACATAGGTGGGAGTGGGCGTCGTTTTACCGCCGGACCAGGCATAATATTCTTCCCAGGTCATCTGATGCAGCAGATCGCTGCGAATATAACCGGTGGTTGATGTGGTATACTGCAAGCGGATCCACAGATAACCGCTCACCTTCGTGGAGGAAACCTTCTTAAACACCTGTCCGGCATTCACTTTTCCGATCGCAGTGGATGTTGTGGAGGAAGAGGACCGAACGTTTACATTATTTCCGGTCACCATATACCAGGGACAGGATGTGGTAGGCGTGCCTGTAGGCGCGGGGGTGGGCGTCGCAAGCTTTCCGGTGGAACGGTAATACTCCACCTGCCAGTCAGCCAGGCTGTAGGCACAGTCGCTGCGAAGATAGCCATACGTTCCATCCAGGGTGCGCACAGGATACCAGATGTAATTCGTCCCCTTGGCATCGGGCAATGGGCTGCCCATCTGCTCCGTCACCGTGTTTTTCGCAAGCTGCTTGCGCACACTGGCATCGGTGCTGTTGGAGGAACGCAGGTTCACGCTGCTCACGCTGGTAGCCACATACCCGATCACCTTGTCTGAGGGGGTGGGAGTAGGTGTCACGGGAGCCACTGTGGGCGTCACCTTGTTTCCGGAGGCATCGCACAGATAGCAGTACTGCGTGCTGATATAACCAAAGCCGTAGGTATCGCTGTAAACCAGCGCCCACTTACCGGAATCATCCGTGCCGAAGAAGGGCACGATGGTCCCCTTGTTGAGACGGCCCAGAATAGTCCCATCCGGAACGACACGGTAATTGACGCCGCCGGCAGTCAGTTTCATATACTGGCCGGTCGCGGGCACCGCGGTGGGAACGGGAGTGGGAGTCACGATCACGGAAGAGGTGGGCTGAGCGGTGGGATTGCCTCTTTCATCCAGGAACGTGAGCATATCGGAGCGAATATAGCCCATTTGACCGCTGTACATCACGTTAAACCAGATATAACCGTCGCTTCCGCGGGTGCCGGTGCCCTTATAGGGGAACACCGTGTTCTGGGGCAACGTGGTGATCACATTGCCGTTGGGGGTCTTACGGAAATGCACCTGATCCGCCCTAAGACGGCAATAGCCGTCATAGTCATCACTGATGGGAGGATTATAGGGAGTGGGGGTCACACCGGGCACAGGGGTGGCAGTCGCTCCCCGCTTCTCCAGTTCTTCGACCGTAAGCACCTTGAGCAGCGGCGCATTCACATAACCGGTCAGATCGTTATAGCGGATGAAATACCAATCGTTCGCCGTGTTGCCGGACGGGCGGGAAAGGATCTCCACCAGGGTATCCGTCTTAAGGACCGTTCTGACCGTGCCGTCGGGAACATATTCCCGCACACGCACGCTGTCGGCAACAGTGACGGCATAATTGCTGTCGACCTTCGGAGCCGGCGTAGGCGTGCAGCCGACCTGCACGGGATAGCTTTCCCATGCATCCGCTTCCTCCTCCGACAAGGGAGTAAAATAGTCGCTGCGGATAAAGCCAATGTAGGTGTTGCCAAGGTGACCAGGAATGTTGCCCTTCACCTTATACCAGTCCTCATTCTTACTGTTCCTCACCATGTCCGTCCATTCCAGAATCCATCCATTGGGAAGGACACACCAGGCGTCGTACTCTCTGCCCGCCTGTTTACGGAAATGGACATCATTTCCTTTCACCTTTCCCCAGATCTTTTCAGCTGCCTGCGCAGCATCCTGACCTGTCATATCGGGCAGCAGGGTCATTGCCAGAATAAATGCCGCCGTCAGGGCCAGCAGCCGGATCACTTTACCGTACTTGACATTTTTCATGTTTACACACCTCTCCGGACATGATCGCCGAAATATCGGAACACCGTCTCCACGGACAGAAAGACATCATTCAGGGTTGCCAAAATAGCATGGCCGTACGTCCCGACCATTGTATTACATTTTTATTACAAAGTCAATGATTTTTTTACATTTATGGGATCAAAACCCTTTTGCTGCGCTTTCACGCTTCCAGGGGGCCCGCTTATCGCTCCACGAGCAGGATCTCACGCACTGTGAGGCACTCCTTCTCCACTGAAAAACGCACGTTGAAGCCGGAAAAAGACACCCCATACTCCCGCCCATCCTTCTGATAGGCAGGCCTGGGATCCAGTGACAGAAGCCGCAGCAGTCCTTCCCGTTTTTCCGCCGGGATAATGGAAAGCATTTCTTCTGCGCAAGCAACACGCAGCACATGCCCTTCCTCATCCACGCTGAAACCGGAAAGCGCCTCCGGATGGCTGTCGGTGTAGGGAATGTAAGGCTTGATATCCAGAATGGGCGTGCCGTCACACAGATCTGCTCCGGTCACCGTAAGCACCGTATGACCGGAAGAGTCGGTCCCGATCCTCTCCAAGCACACACAGCTCAGCCCGATCGGGTTGGGGCGAAAAGGGGAACGGGTGGCAAACACCCCCATACGGGTGTTTCCGCCAAGGCGCGGCGGCCGCACAGTAAGATGAGGTCTGGCAGCATTCTCATTCCGGTCAAACAGCCATATCAGCCACAGATGGCTGTACCCCTCCAGCCCCCGCACCGCTTCCGGCGCATTGAAGGGCTCCAGAAAGGTGATCGTGCTTTTCAGGCTGTTCAGCATCCCGCTCTGACGCGGAATGCCGAATTTATCAGGAAAATCCGTGTGGATCACGGCTACAGGTTCCATATTCATCTGAAAACTCCTTATCAGGGATCCTTCCGGCGGCCCCTTATTCATTCTATCATCCGTACGAGGCAATATCAATTGTCATAATCGACGCGTTGCGGTACAATAATGATGAAAAAACCTCCGGAGGAAAGTATGAACGAAAAAAACACTCCTTCGATATGGCTGCTTGATAAAACCGGCAGCACCAACCGCTATCTGATCGAAAAAGCCCGGGAAACATCCCTGAAAAACGGACAGGCCGTGCTGGCAGGGGAACAGACCCGGGGCCGCGGCCGTCTGGGACGGGATTTCTTTTCTCCGGAAGGAAGCGGGATGTATCTGAGTGTATATTACCAAACATCCGATGCGGAAGAGGCCCTCATGTATACCCCTCTATGTGCCTGCGCGGTGTGCGCGGTGCTGGAAAAAGAAGGTCTCAGGCCCAATATCAAATGGGTGAACGATATTTACCTTGAAGGAAAAAAGGTATGCGGCATTCTGTGTGAAAAGGCGGAAGGCGGCGTCGTATGCGGCATCGGGCTTAATCTGAGCACCCCGCCAGGCGGTTTTCCGGAACCGGTAAAACAGCTTGCAGGGGCACTGGACAATGGAATGGAAGCCCTGCCCACCGCCCAAAGAGTGCTTTCCTGCCTTGACCATTTTCTGAAGCACCCGCAGGAAGCCCTGCCCTATTACCGTGAAAGGATGTTCCTCACCGGGCACACGGTTACACTTCCGGACGGAAGCCCTGCCCGGGTACTTGGCATAAGCAGCCGGTACGGGCTGATCGTGAGCCTTCCGGACGGCGAAGAAAAAGAGATCCTCTGCGGTGAAGTCACCCTGCACGGTCAATTGCCGCTCTCCTGCCCTTCCAAACAGCCGGATTGACTCTTTCCTTTATCCCAAACACACACGGTCCTGCCGGGGACAGGTGCGTTCCTGCTGAAACAAAAAACAAACGAAGCCCCGCTGTCACGGAAAAACACAAACGCCCCTGCCGGCAAAGCTGATGCCGGCAGCGCCTGCTTTTTCCGCGGTAACGGAGCTTCATTTCATCAAAACCGCAATCCCGCTTTTTTTCTTACTTGAGCAGAGAGATCCTTCTCACAAAAGGCAGTTCCCTGGCCCTGCCGTTCACACAGTTATAGATCCCCAGCACAGCCAACACGAACAGGATGATCCCAACAAGACCGCATGCGATGCGGATGATCAGACCCAGCACGGGAATGCCGCCCAGCAGCTTCTTGACAATCCATACCGCAGCCTCCGCCAGCAGCAGCGTAAGACCCTGATTCATATGGAAGCGGACATACTTTGAACCTTTTGCCATAAAGAAGGGAAACACGATCAGGATGCCGATATAAGAAAGCAAAGAAAGAAACCGGTTCTTCTCAATGTCACTGCTCAGAAAACCGGAAGTAAGATCCCTGCAGGAAGTGATCTCCTTTTTGATGTCATTGATATCCGCCATATTCCTGGCTCCTTTCATGTGGTTTGATCCCGTTTGCCTGTATTATGCCACCGTACAGCACAATTTGCAACAGCCGTCTTTGTAAACATTTGCTGTCGGTCCCCTATTCCTCCGGCATCCGGGCAAGGATCCTCCTGATCTCTTCCCTGTCGGGAGGCTGGGTCCCCTCTTTTTCCAGAACCGCTCCGGCGGCAGCCGAAGCCATACGCAGAAGCGTAAGGCCGCTGTCTCCGCGGTTCAGACAAAGCACCGCAGTGGCCGTCATCGCGTCCCCCGCGCCGATATCGCCTCTTACGCACACCGGCGGCGCGGCACAGAAAAAGCTGTCTTTTCCGGTAAGCAGCATCGCGCCGTCTCTGCCAAGCGACAGGAGGATCCGTCCGATACCCTTCTCCCGGCAAAGCCGTTTTCCGGCATCTTCCAGGCTTTTCCGGTCTGATCCCGGTTCGCAGCCATAAAGCGTTTTTATCAGTGAGAAAAACTCCTCCCGGTTGGGTTTGATCAGCTCGGGCGCCTGATCCACCACCCGAAAAAGCGCCTCCCCGCTGCAGTCCGCTGCCACCAGAGCCCCTTTTGCCCGGGCGGAAGAGCAGAAGTCGGCATAGGTTCCGGGGTCGGCCTCCATGGGAAGACTGCCGCAAAGGACCAGCGTGTCCCCAGGGCACAGCTTCTCGCAGAGCCGCTCCCGGATAGCCGAGAGAAGCTCTTTTCCAAGAGGCGGGGCTGGCTCATTCACTTCCACGGTTTTGCTCCGACTCCGGTCAAAGATCTTCAGATTGCACCGAAGAGGCAGACCCGTTTCCATCAGCAGAAGAGGCAGCTTTTCCCGGAAGGCTCCGGTGATCCTTCCCTCAAAATCCGCTCCCGCCAGGGTCACCTTTTCACCAAGAGCCAGCAGCGTTCCCGCGCAGTTGACTCCCTTTCCGCCAATATCGCGCCTTACCGGGATCACACGGTTAGTCCTGTCTGGATCAAAATGGTCACACCGGCAGGTACGGTCCTCACAGGGGGTAAGGGACAAAACATAGATCATTTTTGATCCTTTCATAAACAGGCCGGACACACGGTCCGGCCTGTTATGCCTGTGTATTTTTCAGAAAAGAAGGTCATTTACGTTCACAGGAACAAAATCATTGAAGGTAACATTGCCTTCCAGGTCACGGTAGAGGGTCAGGTAGCCATAGGTCACAACAGGCTGCGCGGTCACCAGGGTCTGCTTTACCAGGAAACGATAATTGATGCCTGCGACCACCTGAGTGCCAAGGAAAGCCAGAGGCTCATAGGAAGCACCGGCAAAGCCCTCAAAGGCCTTATCGAACAGCTCGATCAGTTCCGGGGTCACCGTCTGATCCTCCGCCGAAGTCCAGCCGCCGGCAAGGATATCTCCCGCTGCAAAGGGATCTTCCGGCCTGTCATCGTAAGAAATAAACCAGGTGCTGCTCAGCAGATCGATACCGGCCTGGATCTCTTCCTGAGAGATCTTGACGGAAACATCCTCGTGATAGAGGAGCAGATCAATCCAGTGGCCGTCATAAAGCGTGGCAATGATCACATATTCGTCATTCTCGCTGTTCTCATCAAAAACGAGCAGCTTGGTGCCGTAAGCGGTCTCCGTCACAGTGATGGTGGGATTCAGCATATCCAGGCTGGAAATGATGCTCTGACGGAACTCATTGAACTGATCCTCGGAAAAGTCGTTGATCTTCATGCCGGCGACTTCCTCATCATAATTAATATCCATCATCATATAGATGCGGGCATCATCATCGGGAACAAAGCACAGAAGACCTGCAGGAACATTTTCACCCAGATCATAGGAAAAATAGGAATACCCTTCGGGAACAACGGTCTCCACGGTAAGTCCGGTGCTGAGATCAATCACGGAAACCTCGGCAGTTCCTCCCTCCGCTTCTTCGGCAAAGGCACAGCCTGTCATAGCAAGCACCGCACACATAAGGAGCACTAACATTTTTTTCAGCGTTTTCATCTTCAATTCCTCCTTCAGTTCGCATTGGGAACGACAGGCGCTTCCATCCCTTCGGGCAGATCCGCCATCGTGCTGAGAACCACGTTATAGCCAAGAGGTTTGATAAAGCTGCGGCTGATAAAGCCGACTACGCCGGTAGCAGGATCATACGCCTGAGCCCAGCTTTTGTTTTCGCTGATCACGACCAGCTGATAATAAAGCGGGCAGCGCTCCACCACTTCCACCGCGGTGGAAGGAGCCCAGCGCAGGTTGACCCAGCCGCTGACACGGGAGGGATTGGCATACACCGCATAGGGTGTGACCTGCTTGAAGGTGTCAAATGCCAGTGTAGCCACGGAAGGGAGCGGAGTGGGCGAAGCAACCGGCTTGGTGGTGGACTTGGAAGGGGGAGTGAAGCTGAGATAACGGCTCATGACATAACCGTTCACCAGGCCGCCCTCCTTACGGACGGAGATCTCCGTCCACGTTCCGTTGTCATAGGTACCGAGCACAGTCACTTCCGTGCCGTAATCCAGTTTGGTAATCACATTACTGTCATTTTTCGTGCTCCTGTCCCGGCGCACCTTGAGCGGTCCGCGGTTCGTAGTGTACACATAGGCATAGGTGAAGCCGCCATCCATTTCTTCCGCCACGGCAGCGGGCAGCAGGGTCAGGCACAGGACCAGCGCTGCCAACAGAGCAAGGATCTGTTTTTTCATGATCGATCTACCTCCTTCATTGTTGAGACCCGTCTATTATCAGGGAGCAAGCGAAATTGGTTCGCTGCTCTCAAAGAACGGCAAACGAAAATCATTCCTTTTCAGGGAAAAAGGCGGTAAGCAGGATCTTCTCCGCTTCCTCCCGGCCAAGCAGGTCAAACACCTGGCTTACAGAATCGTTCTCCTGCAGGATAAACTGACGCACCAGGACCTCGGTGTGACGGCGTTTTTCAGCAGGGTCACAGGCAGGAGCCGCATCCAGCATGCGGAAATAGGCATCCGTCCAGTCATCAAACAGGCTCTTCGTTTCCTTATCGGAAGCACGAAGGGAACGGCAGATGCAGCCCGGAAGCTTGAGCTCCTCATACCAGTTGAGGCTGGATACATGATCCTTCGTTTCGGTGTGCTCGTCCCGCACCTTCACCAAAGGAGCCGGAACGATCGGGGTAAGCTGGGTGTTCAAAGCCTCCAGATGCAGCGTGTCCCGCCCAAGGGAATGCAGAAACAGCACGACCGCACAGGGCGCGTCCGCACAGGTGGGGGTAATCAGGATTGCCTCTGCCGACACCACGCCCAGCATCGCCCGGATATTCAGCACGGAATAATCAAACTGCTTTGTTTTCCCGGCTTCCATTTCCACATTGACTCCACGCCGGGAATACCGGTTCCAGGGCGACACATCCAGACGGGTACAGGAATAACGGGTGCCGACTTTGGCGATCCCTTTTTTGATGATCTCGTTCATATTTTCCCTCCCTCAAGCAAGGGGATCAGTTCACCCGCGTCTTTTACACAGGCTGAAAGCATGGGTAAAAGCGTAGCATCGGGACAAGTCAGGTCCGGGATCATCACCACAGGGCAGCCTGCCGTATAAGCGCTGATCACCCCATTGGGCGCATCCTCGACCGCCGTGCATTCTGCGGGAGCCATCCCCATTTCCTCACAGGCGTAAAGATATATATCCGGCGCGGGCTTTCCTTTTTTCACCATCACGGCGCTGATCACGCGCTCGAAAGCCCCCAAGATGCCGGTGTGCTCCAGATATAAACGGGTCCTCTCCGGCGGGGTCGCGGTGACCACCGCGGTGCGCAGGCCCTTTCTTTCAAGATACTCCAGCAGCGGCTTCACCCCGTTTTTCAGGGTGACCCCTCCGTTTTGTTCAAGATACGCTTCCATCAGCTTCCTGCGCATTTCCCGCACAGCGGGATAATCAAAGCCCGGACCAAACCACTGAAGGAAACGTTCCTTTGCATACGCCGCACCCAGAGAACGAAGCGACAGTGCCTGTTCATCCTCCAGCGCATAGCCAAAGGACGCGGCAGCTTCCTTCCAGAAACGCAGATAATATTTTTCCGGTAACTATTCAGTCGCCCTGAAATTTAACATATTTGTAACAAAAAACCAAAAGGACATCCAAAAGTCCATGTCGAATATATCTATGAAAGCATTAGCTGGGAATGGAGGTATTCGATATGGATCAAAGCCAACTGGTAT
>JAZLIA010000024.1:0-54166 GCA_045617125.1 Clostridia bacterium | reverse complement strand
CCTGTTTGTCGTGGTGGCCGGGAACAAGGAAGCCGGCATCATCGACGCCATCGCGAACTGGTTCTCGAAGATCGGCCAGGGCAGTCTGTTCGGCCTGTATACCCTGATCGTCTTCGCCAGCGTGATCCTGAGCGCCTTTATCGACAATATCCCCTACGTGGCGGCCATGCTGCCGGTGGTGCAGGGGATCGCCGTCAACCTGGGCATCGATCCCGTGGTGCTGTATTTCGGCCTGCTTTCCGGCGCCACTTTGGGCGGAAACATCACCCCCTTTGGCGCTTCTGCCAATGTGGCCGGCATCGGCATTCTGCGCAAAGAAGGCTATGATGTGAAAAACAGCGATTTCTTCCGTATCGGCATTCCCTTCACCCTTACGGCGGTCGTGATCGGCTACGTGTTTATCTGGTTTGTATGGGGTATATAACATAAGGAGGTGCTTATGAACTGCAAGAACGAATGGGCGCAAACGCCGCCGATGGGGTGGAACAGCTGGGATTGCTACGGTGCCTCCGTGAGCGAAGATGCTGTGCGCGGCAATGCCGATTATATGGCGCAAAACCTCAAAAAATATGGCTGGAAATATATTGTGGTGGATATCCAGTGGAGCCAGAGCGACCCTGATGGCTGGAACTACCGTCCCTTTACGAAGCTGTGCATGGATGAATACAGCCGTCTGATCCCCGCGGAAAACCGGTTTCCCTCTTCAAAGGGAGGAAAGGGCTTTGGTCCTCTGGCGGAATATGTGCATTCCCTGGGGCTTCTCTTTGGCATCCACATCATGCGGGGCATTCCGCGGCAGGCCGTACATGGCGGGGGAAAGATCCTCGGAAGCGATATGACCGCCCGGGAATGCGCCCTGCCTTACTCCGTATGCCCGTGGAACACCGATATGTACGGGCTGGATCATGAAAAAGAGGGCTCGCAGAAATACTACGATTCCCTGTTTCAGCTTTATGCCTCCTGGGGAGTGGATTTTGTGAAGGTGGATGACATTGCCAACACGGAATTTCTGCGGGAGCGTCCCTACAGCGCCGAAAAGGAGATCGAGATGATCCGCCGGGCCATCGACCGGTGCGGCAGACCCATCGTGCTCTCCCTTTCTCCCGGTCCCGCCCCGCTGGATCATGCCTGGCACCTGTGCGAAAACGCCAATATGTGGCGCATGACCGGTGATTTTTGGGATGCGTGGCCTCAGCTTTACGCAACGTTTGAAAAGTGCGAAAAGTGGAGCCCTTATGTGGGAGACGGCTGCTGGCCGGATTGCGACATGCTTCCCCTTGGCACGTTGATGGCCTGGGATAAGCGGGCGGCGCACAAAACCCGTTTTACCCAAACCGAACAGATCACTTTGATGAACCTGTGGTGCATTTTCCGCTCTCCGCTGATGATGGGCGGTGAAATGCGGGAGAATGACGAATTCACCCTTTCGCTTCTCACCAACGAAGCAAGCCTGTATGTAAATCAGCACGGAAAAAAGCCCCGGCAGCTTTTCCGCTCTGACACCGCAGCCGGGTGGATGAACGCGGATGACCGGGAATGCGTTTATGTTGCTCTGTTCAACCTGGATGACGCGGAGCAGGCCGTGAAAGCGGAAAATATGCCTCAAAACGCGGTGTGGACCGAGGTGCGCACAGGAAAGACTTTTGGCGCGGAAGAGCTGGAGGGAGGGGTGCTGCTTCCTCCCCACGGGTCCTGCCTGCTCAGGAAAAGCTTATGAAAAGCTTTTGTTTCATTTTGTTTCATTTTGGCTCATTGCTTCCCATTTTGCAAGCATGGCCCTGCGCAGTTGCGTTTCTCTTTGCCGCTGCTTTTCCGGGTAACAGAAGCTGCTGACACATTTGGGGGTCATGCAGCATTGCGGCGCGATGGGGCAGAGGCGGCAAATGGGGAGCGGGGGCAGGATCTCATGCCAGGTGGAAAGAACCGAAAGGTCTGTTTCATCGGATCGGATGCTCCCGATCACCTCCCTGTCGTAATAGTGCTCACAGGCGGTGATCCTTCCATCCGGGGCGATCACAGGGCAGCTTCCTTCTGTCGTGCCGCAATTGTAAAGAAGGGGGCCCCGAGGCAGTTTGTCTGCACGCGCTTCTCTGCTGCCCAGCGGGCTCAGCTTTTCCTGTATTCGTTCATGGGAAAGGATCATCCGGGGCCAGCGGGGATCATCAAAGGCTTTTTCATCGTCATATAAAAGCGCGCAGGATGCTTTTATGTTCTTTTGCCCTGCATAGCGGGAAAGCAGCTCATCTGTCAGCAGCTCAAGCTCATTTCCGTTTTCAAAGCCCAGGTTCAGGCGAAGGTTTACCTGGATCCCGGCTTCAGCCATGCAGGAAATGTTGCTGATCACCCGGCGATAGGGGCTGGTGATGTTTTCGTAAATATAGGCTTTTGTGCTGTTATAGGTGTTTTCGGGGCCGTCCAGAGTGATTTGGACCGTTCTTAGCTTCCAGGGTCCGGTCATTTTTTCGATCACCGTATCATCTGCCAGGTATCCGTTGGTGATCATGGTGGAATAATAGGGGATACCCTGCTCTTTAAGGGTTTGCGTGATCAGGTCGATGGGCGCCTGATGAAAAAGCGGTTCCCCTCCGAACCAGCGAAGATGCACCTCCTTGTCCGGATCCTGGTGTTTCTGGATAATGTACCCGGCTGTTTCAAGAGCCACCTGATCGGACATGGGCTTTCGATAGCCCTGCTCAAAGCAGTAATAGCAGCGGGCATTGCAATCGGAGGTGGTCAGGATGGTAAAGGAAGAAATATCGTTTCTCTTTGACCGCATTATCCTCAGAAGCTTGCGGATCTGCTCAAGATGCCCTTGCTCGTCATATCCTTCCGGAACGGTAAAACAGCGCTGTGCCAGTTCCTCACTCTTACAAACATCCTTTTCTTCCTCAGAGCTCAGCAAAAGCATTTCACAGGTGAGGGTGTTGAAAAGAAGGATCCCGTCGCTTGTTTCTTCCCGAAGCAGATACCGGATGGGGCGGAAAGATTGCCCTTCCATTTGGTTTGGCGGTCTCAGCAGGGCTTTTACCCGGCTGTTTGCCGGTTGAATGATCTTCATGGCATTTGTTCCTCAAAAATATGTGTATTCACACTTTCCTATTTTTACAGATCCGTCTGTAAATTCCATGCAGCATCCCATTTGCACGCAGAAATAAAAAACGCAGGGGATAGGGGGCATACCAAAGAAGGATATAGCAGCGCATGCGCAGGCTGGTGACCGGGATCAAATGTTTGCCGCGCATCACATGGGTCAGGATGCCAAGGATCTGATCCTCTCTCACCGTTTCTTTCACGAACTGGTGATCACCATTCATCAGATACCCCTTTTCCAGCACCTTCAGCACACGATGCAGCACCAGCTCGCCGTTATCCCGTTTAAACAGCGCGGCGTCATATTTTTGAAGCCGGGAATCAGGCCGCGGGGAAATGACCATCCGATCCTTTCCTTCTCTCAGCAGCGGAAGCATGCTGGTGCCCCTGTTGGGACGGATCACTTTTTTTCCCTGCTGCAATTGCCCGGTCACGGAGGAAAAGGAGGTGCTCATATTGTTTTTCCACTCATTTTTTCGTAGGACATGCGGGCGGCTTCCGGCTGCATGTTGCATTTCAGGTCATATACTGCGTATGTGTTGCTGAGACGGCAGATCAGCTCAAAGGATCGGGCAAGTGCTGCAGGGTTCTTCGGGCGGAAGCTTTGCTGACTCAGATGGGGAAGGGCAGCCTGTGAGGACAGGGGCACGATGCTGTTTTCATTTGCGCGAGAAAGCACGGCGATGGCCCGAAGCGGGACGCAGATGTTTTGGCTCAGATGATGTTTTCCGTCCCAGGGACTGCCGCACACAAGGATCTGATCTTCTGAAAAACGCAGCAGCGGCTTATCGTCATTGACCATCACGGCTCTGCCTGCCAGTATATGCCGCCACAGCGCTGTGTGAGTGCTTTTCCCTGTGCCGCTCGGTGCGGAAAACAGGTATGCAGCCCCGTCCACTGCAATGGCGCTGCCATGAAAAAGCAGAGTGTCAAATTGCAGCAGGGAAGCAGCGATTTTCCTGTGAAGCGCAAGCCATTCCGCGTTTTCGGGGCTGATGCCCTCATTTCCCGCACGGGATGCTTCAAAGAGGATCTCTTTTTCAGATACGCTTACGGCGATCTGCGCATGTTTATCGGTAAGGTATTCCCTGCACCTGTCCCGGATGCATTCGTTTTGTGCGGATACGCCGATCACGGTGCCGGCAAGGGAAACAGTGAAGTTCACAGCCAAGTTATCCCTCTTTTCTTTGATGCGGGAACCAAACAGGTGTTATTTTAGGATGATTGCATTCACAAAAGGCCCTGCCTGTCAGCAGGGCCTTTTAAAGAGTGTATTAATCCTTTACCGTCAGGATATCGGAGAAGCCGGTGATGTCAAACACTTCCTTGATATCGTCACCCACATGGATGAGCGTCATTTCGCCCTGGGTGTTCATCTTTTTCTGGGCAGCGAGCAGCACACGCAGCCCGGCGGAAGAAATGTATTCCAGAGAAGTAAAATCCAGCGTGAGCGAGGTGATCCCTGTGCTCATCCCGGAGATCTCCGCTTCCAACTGAGGCGCGGTCATCGTATCCAGCCGGCCTTCGAGAGACAGCGTCAAAGCAGAACCGTTCTGTTCTTTGGTGATGGTCATTTCAATTTATCCTCCAGTTCAAAAATTCTTCCGGATTTCGAGAATGTTCTTTCCGTCTTCCCGGGTATAGCGAATATCATCCATGGTCTTTTTGACCATATAGATACCAAGGCCGCCGATCTGCCTTTCCTGAGCGGAAAGAGTCACATCGGGATCCTCCTTCTTGAGAGGATCATAGGCGATGCCTTCATCCACAAAGCGGATCCAGACCCCTCTGGGATCTTCAGCTGCTTCCACACTTACCGAAACAGGACCCGGCCCATCGGGATAACCATAGTTTACTATATTACTGAATATTTCGTCAATGGCAATATCAATTTTCGTCACAGATTTCATGGGGCAATTTAACTTTTCCAGCTCTTTTTCCACAAATTCTGTTGCCATTGCGATGTTTTTCAGATTGGCCTTGTCAAACCACACACTGTTTTCCTCCGGTTCACGGCCCACGTATCTCAGGGCCAGCATCGTGATATCGTCAAACTGAGGCGCGTCTCCTACGAAAGCATCCACATCCTTTTTCACAGCTTCACAAAGCGTGCGCATATCCGCGTCCTTTACGCGGTTGATGGCAGCCAGAAGCCGTTCTTCACCGTAAAGCTGGTTGTTGGCGTCGGTCGCTTCTGTGACACCGTCGGTGTAGAGGAAGATCACGTCTCCCCGCTGAAGCGTCAGCTCCTGTTCACGGTATTTTACCCCATCCATACCGGCAAGTACAAATCCGGGACGGCCTCTGAGATATTCGAACGAGCCGCCCTGGTGATACACCAGGGGAGGATTGTGACCTGCGTTGGCGTAACGGATCCGTCCGGTCTTCAGGTCGATGCCTCCCTGCCAGGAGGTGACGAACATGCCTGCGTCATTTCCTTCACACAGGGCCCGGTTGCCCCCTGTGAACACGTCGTTCACGGGAAGCTCGTTCTCAGTAAGGCTCTTCAGCTCGGTCTTGGCGCGCATCATGAACATGGCCGCGGGAATTCCTTTGCCGGAAACATCGGCGATCAGGAAATGCAGGGAATCGGTGCCTGTCATGTAAAAGTCATAGAAGTCGCCGCCCACTTCCTTGGCGGGGGTCATTGTGGCGTAGATGTCAAAATCGTCCCGCTTGGGGAAAGCCGGGAAAACATTGGGCAGGGCGCTGCTTTGGATGCTCTTGGCAAATTCCAGTTCCTTGTCGATGCGGGCGGAAGCTTCGTTGATATACTTTTTCAGCGTATCCACCGTCATGTTGATATCATCCGACAGGGAAGAAAACTCGGCATTGGAGCGTACGTTCACCGTTTCGTCCAGATTTCCGCCCGTGATACGGGCCAGGGAGCAGTTTACCTGGTTGAGCTGGTTCACAACCACCCGTTTGATCAGCATGTAGATCAGTCCGAACATCACGGCAAACACCAGAATTTCCATGAAGGTGTTCACATACAGGGCCACGTTCCTTGTTTTGAGCACCTCGTTTTCGTCCAGCACAGCCACGATCGTGTATCCTTCCGCGAAACGGCACCGCACCCGGCAGCGCTCCGAAAAAAGTTCTTCCCCAAAGGTGATGTTTTCACCAGGCACAGCTTCCTGAGTGAAGCCGATCTCTTCGGCCTGCATCTGGCCAAAGGCCAGATCACCCGGAAGGATCTTTCCGGGAGCGCTGAGAATACGGTTTCTGGAATCCACGATCAGCACATACCCGTTTTCACCCACATGCCGGTTCTTGGTGATGCCCACCACCTGCTGGGCGATATCGCGCTGAAACTGCCCTGCATCGTAACCGATCTGGATGAAGCCGTCCTTGTATTTGAGGCCCGCATATTTGCGGGAGATGGAGTTATCAAAGGCGATGGGGCCGTAATCCTGCACATATTCTTCCGTTCCGTCGAGCAGGCACAAAAATTCCTGAGACTGTTCGCCGGAATGAAAGTCAAAGCCCAGAAATTTCCGCTCCGTACTGTCTGTAATGACGCCGTCGCTGTTTACAATATTAATCTCCGTGACGCCGTACTGATATGCCAAAGAGGTCAGATCGCTGCGGGCGATCATGGGCTGCAGTTTCCGGGCCACGTTCAGCAGGTTGGCATCTGAAGCGTCCCGGATATCCTGCTCCGTTTCATTGAGGGCCAGTTCCAGCAGTGTGGTCTCCTGAGCGGTGGCCATTTCGCTTTGCAGCCGGTATACGAAGAAGGAGGTGGCAAGGAAGGCCAGCACCACGGTCACCAGCAGCCAGCGCTGTATGGTCTGTGAGATACGGGCCTGTTTCGGAAGCTTTTCCTTTTCGCTCGTGCCCATTTCATACCGGTTCATCAGGGACAGCGCCAGCGAGGAGAGAAGCACGGACAGGCCGTTGGAGGTCAGCATGGGAAGGGTGCAGGCCTTGACCACCGCCATGGCCTGGTCGGTCGCGTTCATGTTGGTGAGGAACACCATGGTAAGGTGGAATACTTCCATCACGATGCCGATGGCAAAGGAAATGAACCAGCCGGGGCGTTTGTTTTCAAACATCAGCTTTCGAAGCAGCGCGGAATAGATACCGGCAATGATGGTTGAAACGGTGCAGGCGGTCCGGGTGAAGGTGCCTATTCCCCAGGCCACGGCGATCCACCGTTCCACACCGCCGATCACACCGGCGATGATGCCGGCCGGGGCGCCGAACATGAGGCCTGCGGTGAGCACCGCGGCATCGCGGCAGTTGACCTGAGCGCCGGCCATGGGAATGCCCCATTCGGTGCCGAACACAGCCAAGCCGCCGAATACGATGCCAATAAGGATCTGCCTCAGCCAATAATTGCATTTGTTGAACGCGGTGCGCTTTTCAATGCGATAGAACAGGATCGCGAACAGCACGGGCAGAAGGGTAACAAAGGCAAGACGGAACCAGGCATTATTCATTTATCATCCCTCCTTTAAGTCGATTCAGTCAACATCCATATCCAGACGCTGACGCTCCACCAGGGAAGCAAACGCACCGTTTTTCCGGATCAGTTCTTCATAGGTGCCTTCCTCGGCAATATGGCCGTTCTCCAGGTAAATGATCCGGTCGGCGTGGCGTATCGTAGAGAGCCGGTGGGCGATCACGATGCGGGTGCATTTGAGCTTGTCCACTGCCTCGGTCACCTTTTTCTGAGTGATGTTGTCCAAAGCGCTGGTGGCTTCGTCAAACATCAGGATCTTCGGCCTGGGAGCCACGGCGCGTGCGATCATCAGCCTCTGCTTCTGCCCGCCGGATATGTCGCCCTGGCCCTCCGAGATCATCGTATTCATTCCCATGGGCATGCGCCTGATATCTTCATCCAGAGAGGCGATCCTGGCTGCCTCCCAGGCATCCGCCAGCGTAAGGTTCGGGGCTGCGATCACGATGTTGGAAAAAATGTCGCCGCTGAAAAGCTTTCCGTCCTGCATCACCGTGCCGATCATGCGCCGCAGGGATTTGAGATCCACCGTGGAGATATCCTTTTTGTTGTCATAATACACAGCACCCTTCTGGGGCTTCTCAAAACCCAGCAAAAGACGCATCAGGGTGGATTTTCCGCATCCGGTGGAACCGACTACCGCCAGATATTCTCCGGTACGGATCTTCAGGGACAGATCGTCGATCACATAAGGCATGTTTTCGTCATACCGGAAGGAAACATGGGAAAGCTCGATGCTGCCGTTCAGACGGGTGACCACGCGGCGGTTTTCGGTCTGCTCCGGTTCGGCTTCCAGAATGGAACGCGCCATATCCAGCGTGGGACGAATGGAGGCGATGGTGGTGGCGACGGAGGCCAAGGTGGTGAATGCGCCGGATACCATGCCATAGGCGGTGTTGAAGGCATAATAATCGGCGATACTCACATGGCTGGCCACCGCAAGATAATACATGATCAGGGTGCCTACCAAAGATACCGTCAGGGTGGCGGTGCCGCTTAGCTTCAGAAAGGCGGGAGGGTTGACTGTGATGCTCAGATACTTGGCATACTGCGTGGCCCAGCGGGAAAACATCCTCTTTTCCGCACCGGCCAGTTTGATTTTCTGGATCCCGGAAATGGTGGAATACACCAGACCGCCGATCTTGGAGGAATGCTGCATTCCTTCCCGGCTCACCTGAGTCTGCATCAGGGTGGTGAGAATAAGAATCACCACCTGAGCAAGAATGAGCAGCAGTGCGGGCACGGCGAGAGCCGGGGCAAATGCGAAGATCTGACCAACATAAATGAGTGAAAACAGCGAGCTCAGTCCCAGATTGCACACTGTGTCCATCAATTGAGAGCACAGGCTTTGCACATAGGAGGAATGCTCGGTGAGTTCGCCGGAGGCGTAGCTTTTGAAAAAGCTGGTGGGCAGGCTCATGATCCTGCTCATCACCGCTGCCTGCACCGCAATGTTCTGCTTGGTGCGTACCCGGGCATTTACGAGAGACTGAAATACCGACAGGATCTGGCTGCTTACGGAATAGCAGATCATGAAGCCGCCAAGACCCAACAGCACCTGGGTGCTGCCGCTGAGCAGCACATCATTGAACAGCCATTTCGTAAACTGAGGCGAAAGCAGCCCCAGCACGGCTGAAACGGCCATCAGACCTACATAGAGCAGAATATCCGAAGTGCTCAGCTGCTGTCCCATAAAGATGAGCAGGTCTTTTATCTCCAGCTTTCGCAGGGGAAGCGGCTGATAAAAGCACAGGGCCTCCGCGTCAAACAGGTTCTGGTTGGAACGGGTGACCCGGGTGCGCTTTCCGGTCTTCAGGTCCATCCAGGTGTAACTGCTGAACTTTCCGGGTATCAGGGCTACTGCCCGTCCATCTTCCTTGAGGGTTCCCAGCATGGCTCCAACCGCGTTTTTATACCAGCCCCTGTCCAGCGTAACCTTGCGGCGCATCAGGCCGAAGGGACGGGTGCGGTACTCGATCTGCTCATCCACTGTTTTGATTTCCGGGGGCAGTTCTTCCGTTTCGATCCTGCAGTGATAATAGCGCAGGATCTCTTCCAGAGCGGAGCCCGCGATCTTGTCTACAGACAGGGCGTCCACCAGGCGTCTGCCCATTACGGCTCCGGCAATGGAATCCATTGCAAAGGCGAAGCATTCTGCGTCCTTTTCCTGACGCTGATTCAATTGCTCTTCAAACCAGTTCATTCCGCGTCCTCCTTACTCTGCGGTCACAAGCTCGCGGTAAAGCTCGCTTGTTTCCATCAGCTGGCGGTGGGTTCCGCGGTCGCGGATCTCACCATGCTCCATCACGATGATCTCGTCACAGGAGCGGATCGTGGAAAGCCGGTGGGCGATCACGATGCATGCGATGCCGCGGTTGCGGATCGCGCGCACCACGTCATATTCGGTTTTTGCGTCCAGGGCGCTGGTGGCTTCGTCCAAAATGATCACGGTAGGATCCTGAGCCAGTACGCGGGCGATCTCCATGCGCTGGCGCTGTCCGCCGGAAAAATCCTTTCCGCCTTCCAGGAGCTTATGCTGATATCCGTCGGGACGGGCCATGATGTCATCGTGCAGCTGTGCGTCCCGGGCAGCCAGGATCATTTCAAAATCCTCGATGGAATTGTCCCACATTTTGATGTTGTTGGCGATGGTATCCTCGAAAAGGATGATATCCTGGTCCACCACCGCGAGTGATGCGTGGAACCGTGGGGGGCTGATCTCGCTCAGCGGTTTTCCGTCAAAAAGGATCTCTCCGCTCCAGGGTTTATACAGCCCCGAGATCAGCTTGGACATGGTGGATTTTCCGCAGCCGGATCCGCCTACGATGGCTACGGATTTGCCGGGTTCCAAAGTGAGATTGAAATCGCGTATCAGGGGCGCTTCTAGCGGGGAATAGCCGAATGTCACGTTATTCAGTTCAATATGCCCGGAAAGCTTCTGTTCGGCTTTGTCCTGAGCAGAATCGGAGAACACGCTGTCGGAAGGATACTCCATCACGTCATCCACCCGTTCCATCTGGGTGCGCATCTCCTGCAGGGTCTGTCCCGCTGAAATAAAGGTTTGAGCAGGAGCCATGAACATGGAAAGGAAACCCTGGAACGCCATGATCTTACCTACGGTGAACTGCCCCTGTATGGTGAAATACACGCCCAGCAGCAGCACAGTCGTGTTGGCCAGGGAAGATACAAGGGAAGGGATCATGCCAAGATATTCATTCAGCTTCAGATACTTCACCTGCTGAGTGTTCACACTGGCCTGATAGCCAGACCATTTGGCAAAATAGCCGTTTTCCGCGCCGGAGGATTTGATCGTTTCGATCATGCTGATGCCGGCAACGGTGGCGGAGGAAAGACGTGCGCTGTCCCTCATGGAAACACGGGTGATATTGAGGCGCTTTGCGCTGATGCGGTTGGATACAAAAGCGTTGATGCCCAGGGATAACAGGCCTACCGCGGTGAGGATCGCACTGTAGCGCAGCATCACCGTAAGGTAGAACACCGTCATTACCGAATTGAGCAAAAGAGGAGCGAAGGTGTTGATCAGGGTGTTGGCAATGCCTGCGTTGGAGGCCTGCCTTCCCTGGATATCTCCGGCCATGCGCTGGGAGAAAAAGTGCATGGGCAGGGAAAGCACCTTCCACATGTAGGTCGAGCTGCCTACTGCCGCCATTTTTCCGCTGATGCGCCGGCTGTAAATGGCCTGAAGCGCGCTCAATAGGATCTGCAGGATATCAAATACTGCCAGGAGCACGATGAACCCGATAAGCCAGTCGGAATTCCTGCCCGCCAGCAGCCGGTCCAGGAAGATACGGGAGAAAGCGGGGTTGATCATGCCCAGCAGAGCGCCGGCAATGCCGGTGAACATGGTGAAAATCACAGCCGTGCTGCTGCCCTGCAGCCGTTTGGCTGCAAAGGTGAGCATGCTCTTGGGCTTGCCGGAGGGAACGAAATCCTCCGAAGGCTCAAACTGCAGGCAGATGCCGGTGAAAGCCTCGTCAAAGGCTTCTATTGAAACGGAATAGGTGCCTCTGGCCGGGTCATTCAGATAGGCTTTTCCGCCCCGAAAACCGTTGAGCACCACAAAATGGTTGAAGTTCCAGTGCACGATGCAGGGAAAAGAGCCATCTTCCTTCAGTGCTTCCGGTTCGTAGCGGTAGCCCTGGGCTTTCAGACCGTAATATCGGGCAGCCTTGAGTATATTGCGGGCATTGGAGCCGTCCCGGGATACGCCGCAGTCCTGTCGCACCTGTTCCAGAGGGATCCATTTTCCATAATAAGCCAGGATCATGGAAAGGCTGGCGGCTCCGCATTCCAGGGCTTCCAGCTGCATCACCACAGGAACCTTGATCACACCCTTTTGAATGGGCTGTTTCACCTTTTTATTCTTTGCCATAGCCCACCTCAGTCAAAAATGAAGGAGAAGGGATGCACGCTTTCCAGCACGATCAAGGCATCATAGATGCCGTCAGGAACACCGGCATTCACTGTGACTGTGCAGGCAGCCGGATCGCAGTCCAGCACACTGCCTTCATTTCCGTCTATACGCACGGTCATTCCGGGAAGCACCTCTCCGATCTGCTCACGGTTCACATTGCACACAGCGACCTGATCCCGTATGTTTGCCCGTGTGCTTACCGTACTTTCCAAACGTCCGAAGAGACCCCAGACGCATGCGCCTATCAGCAGGATCAGCGTGCCTGCCAGCACCATCCATACTGCGGGATTCACGACCCGGATGTAATCATTCAGGTTTTCGGGAGCCTGGATCCTTTCGATGCTCTTTTTTCTGAATATGCTGTCTCCCATCTGTGTTCACTCCTTATTTCCTGTGCAACTGATTTTGACAGGAACTGTTGCATAAATATATTCCATATTATCATATCACAAAGCGTTAAAAATGCAAATTCGAAACTTACATATCTTGAAAATCTTTCATGAAATCAAGTATAATATTGTGTGATTGGACATATGATCGGAAACGATCGGTAATGATCTGAAACGGGGAATGCTCATGGATTCATTCGTTCTGAAAGGGGATATCTGTTACAGCCGGGGATTGAAGGAGCTTATCACCCGGGAGGATGCCTACCTTGTGTGCGAGGAGGGGGTCTGCCGGGGGGTGTTTCCTATCGTTCCGGAAAGGTTCAGGGCGCTGCCCCTTCGGGATGAGAGCGGGCATCTCATCCTGCCCGGCATGACGGATCTGCACATTCACGCCCCGCAGTTTGCTTTCAGGGGCCTGGGAATGGATATGGAGCTTCTGGATTGGCTGAAGGCTTACACTTTTCCGGAGGAAAGCCGGTATGCTGACCGGACCTACGCTCAAAAGGCCTACAGCGTGTTTGCCCGCAGCATGAAAAACAGTGCCACCACCCGGGCGTGCGTGTTTGCAACCGTGCACCGGGAAGCTACGATCCTGCTGATGAACCTGCTGGAGGAAACCGGGCTTTCCTGCTTTGTGGGCAAGATCAATATGGACCGGGATGCCCCGGATGATCTGAGAGAACCGGCAGCCGATCTTTCAGCCTACGATACCTTTGGGTGGCTGAACGCCATTCAGGGACGGTATCGGCACACCTTTCCCATTCTGACCCCGCGTTTTCTGCCAAGCTGCTCCGATGCGCTTCTGGGTGAATTGCATGAGGTGCAGAAGGCCTATGATCTGCCTGTACAGTCGCATTTGTCGGAAAATCCGGGGGAGGTGGAGCTGGTGCGCCGTCTGTTCCCGAGAGCCGCGTTTTATGGCCAGGGTTATGATCATTACGGCCTGTTCGGGAAAGACAAACGCACTGTGATGGCGCATTGTATCTACAGCACGGAGGATGAGATCAATTTGATCTGTGAAAACGGGGTCTTCGTTGCGCATTGCCCGGCTTCCAACATGAATCTTGCCTCCGGTATTGCTCCGGTGCGCCGTTTTCTCCGCAGGGGGATCCGGGTGGGCCTGGGAAGCGATGTGGCCGGAGGCGAGAGCGAATCGATCTTCCGGCAGATGATCGACGCGATCCAGGTGTCCAAGCTGTACTGGCGTCTTCTGGACCCTGACTGTGAACCCCTTTCCTTTGAGGAGGCGTTCTTTCTGGCCACTTTGGGCGGAGGAGAGTTCTTTGGAAAAGTCGGCAGCTTTGAGGAAGGCTATGAGGCGGATATCATCGTGCTTAATGATTGCAGCCTGAGCAGCAGATGCGATCTGACAGTATCTCAGCGGGTGCAGCGGGCTGTGTATCTGGAAGCCGACCGCAGCTGCCTTTCCGCAAAATATGTACAGGGCAGGGAGATCCGGCTGGATGCCTGAAAAGATAGATCCTATTCAAAAATGTTTTCGGGAGGAATGGAAAATGAAAACGTTGCTGAAGAATGGAATGATCGTGAATGTGTTTTCTGACAGCCTGGAAAAGGCGGATGTGTTTCTTGAGGATAAGCGCATCATCGGAGTAGGCTCCTACAGCGAGCAGGATGCCGATACGGTGGAGGATGTGACCGGGAAGGTACTTTGCCCCGGCTTCATCGACGGTCACATCCATATCGAAAGCAGCATGCTGCGCCCGGCTCAGTTTTCCAGGGTGTGTCTGCCTCACGGCACCACTGCGGTGGTGGCCGATCCCCACGAGATCGCGAATGTTTCCGGTTTGCCTGGGATTGCCTATATGCTGGAGGCCAGCGAGGGCCTGCCCATGACCATCTATTATGTGATGCCCTCCTGTGTGCCCGCAACGCCGCTGGATGAGGCCGGCGCCATGCTGGAGGCGGGCGCGATCTCTGCTTTCTACGGACATCCACGGGTGCTGGGGCTGGGCGAAGTGATGAATTACCCCGGGGTGATCGCGGGAGACGGGGAGCTGATGGAAAAGATCCGCATTACCAGGGAACGCGGTCTTGTCGTGAACGGCCATGCGCCTATGATCGCCGGGAAGGATCTGGATCGGTATATTGCTGCCGGTATCACGGACGATCATGAATGTTCCTCTATAGAAGAGGCAATGGAACGTTTGCGCAAGGGTCAGTGGATCATGATCCGCCAGGGGACCGCGGCCCGGAACCTGGAAGGACTTCTCCCGCTGTTTGAGGAACCCTGGTCGCGCCGCTGTCTGCTTGTGACCGATGATAAGCATCCTGCCGATCTTATCGAGTTTGGCCATATCGACAGCATCATTCGCCAGGCTGTCCGGTTGGGCAAGAGCGTGTTTACTGCCATCCGCATGGCATCCCTGCAGGCGGCGCAGCACTTTGGACTCAATACCAAGGGCGCCATTGCCCCGGGCTATGATGCCGACCTGCTTGTGCTGGATGATCTGAATGAAGTCAGAGTGAGAGATGTGTACTGCGGCGGCCGGAAAGCTGTGGATAACGGACAGGTCATCCATTTTGAAGGCCGTCATGCCCGGCTGGATATCTGGAACAGTGTTTTCCATTCCTTCCATGTATCTCCTCTGAAGGAAGCGGATTTTCATATTGAGCCCAAGGGCAAACTGTGCCGTGTGATCTGCCTCATCCCGGATCAGCTGATCACGAAGGAAGAGATCCTGCCCATGGATTTTTCGGAAAACAACGGGATCGACCTCAAACGGGATATTCTGAAGCTGGCGGTGGTGGAGCGGCATAACTGCACCGGTCACATCGGTCTGGGCTTCATCAGAGGAATGGGGCTTGAGTCCGGTGCAGTGGCCAGCTCGGTCTCTCATGATTCCCACAACCTGATCGTGGCCGGCACCAATGAACAGGATATGGCTTTGGCGGCAAACCGTGTGCGTGAAATGGAGGGCGGTTTGGCGGTAGCGGATCATGGAGTGATCACAGCCGATATGCCTCTTCCTGTGGCCGGGCTGATGGGGCTGGGATCCGCTGAGGAAGCCGCGCAGCAGAATGCCCGTGTGCGCGATGCGGCAAAAGCGCTGGGTGCGCCGGAAGGGATCGAACCCTTTATGAACCTGGCCTTTGTCAGCCTGCCGGTGATCCCGGATATCAAAATGACCACCTTTGGCCCCGTGAATGTGATGCAGCAGAAGCTGGTGCCTCTGTTTGCGGACGCGGAAGAGTGAAGAGAGGGAAAAACAGATATGAAAAGAACGGTGATGAGAGCCCTGATCCTGCTTTGTGTGCTGGTATTGCTGATTCCCGGCAGTGTCTGCAGTGCCGAAATTTCTTGCTTTCCCGTCCGGGTGGAGGGATCGATTTTCGGCGGTGTGCCCGGCGATATGTTTATGACGGAGATGGCTTTTGATCCCGATTGGCTAACGAAAGGGGATCTTCATGTTTATTCTGCTGATCTGGCCGCTTTTTCAGCCCTGCTCAGCACGGATGTTTATTTCCGGGAGAAGGATGTGGCACGAGGGAACCCTACCCGGGTGACCCTTGCCGATACGGATCCGGAGGCCTATCAGAGAGAGAATCTGCTTACCGCATTCGGTTTTTCCGATGTCCGGTATATTGAGACACAGAGGGATGCTTCCGCTGTTTGTGATATGAATGATACTGCCACCTTTGCCGAAGCCGTTATGCCTTTGCCGGAGGGGAATATTTTCGTGTTTGCTTTCCGGGGCAGCTATTCCATTGGGGAATGGAGCAGTGTTTTTGATGTTGGCAGCCCGGATAAAAGCTATTCTGTGCTTACCGGGGAGCATCCAGAGTGGGTGGATCACAGCGTTCTCAAAGGAATCGGCGTGGCATTTGAACGGGCCTGGAAGCAGGTGAAGGAATATCTTTCCCTGCACAGCGATCCGGACAAACCCAATTACCTTCTCTTTACGGGACATTCCAGGGGAGGAACGCTGGCCGGTATGATGGGCGCCCGGGCTCAGGAGGAGGGGCTTTGCTCCTGCACCTACACTTTCAGCGCCAGCACGGTCACAACGAGCCCGGCAGCCCCCAATTATGATACGATATTCAACCTGTTTGACGGAGGGGACTTCTTTTCCGACCTGTTTCTTTTTGCGGAAGAAAAGTTTTACCGCTTCGGTCAGGATATCAGCACGGATATTTCCACCAGCCCGGAAATTCTTACCGCGCTTTATTCCTTTAAGGGCCGGGAAGATCACTGCAGCCTGAATGCGGAGGAAAGAGAAGCTTTCCGTGTACTTTTTTCCTCCCGTTTTTCAAACAGAGAGAGCCTTTATCTGCAAAAGGAGCGTGTTTTCACGTTTAACACCCGGGAGGAAGCGGATGCCCGCCGGGAGGAAATGGTTCTTCTTTGCGGAAGCGAAAGCGGAATGGATCTGTTTCCTCTTTGTGAGCTTGGACCGGTGGAAAAGGGTGGGGACGGCAGCTTCTTTTTCACCTTTACCTGGTGTGATGGGGCGATCCTTCACTGCTACGGCCACATTCTGGCTTACGGGGAACAAAAACTGGAGCCTTTCTTCTCCCTGTTTGGCTCAGATGATACTGCCTGCCGGATCGCCCGTTTCCTCACAGATCATTTTGAGGAAGTGAACGGCGCACATCGTCTGGTCAACGGTTATATCCTGTCGGGGTTTGGTTTATAAGCGAATGATACCTGCTTTGGCCGGTTCCTCAGCGTTTACCGGTTTACTGATCGATCAATCATGATTTTCAGAGGATCACACCGCTTGCAAAGGAGTGATCCTTGTTCTATAATAGAAGAAAATTCTACTAAATGATATGGAAAGGGTCGTATGCTTTATTTGCTCAGAAAGGGGATCCGAAGAATTCCCGGTGTTGTGATCAAAGCGATTCCTCTGCCGCAGCCGGAGGTGGTGATCGAATCCGGCGCCCGTGCCCAGATCGGCAGGCTCTGCCGGAAATACGGCTTTGAACGGGTCCTGCTTGTTACCGATAAAACCATCTTTTCTCTTGGTTTTCACGAAAAGATCCTTGTTTCGCTGAAGGAAAGCGGAATTTTCTGCAGTGTGTTTTCGGATATCTGTTCCGAACCGAATCTTGCCATTCTTGACGCTGGCAGAAAAGCACTTTCCGACAGCGGAGCGGATGCGATCATTGCCCTTGGCGGCGGAGCCGTGATGGATGCCTGTAAAATGATCGCAGCCGGAGGAAAAAAGAAAAACCGAAAATCGGAAGCGCTGCTTCATAAATTCCTTTTTGCGCATGGAAAAACGCTTCCGCTGATCGCGGTGCCGACCACGGCCGGAACCGGTGCGGAAATCACGGTCGGCGCGGTCGTTACCAACAAAAAGGGGCAGAAGGGTTCCACTGTGATCATTGGCCTGGATGTGCGATGTGTTATTCTGGACAGTGAACCCATGCTGAATATGCCAGGGAGGATCACCTGTGCCTGCGGTATCGATGCTTTGAGCCATGGCCTGGAGGGCGCAATTGCTTTTGTCAGAAGCTCGGAGGAGGACAAAAGGAAAAGCATGGAATGCGTGAAGCTGGTGCTGGAAAACCTCCCTGTTCTGATGAAAGACCCGAAAAACGCGACGGCGCGTCAGAATATGTGTATTGCCGCTCACTATGGAGGCAATGCGATCAATAAGCAGCTTGCAGGGTATGTTCATGCTTTTGCCCATGCTATTGGTGCAAAATACGCGATTCCGCATGGGGATGCCATTGCCCTGTCCCTGCTTCCGGTCATGGAAACGCAGAAGAAACAATGCAGCGGGGCGCTTTCCGCTCTTTCGCGTTATTGCGGTTTTGCCGATGACCGGGACAGCGACATGGAAGCCTGCGACAGGCTGCTGTGTGAGATACGCCGCCTGATCGATCTGTGCGCCTTTGACTCGAAGGTCACTATACCGAAGGAAGATTACAAAAGCCTTGCGGGAGCGGTCGCATTTGATTCCATCAATTATTCCCCGCCCATTGTGATGAATGATAAACAGATCTTTTCGGTTCTGGACAGAATAAACGGATAAGGAGAGCCCTGATATGTTTACAGAAAGTGAGATACATCATATTGTTGAAAAACAGCGGGCTTTCTTCCACACAGGAAAAACGCTGGAGGTCTCATGGAGAATCGCGCAGCTCAGAAAGCTGAAAAATGCCGTGATCGCCCATGAGGAAGAATTTGAAGCGGCTCTGAAAGCCGATCTTGGCAGAAGCAGGGTGGAGGCCTATCTTTGCGATATCGGACCGATCATCGTAGAGATCAATGAAACGATCCGGGGACTGCGGAAATGGGCAAGACCGGAAAGGCATTTCAGCGGGCTGATGTGCTTTCCGAGCATTTCGACCAAAGTGTATAAAATGCCCTACGGGGTCACGCTGATCATCAGCCCGTTCAATTTTCCGCTGCTTCTTACGCTTGGCGTTCTGCTTGCCAGCATTGCCGGCGGCAACACGGCGGTGATCAAGACCAGCTCCAAATCCAAGGCGTGCACGGAGGTGCTGAAAAAGTTTGTTGCGGAGGTCTTTGACGAGGAGTATGTCGCCCTGATCGACGGCGGTCATGACATTGCCGATCTTTGCCTTGCCGAAAGGTTTGACAAGATCTTCTATACCGGTTCGCCGAGCGTTGCAAAGCACGTTATGACGGAAGCATCGAAAAACCTGACGCCGGTCGCGCTCGAGCTTGGCGGCGAAACGGGCAACTGGTGTCTTGTGAGAAAGGATGCGGATATCAGGGATGCGGCAAGGAAGATCGCGTTTTTCAAGCTCTGCAACGCCGGACAGATTTGCATCAATATCAACCAGATCGCCGTTGCGGAGGAGATCGCGGATGAATTCCTGGCCGCTCTGAAAAGCGAGCTGATCCGGCAGATCGGGGAAAAGCCGGAGGAAAACGAGGAATATCCGAAATTGATCACCGGATCGGTGTTCGCAAAGTGTGAAAGGATCGCGGATGAATACCGTGACCGGATCGTTTTTGGCGGAAGAGGGGTAAAAGAAACTCTGCGGTTTTCCCCCACGATCCTTTATCCCATTGACCGGAACGATGAGATCGTGCAGCACGAGCTTTTCTGCCCGATCCTGCCGGTCGTTCCGTACAGGGACGCCGATGTAGAGGAGATCCTTCAAATGATGGCAGGTCGTGAGCATCCGCTTGCCCTCTATCTTTTCACAAAGGATATCCGGTGGGCGAATAAAGTGATGCAGACACAACAGTACGGCGGCGGCTGCATCAATGAGGTGTGTGTACACATGATGGTCCGGGGGGTCCCGTTCAATGGAACGGGGCATTCCGGCATGGGGGCGTATCACGGCGAATGGGGCTTCCGGGAATTCACGCATCCGCAGACGGTCATGACCGGAAAGTCCCGGCTGAATCTGCCGCTTCGGGAGCATCCCTACGGTGGAAAAAATGAGCAGCTCAAGCTGAAGCTGCTCAGAATGTTTGAAAAATAATCGGGCCTGTCTTTCGTGCTGTCTGCAGTGCGGAGTCATTCTGCTTTTATGCCTTATGATCTTCCTCTGTAGTAAGCCCCAACCGGAGCAGCAGCTCCCTGTGGCGGGCGCTTTGACTGGATATTTTTTTCAGCTTTTTTGCACCGCCCCGGTCTTTGAGCAGGAGTATGCTGTGACGGAAAATGCCGTATACCGTTGCAGCCGGGCGAAGCACTTTGTGTTTCCGTGCTGCTTCCCAATGAGAAAGACCGGATCGCTGTTCATACCGGAGAAGGTCTCCCAAATGCCGGGTTTTGCTGAACTGTGTGACTGCGGCCCGGGTGATCCGGTCGTTCTTTCGGCCCATGTTTCCCTGGGAAAGCAAGGTTTCCAGTAAAAAGGAACACAGCTCCGGGTCGGCATCCTCGCACCAGTGAAGCTTTTTTCCCGTGCCAAAGCAGGTTTTTCCGATCATTACCACGGTTTTTGCCAGCGTGTCCAGGTTGATCTCCTCTGCCCTTATACGGAAGGTTTCATTCCAGAAACTGTCCGTCAGCACCCGGTCGGCATAGAAAAGAAAATCGATCAGCTGCCTCAGCCCCAGGCTGCTCGGCAGGTGGTGATGAATGTGTTCCAGCAGGACCAATCCGTTTTCCGGTTCGGGAAGCATGGGAAAGGAGCAGCCGTCGATCGTAGAAGAATGCCGCCTTTCCAGCGCGGAAGCAAGCTCCCGGTCAAGCCTGCTGTCGGCTTCGGTTTTTCTGTTTGAAAAATGGCGGTGGAGCTCAAAGCGGACTCCATCCAGTGAGGCCCCTGCGTGCCGTGTATACAGGCCGGGCTCATCCAGACGGGCTCCCTCGTTTTCCAACAGCTTTGCTGCGGCTTCCACGTCCTGCTCCCTGAAAAGCAGGTCCACATCTCCCAGAATACGAAGGTGCGGGTCGGGATAATAGGCGGATGCGGCGGTGCCTTTGAGCACAACACAGGGAATGCCGTGCTTTTCCATCAGTTCGGTCACGCGGCTCTGCACTGCGGTCATCCGCATTCTGTTATAAAGGTGCCATATGTTTTCTTTTTCCCAATTTTTCCGTGTTTCCGTGTCCATCGGCAGCGTGCTCAGCAGAGTGGAAGGAAGAAGGGTCACTGCCTGATCATGAAATTCCCTGTATACCAGGGGCCAGTCGATCCGGTCCTGGGCCGAAGGAAGCTCTGTTTGATCCCCTGTGATACAGGCTTTCAGGATGGCAAGTACGGTTTGCTGTGTTGCTGTCATGTCTTTTCTCCTGCTTTTCCAGCTTTTCCGGTATGCTTCATCAACGGAAAGGCTGCCAGGCTATTATCATAATATTTCTGTATGGAAAATACAATGGCTGCGGTTGCCGTATTGAAAAAATCAGCGCCTCATGTTATAATCACACTGTTGCCGCTGTGGTGGAATTGGCAGACACAAGGGACTTAAAATCCCTCGGCCTAAAAACCGTACCGGTTCGACCCCGGTCAGCGGCACCAAAGCAATGATCCGAATCCGTACTTCCCGGTAAGGAGGACGGGTTCGGATCATTTGTTTTTTGACAGGATATGAAACGATTATTTTTTGAGATACGGGTTCACCTCACCGTGAAGGAGGAAAGGATCTCTTCGATCAATTCCGTCCGTCCGGTAAGAGTGAACTGATACACCAGCGTATCTACCGGGCAGAAGTATTGATAATATTCCATACCGTCCTGGATAAAGCAGGTCTCCACCATTTCATATTCGCCCAAGGTGACCAGAGAACCGGTATTTTTATATCGGGCAGAGGGCGTACCGGCAAGGATATTGCTGATGATCGCGGGGATCTTGTAATCCAGCAGGTCCTGTGCGGTATAGCATATGCCCAGGTTATTGCCGGTGAGCACCAGAATGCCGTTGTCTCCATCGAAGGTGAAGGGCATACGGTCGCCGGTCACGGTCCAGTCCGCCGGATATGAGATCGAGAAGCCGTCGCCCTGGAAGGACACCAGTTCCTCTGCTGCGGCGGTGCCGCACAGCAGGATGAGCACAAGCAGGAAAATGATCCGTTTTTTCATGGGTCTCCCTCCGATACATTGCTTTCAGTGAACTTATCCTATCACAAAAGCCTCCCGGGTGCAAGCCGGGGAGGCTGATTTTACAAGTAAACAGGCGGTTTATCGCACGATGTAGGTCTCCTGTGCCGCAGCGAAGGGACCCGGCAGGGCGGTGAGGCCGTCACGATGGGCGCCGAAATAGTCTTCGTCAAAACGGATGTCGCTTCCGTCCGGGTTTTCAAAGCGCTCTTCGGGTTCAAAGGCCTTGCCCAGGGCATCGCTGGTGAGGATGCCGGAAGAGAAATCCTTCAGCAGACTGTAGATATTTGTGTTCAGCTTCCACTGGCCGTTTTCCTCGGTGAGGGCCACCTCGGCTTTTCCCTCCGGGGAAACGCCGTGCTTTTCATGGATGCTTACGGTGGCGCCGTTCAGATAGGCGTTGCCTTCCACCCACACGGGCAGATGGCCGAAGTGATACTGTGCCAGCGCGCCCATATCGGGTTCCCGGTCCATCATGAAGCGGCTGAGCCAGGTATCATAGTCGGGGAAAATATCCATGGGAGCGGTGCCGACCTGTTCAAACTCGTTGCTGGTGGGCTTACGTTCCGGATCGGTGATCGGGGCGTTCTGCACGAAAATGTTGTTATAGATGCGGTCATCGCCGTGCAGGATGGTCATGAACCCGGCCACCTCTGTGCGGTGACGAATGTGATAGGGGGTGTAGCGGGGTTCGCGCTGACCGTTCACGATGCTGTCCACACCGGAGTTGACCAGTACGAAGGAGCCCATCATCAGGTTGTGCACGCAGGCCAGGCCTTCGCTGGGCATGGCCAGGGACACCTTGCTCATCATCACATTGTTGTCGATCAGCGTGGGGCCGTGGCCGACCTCGATGAACACGTCGTTGGAGAACATGGCCCCCCGGGCGGGCAGACGGCCTTCAGGACGCTGGTTGTCGTGCATCAGATTTTGTGTGATGCGGGCGCCCTGAGCCTGCCAATCCAGCCACACGCCCATGATGCAGTGATGAATGTGATTGCGGCGGATGATCACGTCAATGGCGGCATGCAGCTTGATGCCGGCAGTTTCGGCGCCGCCCAGCTGCTGACTGTTGCAGATGTGATGGATGTGGCAGTCCTCGATCACGGAGAACACGCCGCCCATGCGGCCCACGATCCCGGTCTGCTCGCAATGATGCACGTGGCAGCGGCGGATGATGTGGCCGCCCACTTTTTCCTTTTGCCAGCCGTGGTACTGTCCGCGGCACACGGCGTCGCGTTCCATCTGGGTGGGGCTCTTCACGTGCTTTGTGTAGAAATACATGTCATTTTCAGGGTCCCGGTATTTTCCCAGCGATATTCCGCAGCAGCGGCTTCCCCACACTTCACAGTCCTCAATGATCCAGCCCCGGCTCCAGTGCGGGCCGATCATG
Organism: Clostridia bacterium; assembly: GCA_045617125.1. Lineage (GTDB taxonomy): Bacteria > Bacillota > Clostridia > Christensenellales > Aristaeellaceae > ZC3RG03. Next base: position 30,897 of record JAZLIA010000024.1, on the reverse strand, counting down.
CCGTCCTGATAGGCGGCAGGGGGCGCCCAGGTGGTGGCGGCTTTGTTGATGTTAAAGCCGCTCACGGTAATGTAGCCGATCCCCTCATGAGAGGGCATGAAGCAGTTGCGGCGAACCGTGATCTCGGTTTTTTCCTGGTTGGGGTCAAGGCCCTTGAAGTTAGCCCAGATCAGGGTGTCTTCTCCGTCTTGCTCGGTGTACCATTTGTATTCGGATTCCTCGGTATTCCAGGCACAGGGGTCAGCTTTGCCTTCCCTGCATTCCTCCAGAGATACGGTCTCATACATCATTTTATCATTCAGGAACACGCTGCCGGTGTGGCGCACCGTTGGAGCAAAATACCAGTCGCCGCATACAAAGGTGGTGTAGGGGTTGTAGCTGCCGAAAATGCTGTTTTTCACCCGCAGCTTCCACACATTTTCTTCTTTCATCCAGCCTTTGGTTTCCTCCGCGCCGGTGATCACCGCGCCAAGCGGCTTTTCGGAGCGGTAAACGATGCGCTTATCCTCGGCGCCGGCGTGAATGGGATCGACATATTCCCGGTAAATGCCGGGCATGACCAGCACTTCATCTCCGGGCATGGCGATTTTTGCGGCATCGTTGATCTTTCTGAAAGGAGTTTCCTTGCTGCCGTTGCCGCCGAAGGGGGCGGAGGCGTTTACATACAGGATCATACAGGTTTCCTCCCGCTTTGATATTAATATGAACTTCCTGTACATATTATAGAATATCCCCTCTGCTCTTTCAAGCACCGGCAGGAAAATCTTTCCGGAGGTTTTTTACTGAAGCCTTTCGCTTTTTCGGTTTTTCATGCGGCACCCAGGTTATCCAGGATGCGAAGGGCGGAGGCAGCGCTGTCCGGTGCGTCATCATGAGGGGAGCGCGGAGTGTAATCCAGGATCTCGTTGATGTATTCCGGATCGGTCCCCGGCAGAAAACGAAGCTCCTTCCAATGCCGGCACAGATATATCCCGATTTTCATTTCCTTGGAGCAGCTTTCATGATAGCCCCGTGCTGTGAGACCCCGCCGGCGGAATTCCAGGGAAAGAAAGCCCCGGTCGCTGTTTGTTTCAGAATAGATCCTGTTTACGTCGTGAGCGCGGCACAGACCTTCAATCTGATCAAGGCAGTCGGTCACGCTTTTTTTGAACAGCTTTCCGAGCAGCACGATATCCTCATTGTTTCTGGAGATCAGGGTGAGAGCGGTGCGGTCACTGCCTCCGTAGCTGGCATCCACCTGAGCAAAGCCTCCGGGCGGCAGCAGGGAGAGGGCGGCATAGCGCACAGGGCCGGTGAACATCGCGTTCTCATCTGAGATCAAAAGCAGCTCATAGTTGGCGGCAAACAGGCTGGGAGCCATATGGGAGCGGATCTCATTCAGTTCCCGGATGCTCAGAATGTGGGTGCTGTAGCAGTCATACTTCCGGGGCTCTGGCATCAGGCGGAAGCAGTCCTCTCTGTGCCAGGGCGTACCGATGTTGATGATCCTGCCGCCCCGGGTACGGAGGTTCTGCAGCTCCTGATACACCAGAGCGGTCCTTTCCCTTTCTGCTGCGGACCAGCGGTCCTTCTGGCTCACGATATCATCGGTCACAATGATATCGGCATGCATTCCGGTCATATCGGTGCCCACGCTGATGCCCTGAAGCTGGGCACAGCCCCGGGGCGCGGTGTAAAACGAAGTGGTAAGGCTCATGCCGGTGCAGGAGAGCAGCCGGGGCTCCTGCCCCCGCTTTTCAAGGCACAGGGATCGGAAGAAGGCATTTTCCAGGATCTGGCGCACGCTGCGCACCGTGTCGCGCACCAGAGAGGAGGTTTTTCTCAGCAGCAGAATGTTCTTGTCGCCGTGTTCCACACACATCAGTGCAATACACACGGAAAGGCAGGTGCTCTTGTAGCTGTTGCGGTGAGCCTGCAGCGTCATATCCTTTTTGCCGTTCAAAATCATTTTCATCCATTGCCCGTTCACGCTTTTCAGGTCGGGATGTCCCAGGGCTTTAGCTAAGCTAAGCGGATCCTTCAACAGGTCTTTTTCGGGAGGGTCGGGTTCTTTTACGATCGAAAACATCTCCTTTCCTCAGTAAAAAGAAGCGGCGGCACCGTCCGGAGCCGCTGCTGCTCTTTATGAGCATAGGTAAGGAAATACTTTCGGTCAATTTCAGCTTTCTATTTTTTGCTTTTTTCTCATCCGGGATCCTTCACGTTTTTCCGGCAGGCTTCATTTTTCTTTATTTGTTTTTTTGCGGATAGGATCGGATGGACCAAAGCCGTTGATCCAGTCGCTTTTCAGGTAGTAGATCAGGTAGATCACGGAGGAGATCGACCAGGTGATGGGATAGGCCCGGTATACCAGTACGATCTCTCCGAAAAAGTGCATCATGAGCATGATGTAGATCACGCGGATCACGCACCACACTCCTAGCATTACCAGCATGGGCACGAAGGCTTTTCCTGCGCCCCGGCACACGGAAGCCACGGAATGGGAAAAGGCCAGCAGAAAATAGAAAAGGGTTACGTTCCGTGCCTGGGTCACTCCAAAGCGGATCACTTCCTCGGATGAGTCAAACAGGCTTATCAGCTGCGGTGACAGGATATAGAGGACCAACCCGGTCATTTCCGCCAGCACCATCGCGCACAGAATGCCGAAGCGGGCGCCTTTTTTTGCACGGTCGCGCAGCCCTGCTCCCAGGTTCTGGCTTACAAAAGTGGTGATCGCCATGTTGAAGCTGGTGATGGGAAGGAAGGCGAAGCCTTCCAGTTTGGAATAGGCTCCGTAGCCCGCAGTGGCGTTGGCGCCGAACAGGTTGATCTGGCTTTGTACGGTCACATTGGCCAGGGCGATCACGCTGTTTTGCACGCCGGAGGGCAGGCCCATGCGCAGGATCTCGCGAAGCATATCCCGGGAAAAGCGGATTTTTCGGAAGGATACCGAGTAGATCTCGCCTTTCTTCGTGAGATGCATCAGGCACAGCACGCAGGAAAGCAGCTGTGACAGCACGGTCGCTGCCGCCGCGCTCCACACGCCCCAGCGAAACACACCTATGAACAGCACATCCGCCCCGATATTGAAAAGGGAAGAGAAGATCAGGTAATAGAGCGGTCTTCTGGAATCCCCCAGAGCGTTCATGATATCCTTGAAGGTGTTGTACAAGACCAGTGCCAGCCCGCCGCTGAAATAGTAAAAGAAATATTCCTGCGCCTTTGGCATCACACTGGGGTCGGTGTTCATCAAGCGGAGCAGCGTGGGGGTGAAAAGCATGCCCAGCACGGTAAGCAGTGTGCCGCCGGCGAGCCCTACCGCGATGTCGGTGTGGATCGCCCGGGACACCTTCTCTTTATTTCCCGCGCCGAACCAGCGCCCGATCACAACGCCGGCGCCCATCGTGACACCGTTAAAAAAGCTGATCATCAGAAAGATCAGCGTGCCGCTGCTGCTGACAGCGGCCAGGGCTTCTGTTCCGAGAAACTGGCCTACGATGAGCGAGTCGGCGGTGTTATAGAATTGCTGAAAAAGCTGGCTTAAGAATACCGGCACGGCAAACCGGGTCATCAGGGCGGCGGGCCGGCCTTGTGTCATGATGAGGGTGTGCCCGCCAGAGGGGACGGAATGTTTTGTAAGCATAATTCACACGTTGATGATGTCAAATGCCGCGGCCCGGGCAATGCGGTTCATCACTGCGAGAGCTTCGCCCCGGGCCTCCCAGCCTTCTGAAAGAATGCGGGTGAAGCCTTCTTCGTCCATCTGCCTCAGCAGGGCAAAGAGCAGGTGAGCGCCCTGGGCGGGATCGGCCCCCAGGGAACGCACATTCAACCCATGATAGCGGTTCAGATCCTGTTCAAAACACAGGATGCAGGTGCTTTCCGGGCATTTGGCATATTCTTCCTTTATGTTTTTTTCCATGCTTTCCGTACTGCCGACATACACCGTAAGGCGGCCCTTCGGGGCGTAGTGCCGGTGCTTCATGCCTGGGGAAGGGGCGAGCTCTCCTTCCCGGAGCGGGCGCATCACGCTGTCGGCGATGTCGGCTTTTCCGCACACACGGGCTGCCATTTCCGCGGTGACCGCGCCGGGACGCAGCACCCTTGGGCAGGGGCCGCACACATCCATCACGGTGCTTTCCACCCCGAAACGGCATTCTCCGCCGTCCAGAATGAGGGGAATGCGTCCCTGCATATCCTCATACACATGCTGTGCGGTGGTGGGGCTGGGACGGCCGCTCAGGTTGGCGCTGGGGGCGGCGATAGGCACCCCGCAGGCACGGATGAACCGGATCGCTTCTTCGTTTCCGGGAAAACGGATGCCCACGGTGTTCAGGCCGGCTGTGGTCACATCAGGCACCGATGCTTTTTTGGGCATCAGCAGGGTCAGGGGCCCGGGCCAGAACGCTTCCATCAAAGGGCGGGCTCCCTCCGGGACCTCGCACAGTTCATCCAGCATATCCAGAGAAGAAATGTGCACGATCAGCGGGTTATCCTGAGGCCGCCCCTTGGCTTCAAAAATGCGGGTGACAGCCTCTGCGTTGAGGGCGTTGGCGCCCAGGCCATATACCGTTTCAGTGGGAAAGGCGACCAGGCCGCCCTCCCGGATGATGCTTCCAGCCAGGGAAAGAGAGCTTTCATTCACCGGCAAAAGCTGTGTGTTCATTGTGTCAGCGTTCCTTTCGTTCTTTTGAACGGTAATATTCCTTCTTTTCGATATACATCTGGGCATCGGCCGCTCTTTCGGTCTCGTCCTGAGTTTGGTCCTTTTTTCTCAGAACATAGCCGATACTCATGCTGCAGTTCCGTTTGAGCAGCGCCTTGCGGATCTTCCGGTCCAATTCTGCGGCTTCCTGCTCCCCGCCGTTCCTGAGGATCACGGTGAATTCATCGCCGCCGATGCGGTAGGCGCTTTCATGCGGACCAAGACACTCCGTGATGGTGTTTCCGATCATGCGAAGGGTCCGGTCTCCTGCGTCATGTCCCCTGCTGTCGTTCAGCTCCTTGAGGCCGTTCATATCCAGGAACATGAGCCCGGTGATATCATCGTCAAACCTGCGCCAGGCATCGTAGTAGCTTTGACGGTTGGGCAATCCCGTCACGGTATCGTGACCGGAATAATACACATAGAAGTTCATAAAGAAGAAAATGCAGCTGATGCCGATGGAAAGGTTGAGCAGGTTGCTCACCAGGCCGAGCGTTTGCAGGATGCTGACCATGATGCACATGACGGCACTGAGGATCAGCACGATATTGAAACGGGTGTTTCGCCATTTGAGGTGTCTCAGGGACAGGATCAGCAGCAGGAACACCAGGAAAAAGCTCAGAACATGACTGGCCAGGCCGAGAGACCCCCGCTCGAAGACGTTTTCGGCAGTGAAGTTGAAGGTGAGAGGGGAGAAGAACGCGGTCATATAAATGAGGGTGTTGAGGATAAGCAGCGTCTGACAGGTTCTCATCAGTTTTTTGCTCCGGATCACCATGCGGCACAGCCCGAAAGCGGTGATGGGACGCAACACATATCCCGCCACGCTTGTAATGACACGCCAGAGGCTGTAATCTCTGCCGAAGGACAGGCGAAGCTCCACAAAATCCATCACGCTCAGCACCATCACCACGATCATCGTGCGGATGATGAAGCGGGTGTCACTGCGGCCCACAAACCGATGCTGCACCAATTCGCATATCAGCAAAATGAAGGTAATGGCCAGGGCAAAGTTATCACGGAAGTAGGACAGCATGAGGCTCAGCAGGTTCCAGCATTCCGTAAGAGGGTCTTCATAAAAAGAAACATCCGTTCCCGGGTTTGCAGCGTAGATCCGGTGTATCAGTCCCGCGGTGGAAAAATCGGTCATGATCCACTGCGGACGAAGAGAGGACAGATCCTCCTTCAGCAGCTTGTCGTTCAGCTTTATGGCGTAATAATAGGGATGTCCCAGGGAAGCGCCGCCGGCAGTGCTGAGATAATTGAGGTTGACGGCTCCCTCCACGGTGTTTTGCAGGGCATAGCTAAAAGCCTGCCATTTTTCTTCGGTGTTCATGTGGTATTGATCCTGCACATGAAGCAGAAGGGAGCCGCACCACGAGTCTCTGCCGGAGGGGGTGGAAGGGGATGTGAGGCTCCCCTGATCGCTCCAGCGAAAATACAGGCCTGCGTGATGCCCTGTTCCCGGTTCATTTTCCCAGCGCCGCAGCAGCACGATCTTTCCGCGGGCCTCCTTCAACGTGGGGAGGGTCTCACCCAGGTACCAATGCTCCGGATCATTTTGCGCATACCGATCCAGAGTCGTTTGGATCACGGGAACAGGGAGGAAGGATTCCTCTGTGTTTACCATCACAATAACGGTCTCGGAGGGGTGTTCATCCAGAAACGCCGTGATCTCGTTCAGAATGCGTTCCAGCTTCAGCGGCGGATTAAAGGACAGGAATTGCTGCCGGCATACGGATGGCCCATGCACCAGAATGAGGGGGGATTCTTCGCCCAGGTTCTCCTCGCGGATGCGCAGGTCCAGCAAGCGTACGCCCATGCGCAGCTGGGAAGAGATACTGTCCCACTGACACTTGGTGAAAAACCCCATATCCGGATACTGAGCCGCACTGTTGTGTGTGCCGGGGATCATGATCCCGCTCAGCGGCAGACGGTCATCCAGGTCCTTCATCCAATAGGGTGAATCCTCAGGCAGCTCGGTGGCGGAATAGATCTCCGCCCCCGGGATCAGAACAAAAAACAGCAGAGCTGCCGAAAACAGGGTGATCACCAGAATGAGCAATCCTCTTTTCCACAGTACGAAGGAATCTGATTTTGTTTTGCTTGTCATCCTTTTCCCTTTCTTTGTGCGGTCATCAGGGCTTTTCCAGTCCATCCGGCATTTTCTCTTCAGTGAGGGGAAGCCTTCGGCGGTCAAACACCCATTCCCGTTCTTCATTGGGAGCCGCGTTTCCAAATACGTCTTTTCCGTCCCGGATGGACCTGCGGATCACCAGCACATCTTCGTCCCAGGCTTCGCAATTCACATCTCCGGTGCGCATCGCGGGGGATGCGGCGCGTTCATGCAGCAGAAGCCTTATCTGTTCCTTCAGTTCCCGGTCGCCGCCATCCCAGTCATAGGGCGCACGGCAGAAGGGGTCGGGAGCGCCCTGCATGCCGATCTCGTCGCCGTAATAGATGCAGGGGGTGCCGGGAAGAGCGCACACCATGCGCATCATCATCAGATACCGTCCCCGTCCAAGCAGATACTGTTCTTTTGTGAGGCGTTTATTTCCCCGTTCTTCATAGGGCAGGTCCTCAAAGGTGCATTCCGCCAGATAGTTGACAGCCCGCGCACGGTCGTGACTGCCGCACAGGTTCATCAGCGAATAATAGAAAGGCGCGGGATAATTTTCCTTCTGGCTCAGGATCACCCGGGCGGTGTGGAAGGCCGAGGAACGGAAGGTGAGAAAATCGATAAGCGCCTCCCGCAGGGGATAGTTCATCACGCTGTCCAGGGTGTCGCCCTGGCAATAGCAGCGCATTTCGTCATAGGCCACCTTGCGGCTGGCATCCTCCCACACTTCTCCCAGCACCAGAGCGTCGCTGTTTTCCTTCTTTGCGGCGATGCGCAGGGAACGCAAAAAATCCATCGGGAGCTCGTCCGCCACATCCAGCCGCCAGCCGGAGGTGCCCAGATGGATCCATTTGCGTACGATCCCGTTTTTTCCAAACATGAAGGAACGGTATCCGGGATCCTGCTTGTTGATCTCCGGCAGGGTGGTAAAGCCCCACCAGCAGCGGTATTTCCGGGGGTATTCTTCAAAGGTGTACCAACTGTAATAGGGGCTGTCCTGGCTTTGACAGGCCCCCAGGGACGGGTAGCGGCCGAGACGGTTAAAATAGAGGCTGTCGTCTCCGGTGTGGCTGAACACCCCGTCCAACAGAATGTGCATGCCCAGCTTTTCCGCGGCGGCGCACAGGCTTTTCAGATCCTCATTCGTTCCCAGCAGCGGGTCGATGCGGGAGTAATCCCCGGTGTCGTAACGGTGATTGCTGCGGGCGGTAAAAACGGGATTCATATAGACCACGGTGATGCCCAGGTCCTTGAGGTACGGCAGCTTCATTTCGATGCCCTTCAGGGTGCCGCCGAAAAAATCCCGGGCGGAATTATCCTTGTTCTGTTCATCGGGCAAAAGCAGGGGAAGCTCGTTCCATTCGCGGTGCAGCACAATATCGTCCCGGTCGCTTTCCGGCTGTTTTTCACGGAAAAACCGGTCGGGAAAGATCTGGTACATGATGCCGTCGCGCATGAAATGCGGGGTGTCGAACGCGGGGTCGTACACCGTGATCTGCCACGCCCTGGGATGCAGGGTCATCTGGCCCGAGCCGCCCAGCATATCATCGCAGCTGCCGTAAAAGACGGTGTCGCCTTCGTTGTTTTCAGCCCGGAAATCATACCAGCACAGCACCGGCACCTCCGGCATGCGGAGGGTGTATTCAAACACGTTTTCCTCCGGGTTTTCCATTGGATAAAAAAATTCGCTTCCGTTATAGAAACGGAGGTATACCCGCTCGGCTCCGATGGCGCGGATGCGGATCACAGTTTTTCCCCCGCAGGGGAGGGCTCCCATGGGGTCACGGTAAAAGGCGCGGTGACTGTCGTGATAAAGCTGCATGAAATGCTCCTGGTGTTTTTGTGCATAAAAAACCACGATCATTATAGCGCACCCGGAAAGGGAAAACAAGATGTGCATCAAAATGGGGCATGCATGCTGCACCCCCCCTATCTTTCAACGCTGCCCCCCATAAATAGACGATAGGGTGCGAAAAAACGCAGGGATTTTACGCTCTGCGGCTGTTTTTGGCGCACTCTGTCAAAGGGTTGAAACAAAATTTTATCTTACTGTTCGGTCAGCCGTTTCCATATAATATGTTCGGCTTTTGTATATAATGTCGTGTCGGCATGCAGTAATCCATCTTACAGTTAACAGAAAAGGCCGTCAAAATCGAAACAGATTGCGGTTAAGTCCCACAGAAACCAGGTGCTGTTTGCGGAAGACCTTCTTCAATAAACAATCTACGAAATAATTGCGGAAGCTGAACATGGCGGCATCCTGATCCGTCACATCAAAAATCACACCGGTATCTCGCTCAGAGATGATCACTTTATTGTCCTGAACGGTTATGGTAAATTCGAGCGCAATCTTTTTCTGATTCTTTTCCAGGAGCAGCATACCCAGCTCCTCGATCAGTATCATGGCAGTTGCGGCTTTCTGTTTCATGCCTTGCTTTATCAGAAAAGCTTCAGCGGCGTCACGCATGGAAATGATCTGTTCCGCCTCTCCCACGCCGTTAAGATAGAGCATATTTCCCGAGGGCTTTGCGATGAGCCAGGGAAGTGTATACTGCTTGCGCCACAGCTTCAATACGGGAATGAAGACCAAGATTGCGATAATCGGTGCAAACACATAGGAGAGAGAAAAACCGACCATTCCCAGCCGCTTGCCTATCAGCGCTGCCGTAAGTACATTTCCGGCAAAGTGCGATATTACCACCATCAGTGAAGCCAGTCCTCCATGGTCTGTCATCACATACGCTGAGGAAATGTCAAACACGACCACAATGCCTGGGAAGGAGAATGCCAGCACTCTCAATGCCCGCACTGTCTCCGGCACCAGCAGCGGATCGGTCAGGCCGTAAACGGCAGGCAGCAGCGGTGCGACCGCAAACAGAATCGCTGTCGCCGCACACCCCTCGATCAGCGAAACTTTAAACGAATGCTTGAGCAGTATGTGCAGCGGTTCGAAGTTCTACTCGCCGAAGTATATGTTGACGAGTGGCGCAAACGCCGCACCGATACCGTCAAACATCAGACACAACTCGAAAACGCTGCACAGGACGGTGATTGCCGGTAGCAGCTTCGAGCCGAACCACATCAGCGTCAGTTTGTTCAGGATCAGCTGCGTTCCCATCCAGCACATATCCAACACCGCATCCGCCATGGAAATGGCGACCACATCCTTTAATGTCCGCCACGAAAAAAACCATGTAAACCGCATGCTGTTGCACTTACGGAAGAAGTGCAGCGCGTACATCCCCAGCGAAATAAGCTTTGAAATCACCTGCGCCAACGCAATGCCCCTGAGCCCCAGCCGACCGCACAGAAGTACGCTCAGCCCCATCTGAATGGGAATGTGCAGCAGGTTGGTCAGCAGACTCAGCTTCTCATCGCCATCCGAGAACACCATCTCATAGATCAGGAAGTAGAACGGCTCTATCAGAAAATCCAGCAGCATGATATTCAGATATTGCTGCGCGCAGGTAATGATTTCTGCGTCCGCATCGTCTATAAGGTAATAAAACGGAAACGGAAATGCTTGTGGTCGTTATTGGAGCAAGAGCGGATGACGAAGTGTATCATATAGCTGGTCATTGGGTGGAAAAACATGGTCTGTAAATTTCCGCCTACTATGTTGCTGACACCCATAAACAGTTCTTTGGGCATGTATCTTCTTAGCCTGCATTGTTCGCTTCATATCTTACATGGAAGCCGATATGCCGGATAAGGTCGAGGCAGGATGATTTGGGTTCATACAGTTGGGGCTGTGAAAAAACGCCCCAGCAAAGCAAAGAGGATTTGAAACCCGGGAGGGCAACAAATCCTCTGCCACGTTTATGCGCTTGAAAACGGACTATATGGGCAATGACCAGTTATTGCCGGCCTATAACATCCAAATCGGTGTGGCAGACGAATACATTGCCGCAGCGGATGTAAATCATTACCGTTCAGACATGGATTCTTTAATCCGAACCCGCACCTTTTTTCCTGCCGCAGATCATCGCTTGTGCAAGTGTACCGCCGCTCACAAACAGAAGGGCGATCCACAGGAGCAGGGGATTGTTGTCGCCGGTTTGCGGACAGGTCGGATCCGGCGGTTTCACAAAGCTCTTTGCCCACTTGGCATAAACTGTAGTGTCGGCGGTGATGGGAGCATTGAAATCATATTCGATGGAGCAGGCCGCATCTGCGTACCAGCCTTCGAAGTTATATTTGTTTTCCGCAGGATCGGCAGGTTTTTTTGCCTTTTCGCCTTTATTGACGGTTTGATCGGCAACCTGTTCGCCGTGGCCGCCCATATTGAAGGTCACGGTGCAGATTTTGCCACCGACCAAAGCATCGGGATCTTCGTCCGTATAAGGGGTCACAAAATAGGAATGACCCAATGCATCGGACACAGAGAGATGATCCCCGTTCACGGTGATATGCACCGCGTCATAGCCTGCACCGAAGGTGATCCCTTTGCCGAGAGTGAGTGTGCCGTGATTTTCGTTGTTCTGTCCTGCACCGATGCCGGAAGTTTTGCTGCCCATCGCGGTGACTGTGCCGCCGTGGATGGCCACATTACCGCCTTTTCCGTCAAAACCGCCGCCGATACCTGCCGCTCCGGAACCGCCGTTCGCGGTGATATTGCCGCCGAAGATCACAAGCTTTCCTGCGTCGGAGGTATCGAAATTCCCGCCGATGCCTGCTGCACCTTTTTCGCCGTTTGCTATAAGCTTACCCATGTTTTCGCCGCTGGACTGTGCATAGATCGTCAGCGAGTTTCCCTCGGTAAGGATAATGCCCTTCCCGGCGGTCAGGGTGCAGTTGTCGGAGAGATACAAAACAGCGTCTCCTGTAATCTCAAGTGCATCCGTAAAGGTTACATCCCAATTTAACAGCCATTTTCCTGTTTGAAGTGTAGGATAATCATCATACACAGAATGACAATCTATGTCATCTCTGTGCAGAAAATGATCGCACAAATCACACCAGCCGTTTTTATCTTCATCGGGATGCGGGCCGTATGTCGTATTGATTGTGATCTCACCGGGTTCAGCAAGATCAAAGGCTGCACTGAGGCGTTTTGTGCCCATCGTCTGGCAATCCTTGCCGGGGAGCTCCTCAACCGTACGGATATTTTCCGTATGTTCAATGAGGATCATTTCACCGCAGATATCGCAGGTCCTTGTGACGGTACAACGGCTGTTATTGTCCTCCCAGTTGTGTGTATTCTTATATTTTTCGTGGTTGCAGAGGCCGCATACGCATTTGCTGCTGGTAAAAGCATGCGCATTGGTCTTTCCCCACTCATCACACTTTGTGCATTTCTGGGAATGTGTTCCGTCGCCGTTATTGCGGTATTCACCGGAGAAATCGTGAGTATGAGATTTCACCGCGCCGCAGGCACATTTGTAGTTTTTATAAATATGGGCTGCGGGAGGGCCGTATTTCGAACATTTTGTACATTTCTGGGAATGTGTTCCGTTGCCGTTATCGCGGTAAGCGCCGGTATAGTCATGGTCATGTTCGGTTTCGTCAAAGTATATTTTATTGTGTCCGGAGAGGGCTTTTGTGATATCGGTTTCTGTTTCAAAAGGGGAGCCGTTCAGATCCGCTTTATGCTCTTCTTTTACAAGAATGCACATGGTGTCCTTCGGAGTGACCGTCACTTTATCTGCAACGACGGCGTCATAATCGACCCCGTTGACGGCATCGATTTTTCCGCCGCTCACCGTAAGGTTTCTTGCGTTGATGCCTGCACAGTCGCCGCTTATCAAACCGTCGTCCCCGCCTGTGGCCGTGACCGTACCGCCTGTGATCGTAACATCCACGTTCGAGCCGCCGGTTCCGATGCCGATGCCTGCACCCCAGGTAGTGCTGCCGGCGGTCACCGTGCCGCCGTTGATCGTGACGGTTCCGCCGCTTCCATTTTCGGCAGAACCGATACCTGCGCCGGTATACGAAGCCCGGGCGGCAATGTTACCGTTGTTGATCGTAATGTTTCCGCAGCCGCTGTTGCTGCCGCCGCCAATGCCTGCAGCGCTTATGGCGCCGGTTGCGGTTATGCTGCCGTTGTAGATCGTGATATTGCCGCCGCGGCCTTTTTCACCGCCGCCGATGCCTGCTGCGTTGTTTCCGCCTTCAGCAATGATCGTACCGCCGTGAATGGTGATGTTGCCGCTGTTTTTTTCTTTGTCGCCGCCGATGCCCGCAGCGTGGTAATTTCGTTTATTGTTTTTGATGGAGGAATTCAATTTTCCCTTTTTGCCGCTTTCACCCGGCTGGTCGTAAATGGATAAGCTGTTCCCTTCGTTCACATGGAAGCCCTGCGTTACTGTGACCTCGCAGCCATCTAACAGGATCAGGTGTACCTCGCCAATGGCGGAAAGGGATGAAAAGTTCAGTTGGCCTCTTGCAACATACCAGCCATCCAACAGCAGCGGTTCACTTTCATCAAGAAAACGGTATTTCGTGCAATTCGCTTCCGTCAGCTCCCTATCATCGTTATAGTAGCGATATGCAACCGCTTCCTGTTCCGGAATTTTCGCAGGGGTAAGAGAGAACGATATTTCCGCATCGGTCAGTTTTGCTGCCCAGCTTTCTCCGGCGCTTCTGCTGATATGCTGCCCCGTTGTCAGGTCCATTAGTTCATATCCGCTGCGAACCACGATATTGCCGTTTTCGCTGCGGCCTTTACCGGCGCCGACAGCGCGGGAAGCTCCTGAACCTGCTTTTGCCGTCACCTTGCCGCCGTATATGCTGAAGGTTCCGCCGCTGCCGTTCTGACCGCCGCCGATGGCTGCGGCATTTGTGCCTCCGTTCACGGTGATGTCACCGCCGTGAACGGTGAATGCGCCGCCGTTTTTTCCGCTTCCGCCGCCAATGCCTGCCGTGTTCGCGGGTGCTGAAACGATCAGCTTCCCTTGGCTTTCACCGCCGGATTGGGTATATACGTTCAAGCATGCGCCGTCCTCTACACGGATGCCGCCAAGCGCTGTGAGCGTTTTTCCGTCTTTAATGATCAGGTTTGCGTCGCCGGTGACGGTAACGGGATCTGTAAAGGTACCGCTGTCATCCACAACGTACCAGCCGTCCGACCACGTTTTGATATTACGGGTCATAAACGTGTAACCGGAACACTGCATTGTTTCGACCGTCCCGTTTTTGAGGTTATATGCCCGATATGGTTCCGGATTCAGGGAAGGTGTGACAAGAATTTCCAGATCATACCCCTCACACAGAAAATTCTCCCATGGCTGGGTATCAAATCCGCTGTTGATCCTCTCATTGTGATGATCAAACAAAGCCAACCCCTCGCCGACCGTGATCGTGCCGTCGTCGTCTCCTCCAAAGCCGCGGCCAAAGTTACCGCCGTGCGCACTGCTCGTGAGTATTTTTCCACCATACAGATTGACCTTTCCGCCGTTGCCTTTCATGCCGCCGCCGATGCCGGCGCCGTATCTGCTGCCTGCCGCATGAACATAGCCGCCGTAAATGGTGAATTCCCCGCCGTCGCCGCCAGAGCCAATGATGATCTCCTTCCCGTCGGTGGTGTATTCAAAAAATTCCGGTCCCCCGCCGCCGATGCCGGCGCCGCCTTCTTCGGTGGCGGCATACACATCGCCGCCGTAAATCGTCACTTTGCCGCCGTTGGTAAAGGTTCCTCCGCCGATACCGGCAGCGCCTTTGCCACCCTCAGCCCAGATTTTTCCGCCATGGATGGTGATCGGCCCACAGGCGTTGGTGTATAGAATTCCCGTGTCTGTGCCGATAGCGGCGCTGTTCTCTTCGCCCGTGGCGAAAAGGGAGCCCATATTGTCGCCGCTGGATTGCGCGTAAATGGTTAGGCTGGCTGTGCTCGTTTGGACAAGAATGCCCTTTTCACATTTAAGCTCACAGCCGTCTGTCAAAATCAAATGGACCGGACCGTCAACCTCCACCTGACCTTGGATGGTGACCTTACCGCGCACCACGTACCAGCCGCTGTTCCAGCTGGTTCGCTTGTGATCGCTGTCGATCACCTTATAGTCAGTAACCTCAGCGGATGCGCCAAAAATGCCTGAACCGGTCAGGCTTTTTGCACTGTACTGATAATAGACCGCTTCATTTGCAGCAAAAGCCGTCAGCGCCGTCATTGGTATCATTCCGACGATCATGACGGCTGTGATGAGAAAACATAAACCTGCCTTTTTCACATTCATTACAGAAGAACTCCTATATGCGCGCATGGAATACGATATTTCCATGCCGTTATTCCGGTGTTATATTGTCTCGTCTTGATAGAGTTTGCTCCCTTCATCATTCTCACCCTTATCATACGATAAAATCGAAAATAACGCCACAAAAATTGAAAAAAGATGTTTTTTCTGTATTTCCTCTAATGGGTCCCGCTTCTCAGATATTCCACGCTCTCTTTGAGCGCCGTAACGATATATTCCACATCCTTCAATGTGTTATCCTGATTAAGGGAAAACCGCACGGCGGATTCTGCCAGCTCCTCAGACAGGCCGAGGGCGAGAAGGACATGGCTGGGCTTGGGGGAATGGGTGTTGCAGGCTGAGCCGCCGGAAATACAAATGCCGTACTTCGCGTCCAGCAGGAAAAGCAGCTCCCGACCGCGGATATGCTCAAACGACACATTGACCGTTCCGGGCAGGCGGTTATCTAAATCGCCGTTAAAGATGACGCCGGGGATCTCAGCAAGTCCCTTTGTCAGCTTGTCCATCATGGCGCCGATCTTTTTCGTGCTGCGTTTCAGATTCTGGGTGTGCTCCTGCAGGGCCGCCGCCATTGCACAGATGCCCTGCACGTTTTCCGTACCCGCCCGGCGGGCGTTTTCCTGTCCGCCGCCGAGGATCATAGGGGAGACGGGGGTGTTTTCCGACACGATCAGCGCCCCGACCCCCTTTGGACCGTTGAACTTGTGCGCTGCGAGGGAGAGATAATGGATGTTCAGCTCGGAAAGATCCATCTCAACATGGCCGACGGCCTGCACCGCATCGCAGTGGAACAGAATGCCCCGTTCCCTGCATATTTCCCCGATCTCTTTGATCGGCTGGATCGTGCCGGTCTCGTTGTTGGCGTACATGATGCTCACAAGCACGGTGTCCGGCCGGATGGCTTTTTCAAGCTCCGCAGGGCGGATGCGTCCTTTTTCGTCCACGGGGAGAACGGTGATCTCAAAGCCGTCATTCCTGAAGCTTTCCAGGGTGTGTAAAACAGCATGATGCTCGATGGCGGAGGTGATCATGTGTTTTTTATTCTGTTTCAGCCCCTCCTGACGGGCCGACCAGAGCGCCAGATTATCCGCCTCGCTGCCGCCGCCGGTGAAAATGACGCTGTGCTTTTTCAGGTGAAGCGATTCGCGCAGAATGGCTCTTGCGTAGTTCAATACGCTTTTGGCTTTCAGCCCCGGCTCATATTGGGTGGAGGGGTTGCCGTAGTTTTCCCTGGCACAGTCCGTATAGGCTTTCAGCGCCTTGCGGGACATCTTCGTGGTCGCGGCGTTGTCGGCATAAACGGTGTGATAATTCTGGCACCGTTCGATGCTGCCGCGCATATCATAGCTTATGCCATAGGTTTGGTTATAGCCGTTTGTTTCCCGTATTTTCACGCCATTTTCGTAGACGCGGAAGGTGGGCAGAGAAAGTAGGTTTTCCTTCATGCGAAAATCCCTCGCGTCATCCACCTGACACACAGCGTAGGTGAACAGTGCGTTTTCCGGCATGCTGATCAGGCTGGCAATGGCCTTCCGGCAGAAAACGCAGTCCTTGCTGAAATATACAATATACAGTTTCCCCGGCACTTCACGGATCGCCTGCTCGTGATTTTCCGGCGTGATCTTCAAAAATTCCTGCATAAGCAGCCTCTGTATTCTTTATTCGTGCGGCGGGAGTCTGAAAGCTTTTTCATCGCAGACTCCAGTCCGGCAAACAGTATTCTTAAAATCTGCACTTCTCAAGACAGAGCATCATTGCGTACCTGGAGCGCTTCGCCGAACATTCCAGAATACAAGCCCAACCAATGTTTTCGCCGCCGGAGATATTCTCCAGCTCGTCATCACTCAGGGGAATATCGCCCAGCTTTTCAAGAAATTCTTCCTTTATGATCTTTTCCATAGGCATTTGTTTTATCCTCCTGATAGTTGTTTTGTTTTTGCTCGTTTTGTAATACGCAGTGGAGCATAGCAGCAGATCCCCGATTATCAAGCAACATCCCCGTTTCCGATCTATGTCCCTTCTGTTCCCGAGAATTCTCACGGCCATTCAGAACTTCTTTCGATACTTTATCTCTATTTCTTATCGGGTATCAGCTCATAGTCTTTCTTCTATGAATCAGTAGAATTGTGAGTACACTCAGCATGCTCATCATCAGCCAGAGAATCAGTCTGGAAGAGTCTCCGGTTTCCGGCGAAATCGGTTGCTCAAAAACATGCAGCACAGCGATGTTCGACTTTGCTTCATTGCCATACTGATCTGTAACGAGACAACAATACCGAAAACCATCGCAAGCCAGATCCACCACAGCGGTCGTATAAGATGATCCGATTGCATCATTCAACTCTTTCCAGTCACTGCCATCATTACGATTGATATACCACTGATAGCGCAGGTCTTCTCCTGAAGCCTGTACTGTAAAGGCCGCCCGCTGACCGACAGTAACACGTGCCTCCTCAGGGGTGATAATCGGTGTCAATGGCGCCGCCTTCTCTTGAACTTTCCAAAGCTGAGCACCAAAGAACGGATTTGCGGTACCCACGAGTAATCCGTCATCAACTGTAAGAAGCGTTCTGCAGCCATAATTGTATTCATCATGGAAACCATCAAGAGTGACGGTATCGTAATGAATGCCGTCTGCAGTGCCGTAAAGTTCAAATCCAGGGTTATCATTCGCTGCGATGGTGTCGGATATGCGTACGTAACGCTTAATACCTTCCGGATTTATGCTTTTGAATCCATCACGGATTTGGGTTACAATTCTCTTAACTACGGCAAAGTATTTCGCATATTCTCTGCCGGCGAGTGCCTGAAGGAATGTAAGATAATCGAACAGATCATTGAGCTTTTCAGCGCATTCGGGAATGGAAAGGAGCATAGCGTCCAGAAATTCGGTCGCAGATTCCTTATCCATATTCTGTTGAATGAGAACGAGAATCTCAAACATAAGATCTATCGCCAAGTCATCAGGCTTTTTAGCTTTTCCGCGGGAACCGCTGCCAGCTTTCGCTGCTTCGTCTTTGACATCAATCGGCTGATTGAAGATATCCGCAACGTTCTTGATTGCTTCTATTGTCGGGTCATTCTCGTTAGTCGCAGTTGGCGTACTGGCATAAACATGCGCTTTTGCTGAAGTTTGTCCGCCGAAAACCTGAGCGGGGGCGGAATTGAACAGTGCCGGAGACGTCTTCTCTGAATGATTTACAATAAGTTCGATAAAGGTCTTAAGATACTCAAGCTGCTCACGGAATTCTTCACTGCTCATGTTGAGGAGATCGCCATTGGTGAGCTTTGTAAGATACTTAAACATCGGGTAGGAATCGAACGTACCGATGTAGAACTTTCCGTTGTAGATTGCCGCACGCCAGTTGTAATTGGTCGTGCTGCGGTTTGCGTCATTGAAACCGGCCTGCATCTTAGCGACATATTGGATATTCCTGGGGCAATCGGATTTATCACCGACGACCATCTCCATTTTTCCGTTCTTTGTGAGGCGGAACACGGCGGTTTCATTTTCCATGACCGCATCCATATACGTAAGACTGTTAAAGAAGGCATTGATATCGATAGCTCCAGTCAGAAACTGAAACAAACCGACGGTGCCATACATCATGGCGTCCATGGCGTTGGAGAAACCGATGAAATAGAGATCGCCATTAAACACATAAGGTGTAAGCGCATAATTCATTGCATTGCCAAAGCCTGCGCCGTAAGGAGAGGCTTGCTCCTCGCCGGCAAACTCCTCCCAAACCCAGCCATACCGATTTGCTTTCGGGTCTGAGCTGTCTTCATGACCCTTGAATACCATGCCGCCCTTCGTGGTCATCAGGGTGAAGTAGATATCACCCTTGTATTCGACCATGTCCCATACGTCGCCGCCGGAGCTTCGATATTCCGCTTTCTTGTATCTTGCAAAATCATCCTCATCTGCAATTGGCTCAAATGTACCCTGATCACCGGCGGTTGTCTTATAAACAATGATCTCATAATCGTTCTCATTATTGATCATGGTTCCCATTTTGTTCATAGTCCCGCCGATATACATAACATTGCCGTTCTCGCTGACGGTCATTGAACGCATGTATCCATCTCCGCTACTGGAGAATACGACTTCGGGCTTCGTCTGTTTGTTGCTGCTGATTCGGTACAGGTAGCTGCCTGCGGCAGAGGAGCTTGCGTTAAAGTAAAGATCACCTTTAAAGCTTTTTACAGCACGGAATCCGGAAATGAGGGCATACGGCGAAGATGGATCCATACCGTAAGCTGCGGAATCAAACCATGTTTCCATTTCACCGGTTTTGAGGTTAAAACGGGCGATCATTGCCTGTGCCAAATCTAGTCCTTTGATTGACGGATCAACCTCACCGTTGGTAATAGCTCTCGCCAAAGCATCAATGATGTCGGGATCAATGCCGATTTCCTTTGAAAGGCTGCCACCAACAACTGCGTAAAGGATATTGCAGTTGCTTCCTATGTAAACATAGTCGCCAAATTGGTCGGTAAGCCTTTCCATCGACCATGCGTAGGAATTTTTCCTGTCCCCTGATGCTTCGAGTCCGTCAACTTCACGCTCTCCTCTTGTCGGATTGGAGAGCTTTTCCGCTGTGTAAAGGTCGTTACTGTAAACATTCTTTGCTTCAGCCGCAAGCGCCGCCGTCGAGAAGACGGATACAGTCATGACGATCGTAATCATGAATACAGTCAGCCTTTTTAACATTTTGAGCATAGAAGATTGCCTCTTTCGTGAAAATTGTGCCATCAAAGCACTTATATACAGGATATTAATATGTACAAACCATGATTATCAATTTATTGTAATATAGTGAAGAAAAACCTTTGACGCTCAAATCCGGTGATCGTTTCTGTTTCCTGCTCTTTGTTACTTGCAGTTCTTACAATAACCCAAATTATTATACACCATCATTGTGAACTTTTCATCACATGAAACAAAAAACCGCAGAGTTTTTACGAGTAAACATGTCTGAGATTTGCGCATTAGTAAACATTTTGAGTTAATAAACCGGAAATGATATCCTTATCATTTCTTACAAGTGCCGCACACATACCGAAATTTTCCGATCAAAAAGGGACCCCTGTTTACTTGATCATCGTAAGCAAAGGGCCCGGTATTCATTTTCCTGAAGCCGGAGCTCAGGTCGTTCCCCGAACCACCAGCTCCGGAGCCGTGCAGAAGGACTGCACCTGGGTTCTTGGGTGCTTCAGCTTTTGAATAAGCAGCCTCCCGGCTTCCTGTCCCATATCATACATGTTGATATCGACCACCGTAAGCGGCGGATCACAGCAGAGCGAAAACGGATAGGTATCAAAAGTGATCAGCGCCATATCCTCCGGCACACGCACCCCGCTCGCCTGAAGGGCCTGCAGAACGCCCAGGGCGATCGGGTTGTTGGCACAGATGACCGCCTGCGGGTGGGGAAACGGCTTCAGCAGCTTTTTGACCGCACGCAGCCCGTCCGACAGGAGAGAATTGCTGCTGATCACCCGTTCCTGCCCCAGCTCGATCCCATGCTCCCTGAGTGCGTTCCGCACCCCCAGCAATCTTCTCCAGGAGGTCATATCATCGGTGCGGCCACTGATGAAAGCGATATCCCGATATCCCCTTTCCAGCAGATGGAGTGCCGCGAGCTCGCCTGAAAGACAGTTGTCGGTATCGATCCAGCAAAGCCTGCTGTCAAAATTGGGTCTGCCGATCACGATATGGGGGATCTCCTGACGGATAATGAGGGTTGCCAGCTTTTTCGTGATCACGGACATGTGAAACACATATAGATATAATACCAGCCGTTATTGGCGGCATCGGGTTCCATCATATCCCCGGGCCAGGCAGCAAACGCATTTTCGCCCGCTTCGTTCCATGCCCACACACAGGGGAATGACCAGTCAGAGGGGACTTTTGCGTGAATGGCGATCATCCCCTCGGTTTCCTCCGCAATTGAGACCGCGGCAAAAGCAACCAGCATCACACAGATCAGGAAAGCGATCCATTTTTTCATATTTTTTTCCTCCCATACATACATTTGGTGGCTAGCCTTGTAAAACCAGTATAAAACCGCGGGAAGGAAAGTCAATACAGCAAAACGGAAACCGTTTTCCGGTCCTTATTTTGAGTTTTGTATTACCTGCTGCAAAATAAAAACTTGATCATAACTCATCTGGGTGGTGATTATGATCAAGTTTTTGCTGTATGTGGAATTTTTATGGTGCTCGGATGTAGATCCAGCATGAAAACGCAGTTTTTATGCTGATGGTCTTACATCGGCCAGCGCGAAAGCAGCAGCCCGGGAATGACCACAACGGCAAAGAAGAGGAGACTCACCCCGGTGAAGACCCGGATGAATTTTCCGCCTCTGCCCGGATACTCCCGCACATAGATGCGATAGTTGATCACGGAGGCCAGGGAGCCGATCAGGGTGCACAGGCCTGCGGAATCCACGCCGTAAATAAGCCCCGCCAGGTTGGTGGAGAAGGGATCCAGTACAATGGAGGCTGGCACGTTGGAGATCACCTGACTGAGCAGGATGCCGGCAAAATACTCCCTGCCCGCCACCACGCGGGTGAGGAAAGCGGAGATCGCCTCATTGGCGGTGATGGAAGCTGAAAAAACGAAGAAGCAGAAGAAGGTGAGCAAAAGCACGTAATCGGTGCGAAGCAGCACCTTTCGGTCAAAAATCAGCACTGCCAGGGTGACCAGCAGGGTTACCCAGGGCCAGAATTCGGTGCGGGTGATAATGGTAAGCAGCAGCACCGCAAACAGAACCAGATACAGGATCCGGCGGGGCTTTCCTTCCTTTTTCCAGGGCTCTCCCGCCGCCTCATCGGAAATTGCGATGCGCATGCGGGGCTCCTTCCGGTAAAGCAGGAACACATAGCCCACCAGCAGCAGACCGGAGAAGACCCAGAGCGGCATCATGTGCAGGATGAAGTGACCGGCAGTCATTTCATGCTTCTGAAACAGAAACAGGTTCTGGGGGCTGCCGAAGGGCATGAGCATGCTGCCCCGCACCGCTGCGATATTTTCCATGGAGATCACCGGCAGGATGAATCTTTCCCTGTCCCCATAGCGGAAAAGCAGAATGGTGAGCGGAACAAAAATGATAAGCGACACATCGTTTGTGACAAACATGCTGGAAAAAAACACCCCGAACACCAGGAACAGGGAAAGCCCGGTCATGCTGCCGATGCGTCCGCTGAGGCGGATGACCGGCTGAAAGATGTTTTCCTTTTTGAAGCCCTCCAGCACCGTGAGCATCATGAAAAGGGTGGCAAGTGTTTTCCAATCGATATTGCCGAGAAGCTCCTTCGTAGGCGGGGTAATGATCAGGGCCGCCGCGGCTGCCAGCAGAGACACCGAAAGCATCAGTTCCTTCCGGAAAAGCGCGATCACTTTCTTCATACACATACTCCTTTCCGCTTTTGCGGAATATGCCTATATTAGCACAGCCGGGGAAAAATGAATACTCCCAAAATGAAGCTGTTTCCGTCCGTAACGGCAGAAAAGAAGCCCGGCCCGCACTGGTCTTCCCCTTCCGTGGGGGAAGCAGCTGTCCGGGCCGGGTTTTTATAACACAAGGTCGGGTCTTCTGATCATCCCTTGATGCCCTGAGTGGAGATCCCTTCCACCAATTGCTGTTGGAAAAGGAAGAAGATGATCAGGATCGGCAGCAGGGACAGACTGGACATGGCGAAGATCGCACCGAAATCGGTGCCTGCCGAATCCGAGAAAAGGGAAAGGGCGTAGGCTACAGTGTAGGTGGAAGGGGCGTTCAGATAGAGCAGGGAGCCCATAAAATCGCCCCAGGACCCGATGAAGGTGAGCACGAACACGGTAAGCAGGGAAGGCACGATAAGCGGGCACAGAATACGCGCAAAAATGCCGTAATAGCTGCAGCCGTCAATAAGCGCTGCTTCATCCATATCCCTGGGGATGCCGCGGATAAACTGCATGACCAGGAAGATATTGAAGGCATTTCCGAAAAACGCGGGTACGATGAGGGGCAGGAAGGTGCCTACCCAGCCCATATTGTTGAAAAGCACATAGCGGGGGATCATCATGACCTGTCCGGGCAGCATCATGGTGATGATCATGACGGTAAACCAGATCCCTCTTCCCTTGAAGCGGAGACGGGCAAAACCAAAGGCCACCAGCGCGGCCGACACCATGGAACCGAATGAGGACAGGAAGGCAATGAGGAAGGAGTTATAAAAGTAAACTCCGAAGCTCTTTCCCGCAAACCCCTTCCAGCCGTTCACATAGTTCTGCATTGTCCAGGTATCGGGGATCAGCTTTTCCACCGTGGTAAAAATATCCCGGTTGGGTTTTAGCGAAGAGGACAGCATCCAAAGCAGGGGATAGAGCATGATCAGGCTCATCACTGCGGTGAATGTATGGTAGAGGATGTTTGAAACGATGCGCCTTTTCCGAATGGAATGAACACGCGGCATAGTACTCATATCATTTCCCTCCATCTTCATAATAGACCCATGCGGAGGAGGAACGGAAGATCAGGGCTGTGAACAGGGCAATGACCAGCAGCATGAACCAGGCCATAGCGGAGCCGTAACCCATTTCCAGATACTTGAACGCACGGTTATACAGATGCACGCCATAGTAAAGGGTCGTGTTGAGGGGTTTGCCCTGGGTGATCAGGTAGCTGGAGTTGAAGGCCTGGAAAGCACCGATCGTCTGGTTGACCAGGTTGAAAAACACAATGGGGGTGATCATGGGCAGCACAATGGAGAAGAAGCGCCGCACCGGGCCTGCGCCGTCCACGATAGCCGCCTCATGATAGGCTGCTGGAATGTTCTTGATCGCCGCCAGGAAAATGAGCATGGAGGAACCAAACTGCCACACGCCCAGGCTGATCAGCACCGGAAGGGCCGTATCCACATTGGACAGCCACTTGACCGGAGCAATGCCGAGCACGCCGATGATTTTGTTGAAAGCGCCGTTGATGGAGAATAGCTGCTTCCAGGTAATGGCGATGGCTACGCTGCCGCCCATCAGGGACGGAATATAGAATGCAGCCCGGTACACGGAAACGGCCCGGGTCTTTTTGGAAAGCAGCACTGCGACCAGGAGGGAAACTAGCATCTTGATCGGCACCTGGATGAAAGCAAAACGGAAGGTGACCCAGAAAGACTTCCAGAAGAGCTTATCCTCAAAAAACATCCTGTGGAAATTATCAAAACCGATAAATTTGGGCGATGAAAGCACATTATAATCCGTAAACGAAAGATAGAGAGACATAAAGAAAGGAATGGCCATGAAAACCAAAAGCCCGATAATGAAGGGCAGGATAAACACATATCCCGCAACATTTTCTCGGCCAATCCATTTTTTGAACCGGTCCATACTGTTCTCCTTCCTGAAAAAAATCAGGAGCAGCCGAAGCTGCTCCCGAATCGGTGACGCGTCAGTTTGCTTCAGACTGCTGAGCGCCCTTCAGGATCAGAGCGTTCGCTTCGTCCATGAATTCCTGAGCCCAGGCAGTCAGATCATCCACCTGACCGTACTGGACCGCTTCGGTGTATTCACCCATCAGGGCTTCCACTTCGCCGGAAGCGACCACATCGGGCTTCATGATGGGAGAGGTCTTGCCGTCCTGGCTGAGGTAGTTGAGGTAATCCACGATCTTCTGAGAAGTTGCATCCATCTTGGGAGCCAGATAATCACGGATCACGCTGGATACGGGCATCGCGCGGTCGATGCCGACGATGTCGAAGCAATCGGTATCATTGGTGAAGAAGTTGATAAAGGTGGCAGCGGCATCCTTCACCTGAGAGCTTTCAGCTACAGACCAGAACATGGAGGGCTTGAAGTAGGCGGGAGACACGGTGGAATCGTCATTGACAGGCCAGCAGGCCATTTCGATTTCACAGGCGGAGCCGTCCATATAGACCTGAAGTTCATTGGTCCAGTGCCAGGTGGCCCAGGTGTCGTTCACCATCGCGTCAAAAGCGGTGGTAGCAGTGGATTCGCCCACACCCAGGGTGTAGCCGGCAGCGGTGGCATCCAGCCAATCCTGCCACATTTCGACGATGTACTTGGGATCATCAAAGCCCAGGCCGGTGCCTTCATCATTGAACAGCTGCAGGCCGTAGGAACGCACACTGTTGCGCAGACGATCCTTGGAGCAGGAGGTTTCAAAGGTCCTGCCGGTCTTCTCATAAACAGTGGCAGCAATGGCACGCAGATCAGCAAAGGTGGGCTCCATGGGCATTTCGACACCCGCGGCATCCAGAATGTCCTTGCGGTAGAAGGTGGCCAGGGCATTGGTGCCGGTGGACAGAGCATAAGGAATGCCGTTCACAGAACCGGAAGCAATGATATCCTCAGAAACATTGCTGATGTCAATGGCGCCGGACTCAAACCAGGGGGTCAGGTCAGCCAGCACGCCGCTGAGGGCATACTGAGTGAGATACTGATAGTCCATCTGGATGATGTCAGGCAGGGTGTTGCCGGCGACCTGCGTGGCCAGCTTGCTCCAGTAGCCGTCCCAGGAAGTGAATTCGGGTTCCACCTTGATGTTGGGATACTTGGATTCAAACTTTTCGATTGCGGCGATGGTCAGATCATGACGGGTCTGACTTCCCCACCACACAATACGCAGGGTGACCGGCTCCTCCGCCAGAGCGGAAACGGAGACGAGGGTCAGCACCATCAGCAGGGCCAGAAAAAGGGAAACGAAACGTTTCATGATACGAATACCTCCTTACAGGTTTTTTGTATGGATAATTCTATATTTTTCCATATCCTGCATCAATGGAATAAATCGAGGGGTTTGTTCAAATATTCGTTTTCTGACTGTTCTGGCGGCGGAATTCATGTGAAGAGATCCCCACGCTCTTTTTGAACATCACGCTGAAATACTGGGTGTTGCTGCCAAAGCCTGTCAGCTCAGCTACCTCGTAGGTGTGCATTTCAGGATGGGCAATAAAAAGCGCCTTGGCTTTTTCCATACGCACCTGAAGCAGATAGGCCGAATACTTCATTCCCATGCATCGGGTAAACTGGCGCCCCAGATAATCGGCGTTCATGAATACCACTTCTCCCGCGATCTTCTGCAGGGAAATGCCCTCATCCCGGAAATTTTCCCGGGTATAACGGATCACCTGACGGATGAAGGACGGATAATCGGCGCTTTCCTCCGGCCGGTCCAGGATGCCGCCCACCGCGCGGATCATGTCATTTTCCCCATTGTCACCAATGGACTGGAGCGCCGACAGCAATTCCGGGTGATGCAGCCTGCCGATGCGCCCGCACACATTCTCCAGCACCCGGTTGATCTCGCCCCGGGAAACCGGCTTGAGCAGGTATTCCGTTACCCCAGCCCGCAGAGCCTGCCTGGCATATTCAAAATCATCATAACCGGAAAGAATCACGCTCTGCAGCATCGGATTGATCTTCCTGGCCCGGTCGATCAGTTCAAGGCCGCTCAGAACCGGCATCCGTACATCCGTGAGCAGGATATCCGCTCCCTGATCCGTCATGATATTGAGAGCGGAAAGCGCGTCCTGGCAGGACCCGGCCGGCTCGGCCTCCAGTTTGTCCCAGTCGATCATGCCGATCAGACCGTTCCGGATGATCTCCTCGTCATCCACGATCAGGATCCTGTATTTCATTTTTCTGTTTCCTTTCCCTTTTCCCGCGCAGGCACCCGTACTGTTACCGCTGTTTTTCCGGGTGCCGAGTGTACTTCAAGCCCGGATTGTTCTCCAAAGGCATACCGCAGCCGGTGATGAATGTTTCTCATGCCAATGCCGAGCCCGTCCGGAATGACGCTGCCGTTTTCCAATTTTTCGATGATATGTTCGTCCATTCCCTTTCCGTTATCGATCACAGAAATGAGTACGTCCCCATTTTCTCTTTCGGCCTGCACCCGGATCACACAGGTATCGTTCATTTCCTCCAGGGCATGATGTACCGAGTTTTCCACCAGTGGCTGCAGCGTCATGGAGGCGATCTCCGTTTCTTTGAGCTCCTCCGGGATATCCACCTGAAAATCCAGCTGACTGCCATAGCGAAGGCGCTGGATGGACATGTAATCCTCCACCATATCCAGATCCTCCCGGAGGGAAATGATATCCCGCTGGTCATTTAAGGAGGATTTGAACATGCTGCCAAGAGCTTCCGTCATACAGGCGATATCCGTTTCCCCGTGGGCTTCCGCCAGGCAGTAGATGGATTGCAGCGTGTTCATCAGGAAATGCGGGCGCACCTGCGCTCTGATCTGACGGAACTGTTTTTCCTGCAGGGCCTGCTGCTGGTCCAGCTTCTGGCGGGAGATCGTCTCATATTCTGCGGCTGTGCGGAGGAAATGACGGTGGAGCTCCCCGATCTCATCCTTTCGTGCGGTGAAGGGATCCTCCTCCATCCGGTCCGCCTTCTGTGTCACTGCGAAATGGTGGAAGCGGTCGGCCAGGTCTTCAAGCCCGGATAGGATGTGCCGTATCATCCAGACAGACACAAATACCCCGATTATCCCGACCAGCGCACAGCACAGCGCCGAAAGCATCCGGGCGGCAAAAACATGATCCCTTATGTCGGTGTAATTGATGAGCGTGACATATTTCAGCCCCAGTTTTCCCTCAAACATCAGTTTCAGCCAGGAACCGTTTCGGTTCCGGATGATCTGCTCTGTTTTCTCCGGCAGAGTATCTCCAATGAGCGTGCTGCCGGAGGAATAAAGCAGATGATCATCATCAAATACGGCGCAGTCCACCTCGACTCCCAACTGCTTCATGGTATTCAGATGCCTCTGTATCATGCGGGGAACATCGATCTCGATCAGGACCACCGCCAGCGGGCGCAGGAAGAGCTGGTCAGTCTCGCGGATCTCCCGCAGAAGAAACAGGCGGGGCAGTGTTTCGTGATAATCCGTTTCCCACACACAGCTTCCCTGGGCTTCCATTGCTTTTTCCATGCGTTCGTAGGTCAGGTCATCCGTGGTGCGGGACATGGTAAGGTACTGCTGGAAGGAAACTCCCTCCGGCGTTTTGATCTGCAGCGACACCGCATTGTCAAACCAGATCGCGATGTTGCCCACCCGCTCTGAGATCTTCCGGTTGGCCATCGTCCAGGGCGAACTTCCGTATTGAAGGTCCTTCAGGCAGGACAGATTTTCCTGAAGGATATCGTCTCCCAGGATGCGGTAGGTGATATTCTCCAGGTCGCCCAGCTCCGTGCGGATCAGATCCTCGAATAGAGCGGAGAGCTGCTGACCCTTTCGTACCAGCTGCTCATCATAGGCTGAGCCGGGCAGGGCTGATGAAAATGCGGATGCTGTCAGCATGATCAGCGAAATCATCAGCACAACACCTGTGAGCTTATAACGAATTTTCAAATGATGTGGTTTTTCTCCACAGGATCGGTGCATCAGATCGCCTCCCGGGAATGATTTCTTTCAAGTTATTTATTCTATTTTACCGGTTTAAGGCAGACAAAAGAATACAGAAATTCGTGATTTGGTATCGGATAAGTAAACAGAATGGGGCGGACGGCGCGATTTGAATGCATTTATAGGTTTACCCCGGCATAAAACGGGTGTATAATGTACCGACCGGTCGAATTACCCCACCGTATCCTTCCGGCATGGCCGCTTTTATAACAGAAAACGACCCAAATACGTTCTGATATCGAGGATCATGTCATGACCATGATAAAAAAGCGGAAGAACTATGAGATCAACATGACGGAAGGGCCGCTGCTGGCCAAGATTTTAGCCTACAGCGGGCCGCTGGTGTTAACGGGAGTGCTGCAGTTGCTCTACAATGCCGCCGATGTAGTGGTGGTGGGCAATTTTGCTGGGCCTCAGGCGCTGGCAGCGGTGTCCAGCACGGGTTCTCTGATCAACCTGCTGGTAAATGTGTTCATGGGTCTCAGCGTGGGAGCCAGCGTGGTGATCGCGAGGGACTGGGGAGCCGGGGATCTGGTGCGCATGCGCAGGGCGGAGCATACGGCTGTCACCGTAGCTGCCTTATCCGGTTTTTTTGTGGGAGCGCTGGGCTTCTTCCTGGCCGGGCCGCTGCTGCTTTTGATGGATTCGCCTCCGGATGTGATCGGTGGCGCCACGCTGTATGTGAGGATCTACTTCCTGGGCATGCCTGCCAACATGCTCTATAATTTCGGCGCGGCCACCCTGCGCGCCGTGGGGGATACCCGGCGTCCGCTCTTTTATCTTTCCATTTCTGGTTTGGTGAATGTGGTTCTCAATCTTTTCCTGGTGATCGTGTTCCATCTGGATGTTGCCGGCGTGGCCATCGCGACGGTGGTAAGCCAGGTGGTCAGCGCGGTGCTGGTCTTTCGCTGCCTGCTCAGAAATGAGGGCAGCATCCGCCTGAATGTGAAGGAACTGAAGATCGACAGGACCGAGCTGAAAAACATCGTGCGGATGGGCCTTCCCGCAGGGCTGCAGGGCAGTTTGTTCTCCATTTCCAATGTGCTGATGGAGACCGCGGTGAATTCCTTCGGCTCGCTGGTGATCGCCGGAAACGGGGTGGCCAGCAACCTGGAGGGCTTCGTGTACACTGCGATGAATGCCCAGTATCAGGCTGATCTCACCTTTGCCAGCGCCAATTACGGCGCAGGCCGGTATGACCGGGTGAGGAAGGTGATGAGGGTGTGCCTGAGCACTGTGGCAGTGATGGGCTTTATTCTGGGAATGATCTTCCTGGCATTGGGGCCGCAGCTGCTCAGTCTGTATAATGGCGATCCCGATGTGATCCGGGCCGGAATGGAACGGATGCGGGTGATCCTGCCCCTGTATTTTCTGTGCGGCATCATGGATGTGATGGTGGGCCAGCTTCGGGGCATCGGCTATGCGGTGATGCCCATGATCGTCAGCCTGACCGGCGCGTGCCTGCTGCGCATCGTGTGGATCATGACGGTGTTCCGTCTGGATCATACCCAGTTCACCCTCTACATTTCCTATCCGGTCTCCTGGTTTATCACCTTTGCGGTGCATATGCTGTGTTATCAGATCGTTGCACGCAAAAAACTTCCCCGGCAAACGGAAAATGCCGCGCGTGCATGAAAAAATGAAGCCCCTTTCAAATATGCTGACCTAAATATGCTGACCTAAGGAGAAAAACATGCTTTACGACGCCGTGATCTTTGATCTGGATGGGACCCTCACCGATTCCAGGGAGGGCATCCTGAACAGTACGAAATACGCCCTTGAGAAAATGAACTGGCCTATTCCGGAGGAAAGCACGCTGCAGCGCTTTCTGGGCCCCCCGCTGGTGGATTCCTTCATGCGCTACTGCGGCATGAATGAACAGGAGGCCTGGACGGGGCTCAGGTATTACCGTGAAAAATATATCCCCGAGGGCTGCATGCAGAACGCAGTCTTTGACGGCATACGCCCTCTTCTGGAGAAACTGAAAAAACGGGGCGTGTATCTTGCGATCGCCACCGGCAAGCCCCAGAAAAACACCGAAAAGATCCTGAATGCCTTTGGACTCGATCACTTTTTTGACGCGGTGGCCGGCCCGGATGACAATGAAGGCCATGCTGGCAAGAAAGAACTGATCACCCGGGTGCTTCCTCAGGGAAAAAGAGCCCTGATGGTGGGCGACACCGCTGCAGACATCCGGGGCGGACATGAGTGCGGCATCAGCGCCGCCGCCGCCCTGTGGGGGTATGGAGACCGCGGGGATATCGCCGCTGAAAAGCCCGAACACTCCCTTGAGAGCGTGAAGGAACTGGAAAACCTGCTCTGCCCGGACGCGGAAGCCGAGCCTGGCCTGTTCATTACCTTTGAGGGTGTGGACGGCTGCGGAAAAACCACCCAGATGGAAAAGATCGCTGAAAAGCTCACGCAGATGGGCTATCGGGTGATCTGCTCCCGGGAGCCCGGCGGCACGCCGCTTTCCGAGCAGATCCGCGG
>JAZLIA010000023.1:0-18986 GCA_045617125.1 Clostridia bacterium | reverse complement strand
CGCAGGCCAAGGACGAGGCCGACAAGAAGGCGCGCAACATAGTCGCGCTGGCCATTCAGAAGTGCGCGGCGGATCACGTCGCGGAGACCACCGTATCCGTCGTGGCGCTGCCCAACGATGATATGAAGGGCCGCATTATCGGAAGAGAGGGCCGTAATATCCGCGCACTTGAAACCGCTACCGGAGTGGACCTGATCATTGATGATACCCCTGAAGCTGTGATCGTTTCCGCTTTTGATCCGGTTCGCAGGGAGACAGCCCGTCTGGCGATTGAAAAGCTGATCATGGATGGCCGCATCCATCCCGCGCGCATAGAGGAATGCGTGGAAAAGGCCAAGAAGGAAGTGGACAACCAGATCCGTGAAGCTGGTGAACAGGCCATTTTTGAAACCGCTCAGCACGGCATCCATCCTGAACTGGTCAAGCTGCTGGGCCGCATGAAGTTCCGTACCAGCTATGGTCAGAATGTTCTGAAGCACTCTATCGAGGTGAGCCATCTGGCTGGCCTTATGGCAGCTGAACTGGGTGCGGACGTGGCGTTGGCAAAACGAGCCGGCTTGCTTCATGATATCGGTAAGGCGGTAGACCACGAGCAGGAGGGCACCCATGTTTCTCTGGGCGGAGAGCTGGCACGCAAGTATCATGAGAGCCCCGATGTGATCCATGCGATTCTGGCTCACCACAATGACGTGGAACCGCAGACGGTTGAAGCGGTTCTGGTGCAGGCTGCGGACGCGATCAGCGCGGCCCGTCCCGGTGCCCGCAGAGAATCGCTGGAAAATTATATCAAGCGTCTTGAAAAGCTGGAAGAGATCGCCAATTCTTTCGAGGGCGTCGAAAAGTGCTTTGCGATCCAGAGCGGACGCGAGGTGCGCATCATGGTGAAGCCCGAGGATGTGACCGATGAGGGAACCAAGGTGATGGCCAAGGAGATCGCGAAACGGATCGAGAAGGAAATGGAGTATCCCGGACAGATTCGCGTGAATGTGATCCGCGAGACCCGCAGCACCGAATACGCAAAGTAAGCCTTAAAAACATGAGGCCTCTGTGCCCGAAAGGGAACAGGGGCTTTTTTTATGGACGGGAGCAGAAAAAAGGAAAACACAAAAAGCACCCGTTCAGCGGGTGCAAAGGGAGCGGATAAAGTGCCATAAGTTTATTTGTACACGCGGTAGATACCGCATTTCAGATACTGTGTCTCCGGAGCCGCGGGGAGAATG
The DNA here is from genome assembly GCA_045617125.1 of Clostridia bacterium. Lineage (GTDB taxonomy): Bacteria > Bacillota > Clostridia > Christensenellales > Aristaeellaceae > ZC3RG03. Next base: position 17,766 of record JAZLIA010000023.1, on the reverse strand, counting down.
GGATGATCGCGACCCTGGGTGCGGTATTCCACCTGCATCAGGTTTACATGACAATCCTTTGCCGCGTCCAGCACCACATCCTTGAAATTGCCGGGGAGCATGTGCTGGGAACAGGAGCAGGTGATGAGGTAGCCGCCGTCACGGAGAAGCTTAATGCCGCGCAGATTGATCTCCTTATAGCCGCGTGCTGCGGAAGCAACAGCGTCTCTGGTTTTGGTGAAGGCAGGGGGATCCAGAATGACCACGTCGAATTTGTCATCGGTCAGGCTTTTCTCTTTCAGATAATCAAAAGCATTGGCGGCGATGAAGGAGACCTGGTCATATCCGTTCAGCCGGGCGTTTCCGGAAGCACATTCGCAGGCAAATTCACTGATATCCACTCCAATGACTTCATCAGCACCGTATTTACAGGCGTGAAGTGCGAAAGGACCGGTGTGACTGAAGCAATCCAACACCCGCTTTCCCTTCACAAAGGGAGCCATTGCGGCACGGTTTTCTTTCTGATCCAGGAAGAAACCGGTTTTCTGGCCGTTTTTGACATCCACTAAAAAACGGATGCCGTTTTCGGTCATTTCCACTTTGTCGGGTACTTCCCCGCGCAGCAGACCGGTCTTTTGTTCCAGACCTTCAAGCTCCCGAACCGGTACGTCATTACGCTCCCAGATGCCGCGGGCGCCGGTTTCGTCAATCAGGGCATCGCAGATATCCTGCTTGAACTGTTCCATCCCGAGGCACAGGCATTGAAGTGAAATCACATCGCCGAATTGATCCGCGATCACAGCAGGAAGACCGTCTGACTCGGCAAAGATCAGGCGGCATGACGAAAGATCGGCAAAACTGCGGCGATAGTCCAGGGCTCGTTTTACCCGGGAGTGAATAAAATCAGCGTCGATCTTTTCATCATGCCGGGTAAGGATCCGAAGGGCGATCTGTGAACGCGGGTTATAGACTGCCATAGCGAGAAAACGGTGTCTGTCGGATTCGACACGCACCACATCCCCCTCATGCCAGTTTCCCTTTATTCGGGAAATGTCGCTTTTGAATATCCAGGGATGGCCGGAATAAACACGTTGCTCTTTTCCGGGCAGCAGGATCGCGGTTGCCATGTGTTTCACCTCATTAAGGCAAAGAATGAAAACAGGAAAAATACAGGGTGCCGTACAGGGACGCATACAGCGCGTTTGCATTATAGCATAATCCGTTCTATAATGTAAACGGTCAATGCTTTCGCAAGAAACGCTTTCGGAGGTGAGAGATCATGGCGAGTGTCTGGATCACAGGGGCTTCGAGCGGATTGGGAATGTACACAGCCCGGGAGGTTCGCAAAAAGGGATATACTGTTATATCCGGCGCGCGCAGTTTTGCCGGAAAAGAGGGAGAGAGCGAGGAAGGCTGGCGTCTTCCGCTGGATGTGGCGGATGAAAACAGCGTTCGTCAGTTCTGCGTGAACGCAAGGAAGATAGCCGGTGAACCGGATGTGCTGATCTGCTGTGCCGGGATACTGATCCTGGGAAGCTGTGAGGGATACTCTCCTGAGGAGCTGGAGCAGGTGATGAAAACGGATTTTTACGGTCAGGTCAATATGATCCGTCAGGTGCTTCCAGGCATGCGTGAGAGAAAATGCGGCAAGATCATCTGCTTTTCGTCGGTAAACGGAGTGCTGTCTACTCCGTTTGAGGGGGCATACAGCGCTGCAAAGCATGCTCTGGAAGGCTTTTGCGAAGCTCTTCGCATGGAAGTGAGTCCCTGGAATATTCAGGTGATGCTGGTGGAACCGGGAGACCATAGAGGCGGATCGTCCAGATATCGGGCTGTCAGTGAAGGCTGCAGGGAAGGAGATCCTTACCGGGCCTCTCTGGATCGGGTGCACCGGGTGATCGACCGTGATGAAAGCGGCGGAAGCGACCCTGAAAAGCTTGGAAGGATCGTTGCCGGAATGCTCGGAAGAAAGCGTCTTCCCATGCGAAGATGCATAGCGATGCCCTCACAGCATCTGGCTCTTTGCCTGCATGATCTTCTTCCGGAGGACTGGTTTTACCGCTTTCTTTCAGCTTATTATCACGTAAAAAAGCAGTAAATTCGGGTATGAAGCGGGTCAAAAAACGGAACATTGTAAATGTTCTTGTAAAATGGGACAGTTTTGTGTATAATGTCAAAGTAATATCTGTTTTTTTTGTAGGAGGTGCCGATGTACAAACTGTTGCTTGCTACAGATCACGCGCAGGTTGCGGCTTTCTTCCGGGATGGAGTGGACTGGCACAGGATGGGTTATCATCATCCTTATATCGTTTCCTCATCCCAGGAGGCTGTAACCGCTCTTGAAAGCAAAGCGATCGATGCTGTGGGGTATCTGCTCGAAAAAAGCGACGGCAATAATCTGAACCGTTATCTCCGATTCGGACGGCCGAGTCTTCCTGTGTTTGAAGTGACGGAGGACAGTGAAAAGCAGGTGAGGATCCTGCAGGAGCTGCTTCGTGTGATGGACCGGCTGCATGCGGATTTTTATGACGAGTATTATGACCCTAAAACGGTGATGGTGCAGCTGAAGGATGAATTCATTCACGATCTGCTTTCCGGGAAACTCAGTGATTTCAGCTATGTGCAGCGTCTGCTCATCTATCTCAGGGCCAGGTTTGACCCGGAAAAGCCGCTGATGCTGTTTGATATCGATATGCCGCAGGGCGAGATCTACATGAGTGAGCGGCATGACCCGGCGCTGAGACAGGAAAGACTGGAAGCAGCCCTGAGAAACAACTTTTTCGGGCGCTATCAGGATGAGATCTTTTATGGGGTCGCGGTGGTGAGCCCCCGACATATCCGCCTTGTTGCGATCCCGGCGGATGGAACGGGCGATATTTCCGTGCTTTCCGATAAGGTGCGCCGACATGTGGATGACAGCTTTGAAATGGTCAAGAATTATCTGGAACTGGATATGAATATTTCCCGGATCCGTATTCTGGAGAGCATCAGGGAACTGATGGCTCCCGTTGATGCTAAGGAGGAATGAAAATGGGACTTTTTTCTAAATTGGTAGGTCAGTTTGTTGATGTGATCGAATGGACCGAGGATTCCCGTGATACTATGGTGTATTGCTTTGATCGGGAGGATCATGAGATCAAGATGGGAGCGCAGCTGACGGTGCGTGAGAGCCAGGTCGCGATCCTGGTGAACGAAGGTCAGATGGCAGATGTGTTCGGCCCCGGCAGATATGAGCTGACGACCCAGAACATGCCTCTTCTTACCAGCCTTCGCAGCTGGAAGTACGGCTTCAATTCTCCTTTCAAGGCGGAAGTGTATTTCATCAACATGCACCGCTTCATCGATCAAAAGTGGGGAACCAGCAATCCTGTGATGATGAGGGATGCTGAGTTTGGCCCTATTCGTATCCGTGCCTTTGGCACCTATTCCTTTCGGGTAAGCGATCCTGCCGTATTCCTGAAGGAAGTGTTCGGAACCAGCTCCTATATGAAGGTGGACGGCGTTGCCGGTGCGATCCGGAGCAAGCTGGTTTCGGGCCTCAGTGATGCGATTGCTCAGAGCAAGATTCCTGCGCTGGATCTGGCTGCCAATTATGACGAGTTGGGCCGTTATGCTCAGAGTGCGATCTCGCCTGCCATTTCTCCCCTTGGTCTGGAATTGACCAGTGTTGTGATCGAAAATGTCAGTCTGCCCGAGGAAGTGGAAAAGGCAATGGACCGCCGCACCAGCATGGGCGTGGTGGGCAATCTGGATCAGTATACCCGGTATCAGGCTGCCGAAGCCATGCGCGAAGCAGCGAACAATCAAAATGGCGCAGCCGGTCTGGGCGCAGGCTTTGGCGCGGTCGCGATGATGAACCAGATGATGGGGCAGGGGATGCAGTCTCCCAGTCAGAATGCTGTCCAGCCTGCTGCAGCTCCTCAGGGAGACACGAAATTCTGCCCGGAATGCGGCGCCAGAATCGCCCGGAATGCCAAGTTCTGCCCTGAGTGCGGAACGAAGCAGTAAAAAACAAAAAACGCTTTTATGCCCGGCCGGATAGCCGGGCATATTTGTATGGCTTGCTTTCCCTGTCTTTTTTGTGTTTTCCTCTTTTCAAATAACGGAGGATTTGGTATACTGAGCAACTGTAGCGAGGTATACATTTTTATACCTGCTTGCGAATGATTATCGTGGCGTAAGCCGCAGAAAACGAGTGTGTCTGTTTATGAAAAAGCTGATGCTGGGAAATGAAGCGATCGCTCAGGGCGCCTGGGAAGCCGGGGTGCGTGTTGTAAGCAGTTATCCGGGTACACCCAGTACCGAGATTACGGAAAACTGTGCAAAATATAAAGAAATGAACTGTGAATGGGCTCCGAATGAGAAAACCGCTGTGGAAGTGGCATTTGGAGCCTGCATGGGCGGCGCCCGGGCTTTGAGCTGCATGAAGCATGTAGGCGTTAATGTGGCGGCTGATCCGATCTTTACCGCGGCTTATACCGGGGTGAACGGAGGGCTGGTGATTGCCTGTGCCGATGATCCCGCGATGTTTTCCTCTCAGAATGAACAGGACAGCCGCATGTATGCCAGAGCGGCGCATATGCCCATGCTGGAACCGGCTGACAGCCAGGAATGCAAGGATTACATGAAACTGGCATACCGTTTAAGTGAGGAATACGATACGCCTGTGTTCCTTCGTTTGACGACCCGCCTGGCTCACAGCCGCTCTCCTGTGGAAGTGGGCGAAAGGGAAGAGAAGGAAAACGTGCCCTATAAGAAGGATTATATGAAATACGTGATGATGCCCGGAATGGCAAAAAAACGTCACGTGTTTGTGGAGGAAAGAGAAAAGCTCCTGGCGGAAAAGGCTGGGGAAATGCCGGTCAACCGTGTCGAAATGCGCGGGAAGGAGCTGGGGGTGATCTGCGGCGGCGTGGTGTATCAGTATGTGCGTGAAGCGCTTCCTGAAGCCAGCGTTCTGAAAATGGGCCTTACCTATCCCATCAATGAAAAGCAGATCCGGGATTTTGTGAGCCAGGTGAAACGCGCCGTTGTGATCGAGGAGCTGGAGCCCGTACTGGAAAAAGATATCCGTGCAATGGGAATTGAAGTGACCGGAAAGGATCTGACCGGGCTTCAGGGTGAGCTGAGTGCCGCAAGGATCGCGGAGCTTTTCAAACAGGAAAACAGTGCCCCGATATCAGCGAAGGCATTGCCTGCCCGTCCTCCTGTGCTGTGCCCGGGATGTCCGCATCGGGCTACCTTCTTTGTGCTGAATCAGATGGGGCTCAACGTGATGGGCGATATCGGCTGTTACACGCTTTGCGCTCTTCCTCCTGTTGAAAGAATGGATGCCGCACTGTGCATGGGCGCTTCCATTGGTATGGCGCATGGCCTTGAAAAGGCACAGGGACGGGAGTTCAGCAAAAAGACGGTTGCCGTGCTGGGGGATTCCACGTTTATCCACAGTGGGATCACAGGCTTGATCGACGCGGTGTATGACAGGAGCACGATGACGGTCGTAATTCTGGATAACCGCATTACGGGCATGACCGGACATCAGCAGAACCCTGCGACCGGTTTTGACATTTACGGCAATCCTGCGCCGCAGCTGGATCTTGAGGCATTGTGTACTGCGATCGGTGCTCATGTAAGGGTGCATGATCCTCATGACCTGAAGGGTTTCCGTCAGGTGCTGGGTGAGGAGCTGATGTATGACGGGGTGTCTGTCGTGATCGCAAGACGAGCCTGTGCTCTATTGGATAAACGGAAAAAGGCAAGCGTACGCATTGAAAACTGCAAAAACTGCGGAACCTGTATGAAGATCGGTTGTCCCGCTCTGGAACGCGGTGAAAATGGTGTAAAGGTCAATACCACGCTGTGTGTTGGATGCGGATTGTGCAGCGGAATGTGTCCCTTCAAATGCATCCGGGGAGGCGAGGAAGCATGAACGGAAATATCATCATTGTTGGAGTCGGCGGACAGGGAATCCTTCTGACCAGCAAGATCCTGGGTTATCTTGCCCTGCAGATGGGCAAGGATATCAAGGTGAGCGAGGTTCACGGCATGAGCCAGCGGGGCGGCAGTGTGATCACTCATGTGAGGATCGGTGAGAAGGTGGATTCTCCTTTAGTGGATGAAGGAAAAGCCGATTTTGTGTTATCCTTTGAAATGCTGGAAGCGCTCCGGGCAGAAAACTATCTTTGTGAAAACGGCGTGATGATCTACAATACCCAGCGCATGCTGCCCATGCCGGTGATCACCGGAAAGGCAGCATATCCCGAAGAAAAGCCCTGCGCGAAAAACCAGGTGCCTCTGGATGCTCTGATGCTTGCAGAAAAAGCAGGAAGCGCAAGATCAGTGAATATTGTGCTGCTGGGCGTGCTTTCCGCTTTCAGCGAGTGGGATGAACAGTACTGGAAGGACGCGATTACCGCGTGTGTGCCTCCTAAAACACTGGAGATCAACCTGAAAGCATTCGAGGAAGGCCGAAAAGCAGCTGGGGTGAAGTGAAGAATGGAAAACAGGATGTGGGACGCGAAGATCGAAACGATGTCCCGGGATGAACTTCATTCCTTGCAGACGGAAAGGTTGAAGCAGACTGTGCGCCGGGTGTATGATCACGTGCCGTTTTATCGCGCCAAAATGGATATGTGCGGAGTGCGGCCGGAGGATATCCGGGATGCAGAGGATATCCGTCTGCTCCCGTTCACTGAGAAGAAAGATCTGAGGGAGAACTATCCTTTCGGTTTGTTTGCTGTGGAACGGAAAAAGATCATTCGCATTCATGCCTCTTCAGGAACCACCGGAAAGCCTACCGTGACGGGATATACCAGAAATGACCTCGATAACTGGGCCGATCTGGTGGCGCGCGGCCTTGCCTGTGCAGGGGTGACAGATGAGGACACCGTGCATATCTCCTATGGTTATGGCCTGTTTACAGGCGGCCTGGGGGCTCATTACGGAGCTGAACGTCTGGGCGCCGCTGTGATCCCGGTGAGCGGCGGAAACACTCAGAGACAGCTTATGCTTTTAAGAGATTTTGCGCCTACAGTCCTTTTATGCACGCCCTCTTATGCGCTCAATCTGGCAGATGCGATGGAGAAGGAGGGAATGACGCGGGAGGATATCAGCCTTCGGATCGGAGTTTTTGGTGCAGAACCCTGGACGGACGAGATGCGTGCCGGTCTGGAAGAAAAACTGGGAATCGAGGCTAGGGACATTTACGGTCTTACTGAAATGATGGGGCCCGGTGTGGCCATGGAATGCAGAGAGAAAAACGGGCTGCATATATGGGAAGACCAGTTCATTCCGGAGATCCTGGATAAGGAGCTTCAGCCTTTGCCGGATGGGCAGGAGGGGGAACTGGTGATCACGACGATTAACAAGGAAGCCATGCCTTTGATCCGCTACCGCACACACGATTTGAGCGGGTTGAGCACGGGCCTTTGTTCCTGCGGAAGAACTCACAGAAAGCTGAAACGGGTCCATGCCCGCACGGATGATATGCTGATCATCCGTGGGGTCAATGTATTCCCCTCCCAGATCGAGCATGCCCTGCTTCAGGTGCCCGGAGTGACCGCTCAGTATCAATTGATCGTGGACCGGAAGGGCAGCCTGGATACATTGGAAGTGCAGGTCGAAATGGAGCGGGGGCTGATATCGGATACGGTACGTGAGCTGGAGGAACTGCAGAACCGTATCCGTCAGCAGCTTGCAAGCGAGGTTCTCGTTTCCTGTCAGGTGAAGCTGTGTGCGCCGGGTTCACTTCCGAGAACAGACGGAAAAGCGAAGCGGATCGTTGACAACCGCAAGGTTTAGAGGGCCGATTTGCTGTTTTTGCGATTTCATGATATAATGATCAGGAATGAAGATCACACGGAAGGAAAGGATGTGCCGGAACGTGTTTGCTAAGCAGGTATCGGTTTTTTTGGAAAATAGCGCCGGAAAAATAGCGGAGCTGACGCGAATATTGGCTCAGAACGGCATTGATCTGGTTTCGATCTCCATCGCAGATACGGCGTCCTTCGGAATCGTTCGTTTCATTTCTTCTTCCTGGAAGGAAGCCGTTCCGTTGTTGGAACAGACTGGCTATACCACCCGGGTGGATGATGTGACGGTGGTGTCTGTTCCGGACCGTCCCGGCGGATTAGCCGATATACTGGGAATTCTGAACCAGGCTGGGTTGGGCGTGGAATATATGTATTCTTTCAACCGGGCATATCAGGGGAATGCGCTGATCGTACTGCGCACGAATGACAACGAGAAAGCCCGTGCTACGCTGGAAGAAAAAGAAATCCGCCTGATCGGACAGGATGCCGTTGGGAAACTGTGAAAGAATGAGAAAATTGAGTGATCGGGCGGTCGGAGGAAAATAACTTGCACTGCAGAGGAACATTTATCCAGGTGGATCTTTCCGCGATCCGGGATAATACCATTGCGCTCAAGAAGAAATTTGGAAACACCCGTATGCTCGCGGTCGTAAAGGCCAATGCGTACGGTCACGGGCTGCTTCAGGTGGCTCGGGTGGCTTTGGAAAATGGTGCGGATATGCTGGGTGTGGCTATTCCCGAGGAGGGTGTCGTGCTGCGCGAAAACGGGATCCGCGCTCCCATTCTTGTGCTTGGCGGTGTGAATGTGCCGGGAGCTTCGGCAAGCGTGCGCTTCCATTTGATCCAGACTGTGTTTGACAGGATGGGTGTGGAGCAGCTTCAGGCCCAGTGTGAAGCTCTGGATACAGAAGCGGAGGTGCATTTGAAGCTGGATACCGGAATGGGACGGATCGGGGCACGCACGGAAGAGGAAGTAACAGAAGTACTGGATGCGTTGAAAAAATGCTCTTTGGTGCACTTGACTGGGGTGTTTACTCATTTCAGCGATGCGGATGGAGAAGACGAAGCGTATTCGCTGATGCAGATGAAACGCTTTGAAAAGTTGTGCTCCCTGCTTCCGGCGGGTATTCTGCGTCATGCCGCAGCTTCGGCAGGAATGCTTCGGTTTGAACGGGCCGGATATGATATGGTGAGAGCCGGAATCGTGCTTTACGGTTATGCGCCGGTGGAAACGGATGTTTCAGTGCGTCCCGCTCTCAGCTTCTTTACTGAAGCGGTGTATGTGAAGGATGTAAAAAAGGGAGACCAGCTTAGCTACGGCCGCACCTTTACCGCTCCCCGGGATATGCGGGTGGCGACCTTGGCGGTTGGCTACGGCGACGGCTATCACCGTGCGGCGGGAGAAAAGGCTTATGTGCTGATGCACGGGAAACGCTGTAAGGTGCTGGGCAGGATCTGCATGGATCAGATGCTGGTGGATGTAACGGGCCTCGACGTGCAGAAGGGAGATCCGGCTGTGCTTCTGGGTTCGCAGGGAAATGAGCGGATCGATGCGGAAGAACTGGCCTCCTGGACCGGTACGATCTGCTATGAGGTGCTGCTTTCTGCAACAGCGAGAGTACCGATCGAGTATGTGGGACTGTAAGAAAGGAAATGACGGATGGCAAACAAGAAAACAAAACCGGTCTGCAAACCCTATCTGAAAGGAAAACCTTTTAGCAAGCAGGTGCTGAAACGGGGAACAAGGCTGCTGGCGTTTCAGGTTGTGTTTATTCTGTTTTACCTGCTGTTGGGAGCGTCACTGTCCATTGGCGGTGCGGTTTTACACGTGATCACCTCCTTGGTCCTAATCGCGGTATGCGGTGCGCTGGTGTGGATGGAAGGCGTGAAAGCGGGAGATGAGGATGTGTGCACTGGGCAGATCGCCTACGGTAAGCAGGAGACCGGACGCACCGTTACAAATGAAGAAAAGGAAAAATCCTTTCATCCGGCAAAGGGGTTTGTGACTACGCTGATCGCGGTGCTGATCCCCGTGTACATCTGCCTTGTTTATGCCCTGATGTGCGAAAAGGATACCTACCATCTGCAGAGTTTACCTTCCTGGATCTCTTCCTCTGCCGGGGAAGGGGATTATCTTGCCCTTCGCTATTATACGGAAACGGAAAGCATCGGGCTGGTCGGAGTGCTCAGCTTGGTTGTGCGTACCTGCATTTATCCCTTCCTCAATATGGTATCCTCTACAGATATGAATGCCCGTTATGTTATTGACAGGCTCAGCCCACTTTTGGTGATCATCCCGTTCCTTCCCTATGCGTTCGGGTATCTTACCGGTCCCAGGCAGCGTGCCGGCGTTCAGGACAGTATCAACCGCAATAATGCCCGGGTCAGGCGGCAGCGAAAAAAACAGGAACTGCGCAAGGCTGAGCGCGAACAGAAGAACAGACTGATCTGATGCGTATCATTGCGGGAGAAAAAAGATCACGTCTCCTGATCGCTCCGGACGGGCAGGAGACTCGTCCCACTGCGGACAAGGTGAAGGAAGCCCTTTTCAGCATTCTGGGCAGCCGGGTGTATGATGCTGAGGTGTTGGATCTTTATTCCGGAAGCGGTGCACTGGCGTTGGAAGCCTTGTCCCGAGGTGCGCGCAGCGCGGTGATGGTGGATCGGGACCGGAAAGCAGGAGAAGCAATCCGAAAAAATATCCGGTCGCTTGCCTATGAGGAAAAAGCCGTCTTTCTGCCTGTGAGCGACACGGAAGCGATTAGACGGCTGAAAAAAGAAAAAAGAAGCTTTGATCTCGTTTTTCTGGATCCGCCTTACCGGATGGATACAGCTCCGGTGTGCGTGCTTCTTCGTGATGCGGGACTGTTGAAAGAAAACTGCTGTATCGTGTCGGAGCATTTGAAAGAAGCAAAGCCAAATCCCGGAGAGGGTTTTGAGATCACCGATGAAAGACATTACGGGATCACCGGCATCACCCTTTTGAAAAAGCTAGGCGATGTGCCGGATGCAACAGAAGAAGGAAGGAAGTTGACCTGAATGGCTGAAAACAGCTGCCTGTATCCCGGCTCGTTCGACCCTGTTACGTTGGGGCATATGGATGTGATAAAGCGTTTGAGCGGGATGTATGAAAAGGTGTATGTGGGCATTCTGGTTAACCCTGATAAAAACGGCCTGTTCACCGCAGAAGAAAGAAAAGCGATGCTTGAGGAAGCCTGCGGGAATTTGGAAAATATTGAAGTAGTGGTGTGGAACGGTCTCGCGGTTGAGCTTCTTAAAAAGCTTGACATCCGGGTGATCGCAAGAGGGATCAGAGGAGCCGGAGAATTTGAAAGTGAAGCCGCAATGAGCCGGCTCAACCATGCCCTGTGGCCGGATACAGAAACCGTTTTTCTGGCCGCTTCTCCGGAAAAAACCGATATCAGTTCCTCGGCCGTACGTCAGATCATGAGCTTTGGCGGGGATATCTCCGCTTTTGTACCTGTTTTTGTGAAGAAAGCAATGGAAAGTAAGTTTGGTGCGATTTGAAACATTGAAGGAGGAAATGATCATGTCCGAAAAGATTGCGTTACTACAGATCGTGGATCGTCTCAGGATCCTGCTCACGAATGCCAAGGGAATTCCGCTTACCCAGAAGGTCGTGATCGAAAAACAGCAGCTGTCCGATCTTCTCAAACAATTGGAACAGAATATGGATCCCAGCCTGGCGCGTGCGCAGCAGGTGCTGGAAAATGAAAAGCAGATCATTGACACGGCTAATGCCACCGCTGCACAGACGGTGAATCAGGCTAACGTTTCCGCTGAAGAAGCGGTGCGGCAGGCAAATGTGACCGCAAAGCAGACCGTGGAGGATGCAAATGCCCAGGCCAGCGCTACTGTGGCCGATGCCAATACCCGTGCTGCGGATACTGTGCGTTTGGCCAATGACCAGGCTAACCAGACGGTCGCCTCCGCCCAGCAGCAGGCCGCACAGATGATCGCGGACGCGGCTGCACGTGCAAACCAGATGGTGGATGAAAACGAGATCACGATTCGTGCCAGGGAAGAAGCTGAAAAGCTGATGGATGCAACTCAGCGTGAATGCGCTGAGATCAAAGCGAAGCTGACCGGTGGTTTGAAGGAACTGTTTGATAATGCGGATAACCAGATCTCTCAGCAGCTGGAGACGCTGCGCGCACTCAAGCAGACGATTCCGGAGTGAGAGGGAAAAACTCGCAAAATAACGGGATAAAGCACAAAAAATGCTTGACACTCAGGAACCCAATGGATATACTATAATGGCTGTCCTGTGAACGGGCACAGAGAGAATTCGATACCGCAAGGTATTTACCATTAAAGGAGAGAACAGATTATGAAGCACACTTATCAGCCTAAGAAACGTCAGCGCAATAAGGTTCACGGTTTCCGTGCCCGTATGTCCACCAAGAACGGCCGCAGAGTTCTGGCTGCCCGTCGCCGTCGGGGCCGTAAGCAGCTTACCGTCTGATCAGCTCCTGACGGAAGACCTCGCTCGTGTTCTGTATGGCTTAGCCCGCCCCAATGCTTGCCATCGTGCATGTTGAACAGGGGCGGGTTTTGTTTTAGATATTCGCGGCCATGTCCGGGAGACAGGGTGTTTGTTATGCAGAAAGAATATCGTATCCGGAAAAACGGTCAGTTTCAATATGTATACCGGAAGGGGAGCGCGGCTTCCTGCCGGGAACTGACATTGCTGTATATCAGGGCGCCCCGGCTTCAGGTTGGTTTTTCTGTAAGCAAGAAGGTGGGAAAGGCCTTCATGCGCAATCGTATCAAGCGCCGCCTGCGGGCAGCCTTTTCTTCCCAGACCAATAATCTGAAATGCGGCTATTATGTTTTTGCCGTGAAACCGCTTGCTGCGCAGGCAGATTATCGCACGCTTCTGAGCAGCATGCGGTATCTGCTGAGAAAACAAAACCTGTATAAGGGTCGTCTGGAATGAAAAAGATACTTCTTGGACTGATCAGGTTCTACCGTCATCACATCAGTCCCAACAAACCGGCATGCTGTCGGTTTATACCGACCTGCTCCGCGTATGCGATGGAAGCCATTGAAAAATGGGGAGCTCTGCGCGGTGGAGGAATGGCTTTAAGAAGGATTCTGAGGTGTAACCCGTTTTGCAAAGGTGGGTACGATCCGGTACCCCCTTATCCCGATTTTTATGTTAGGAGGGACGAAAACCGGTGATCGATTTTTTGGTTAGTATTATTGATTGGCTGAATGACAATTTTTTTGCATATTATGCAATCTCGCTGGTGGTATTTTCGGTGCTGTTCCGTCTGCTCGTACTGCCTCTGGATGTTAAGAGCCGTAAGGGCATGCGCAAGATGACCAAGATTCAGCCTATGCTGACTGAGATCCAGAAGAAGTATGCAAACGATCAGGTAAAGCTTCAGAAAAAGCAGCAGGAGCTGATGCAGAAGGAGCAGTACAATCCTCTTTCCGGCTGCCTTCCGATGCTGCTGCAGTATCCCATTTTGCTGATCATGTTCTATGCCATGCGTTCTGTCGCCAACCGCGAAATGGCCCGACAGGTGCTTGAAGCGATCTCCGGTGTGGAAAATCCGATCCGTCCGGCAGACACACTGCTTTGGATCCGGAACATCTGGGCGCCTGATTCCTTCTTCAGCACGATCGCGCCGGACCTGAATCAGCTTCGCATGATCCCCAAGGAGAGCTGGATGAAGGCCGTGGAACTGCTCAGCCAGGAGGATCTGAGCCGTGTGCTTATTGCTCTCAATGTGACGGAGCTGGATTTTGCAAATAATCTGACCGCTCTGCTTACCCCCATCAACAGTGCGTATTCCGCTTCAGTTTTCTACCAGACCATGGGAGCAAATTGCCTGCTTACCCAAACCTGGATCGGTAATATTTATTGGCCCTGCAACGGTTATATGATCCTTGCTGTTTTGTCTCTTGCTACTCAGCTGATCATGACCAAGGTGAATCCCACCGGTCAGGATGTGCAGACGAATGACAGCAATGCGAATCAGCAGGGTCAGGGTATGACCAAGTTCATGAAATACTTCTTCCCGATTTTCTCCTTCTACTGCTGCGTCTCATCTTATGCCGCTTTCGCTCTTTACTGGGTCACCAGCAACGTGCTGATGATCGGTATGACGTTCGGCATCAACAAGTATCTTGATAAGAAGGAAGCCCGGGAAGATGCAAATAAAAACCCGTTAAAGGTGGAAGGAACGATCAGATGACGAAGAGCTACGAATTTACAGGCCGTACAACAGAAGAAGCCATTTCAGCGGGATTAAACGAGCTGAATCTGGTGATCAGCGATGTGAACGTTGAAGTTCTCATGGAAGGCAGCAAGGGCCTTTTCGGCCTGTTTGGAAGCCGTCCGGCCAAGGTGCGGTTGACGGTGAAGGAAGACGAAGAAGAAAAACAGGACAGCCTTTTTGCTCACATGCTGGATGAGCCTAAAGAAGAACCTGCCGAAAAAAAGCAGAAAAAAGCTCCGCAGAAGAAAGCTGCCGCTTCGGTTACCAGGGAAGATAAAAGCGAAGATAAACCTGCTGACACAGAGAAGCAGGAACCGGAAAAGAAACCTGTGAAGGCGGAAACCGGAAAAAAGGAGACTGTTAAGAAGGAATCCGAGAAAAAGGAAACCGCGAACAGGGATACTGAGAAGAAAGAGCAGAAGCGTCCTGCCCGCAAGCCGAAGGCCGAGAAAACTCAGGAGGAAGTCCGTCCTGATCAAAATGAGGAAAAGGCAGAGGAAAAGCCTCTTGAGCCCGCTGAGATCCGGGATCCTGCAACGAATGAAGGAAAGGCACAGCAGTTCCTGATGAATGTGACCCGTCAGATGGGGGTGGATGTGCAGGTATATGCCAACCTGGATGAGGAAGGCAATGTGCGTATCAACATGATGGGTGACAGCAAGGGCATTCTGATCGGCCGCCGCGGAGAAACGCTGGATGCGCTTCAGTATCTGACCAGCCTTGCCGTAAATAAGGGACAGAGCGATTATGTGCGCGTAACTTTGGATACGGAAAATTACCGTGCAAAGCGGGAGGAAGCGCTGACCCGTCTGGCAAACCGGATGGCAAATCGCTGTCAGAAGACAGGCAAGAGAGTTTCTCTGGAGCCGATGAATCCCTATGAGCGCCGCATCATGCATGCCGCGCTGCAAAATCACAGCGCAGTGACCACTCACAGTGAGGGCGAAGAACCCACCCGTCATGTGGTCATCACCCTGAAGTAATCATGTTAAAGCGGCCGAAGCGTGACGGGTTCACGGTGAGGCCGCTTTTAAGAAAGGAAGGAAGAATATGCTGTCTTTTCAGAATGACTATTCCGAGGGAGCTCATCTTGATATTCTGAAGCGTTTGATCGAGACCAACCTGGTTCAGCAGGTCGGTTATGGCGATGATGAATACAGCCGTATGGCGGCGCAGAAAATACGCCGTGCATGCAGCGCACCGGATAATGCGGGGGTCGTGTTCATCAGCGGAGGAACTCAGGTCAATGTGACCGCGATCGCAGCCATGCTGCAGCCCTGGGAGGGAGCTGTATGTGCTGAAACGGGACACATTCATGCCCATGAAGCGGGAGCGATCGAGTTTACAGGCCACAAATGCCTTACGGTTCCACAAAAAGAGGGCAAGCTCTGTGCCGGGGATGTGGAAAGCCTCTGCAAACGGTTCTATGGTGATGATGCCCATACCCATATGGTTTTTCCGGGCCTGGTGTATATTTCCCAGCCCACAGAGTATGGCACGCTGTATTCTCTTTCAGAACTCATGGAGCTGAGAAAAGTGTGCGACCGTTACGGTATGCGGCTGTACACGGATGGTGCGCGCCTGGGTTATGCTTTGATGAGTGAAAAGAATGACGTGTCTTTGGCACAACTGGCTTCCATTTGTGATGCTTTCACGATTGGCGGGACCAAGGTCGGCGCCCTTTGCGGCGAAGCGTTGGTGTTTGCACCGGGAAAAATGCCGGAACATTTTATCACTCTCACTAAGCAGCGCGGCGCTATGATGGCAAAGGGACGGTTGTGCGGTGTGCAGTTTGACACGCTTTTTACAGACGGGTTGTATGAAAAGTGCGGAAAAAACGGTATCCGTCAGGCAATGCGCCTGAGAGAAGCTTTGATCCGGAAGGGTTATACGCTCTATATCGATTCCTGGACGAATCAGCAGTTCGTTCTGCTTGACAGGGAAAAGTATGACCGCCTGAACGGGAAAATTCTCTTCAATGTTTGGGAAAAGCCGGATGATGAGCATACGGTGATCAGACTGGCTACATCCTGGGCCACGACTGATGAAATGATGGATGAACTGATCGCGCTGCTGTAATGAACGGCTTGAATTTTCTTGACAAATCCTGAAGGAATGTCTATGATAAACCGGTATCAATAAGGGGAGGAATTGGGTTATGGCCGAGAAACTGACGATGGATAAGCTGGCTGCACTGTGTAAGAACCGCGGGTTTATTTTCCCGGGAAGTGATATTTATGGCGGATTGGCAAACAGCTGGGACTTTGGACCGCTTGGCGTGGAATTCAAGAATAATGTGAAGAAGGCCTGGTGGCAGAAATTTATTCAGGAAAGTAAATATAACGTGGGTCTGGACAGCGGCATCCTGATGAACCGCGAAGTGTGGGTCGCTTCCGGTCATGTGGGCGGTTTTAATGATCCTTTGATGGATTGCAAGGACTGCAAGGCCCGCTTCCGTGCCGACAAACTGATCGAAGATTATACCAAAGGCGAAGAGACCGGTGACGGATGGACCAATAAGGAACTGGAAGATTATATCGCCTCGCATGATATTGTCTGCCCGGTGTGCGGCAAGAAGGATTTTACCGGGATCCGCCAGTTCAACTTGATGTTTAAGACCTTCGCAGGTGTTACGGAAGGCGCTTCAAACGAGATCTATCTGCGTCCCGAAACGGCACAGGGTATTTTTGTGAACTTTGCCAATGTGATCCGTTCCAGCCGCAAGAAGCTTCCTGCCGGTATTGGACAGATCGGGAAATCCTTCCGTAACGAGATCACCCCGGGCAACTTCATTTTCCGCGTGCGCGAATTTGAACAGATGGAACTGGAATTCTTCTGCAAGCCCGGTGAGGACCTGGATTGGTTCAATTACTGGCGTTCCTTCTGCCGGGATTGGCTGATCAATCTGGGCATCCGGGAAGAGAATCTTCGTTTACGGGATCATGAACCTGAAAAGCTGGCTTTCTATTCCAAAGCGACTACGGACTTTGAGTTCCTCTTCCCGTTCGGATGGGGTGAGCTCTGGGGCGTGGCAGACCGTACCGATTATGACCTTACCCGTCACAGTGAGCACAGTGGAAAGACCCTGGATTATCTTGATCCTGTGACCAATGAAAGGTATATTCCTTACTGCATTGAGCCCTCGCTTGGTGTGGAACGCGCTGTTTTGGCTTTCCTGTGCAATGCTTACGAGGAACAGGAGCTGGGTGAGAATGATTCCCGCGTGGTGCTGCATCTGCATCCTGCCCTTGCTCCCTTCAAGGCGGCCGTTTTGCCTTTGCAGAAAAATAAGCTGGGTGCGAAGGCTTCTGAGGTGTATGAGGAACTGAGCAAGTACTTCATGGTGGACTATGATGAGACCGGTTCCATCGGCAAGCGTTATCGCCGTCAGGATGAGATCGGAACTCCCGTGTGCATCACTGTTGATTTCGAAACAGAGGAGACCGGCACGGTTACCGTGCGTGACCGCGACACCATGGAACAGCAGCGTGTTGCGATTCCTGAACTTAGAAAGTATATTGAAGATATGCAGGCCTTCTGATCTGTGCAAAGAAAGCTGTACCGGTAATGAGCCGATACGGCTTTTTTGCGTGTGCCGGGCATGGCACAATTCTAGCGGGTGAAAGTCCCGCCACGGGTATTTACCGCCAAGTGTAGCGAACCGCAAGCTGCTACCAGTAATGGCAGGAGGGGAGGAAGCGGCGTAGCAAAGCCGAGGAGCCTAC
>JAZLIA010000022.1:0-21641 GCA_045617125.1 Clostridia bacterium | reverse complement strand
GAAAGATATTCCAGCTGGACCAGGCGCTTCTGCTTTTTTTCCACTTTTTTTCCGGTGCTTCCCAGCTTCAGCGGCGTGGGGGCCGGGGTGGGCGTTGCGGTAGGCTTGGGAGTAGCGGTGGGCTTAGGCGTGGAGGTAGCCTTGGCTGCGGAGGAGTAGAGCCGGTTCAGGGTCCTTTCCCCGGCCTGCCCGTCCTGGGTGAGGCCGTTCTGCTTCTGGAAAGCTTTTACCGCTTTTTCAGTCGCATCGCCGAAAATGCCGTCCGCCGTGCCGGAATAATAGCGCAGCTCCTTTAACCGCTCCTGAAGCCGGGTCACCTCTTTCCCGGAGGAACCGCGTTTGAGCAGAATGGAAGCAGCGGGAGTTGCGGTCGCAGGGGGCAGGGTGATGGATTTGAGAGTTGCGGTGGGGGTGCTTGCGGCTGCCGGAAGGGCATTTTGGCTGTAGAGCAGCTTCTGCGTGTCATAACCGGCAATGCCGTCCTCGTCAAGCCCGTTCCGCTTCTGGAATGCCTGGATCGCCTTCACATCTTCGGTGGTGCAGATCCCGCTTATGCTTCCGTTATAGTAGCCAAGCTCGCTTAAAGCGCTCTGAAGGGAACGCACCGCTTCGCCCCGGGTGCCGTTCCTGACCGTGACCACATTGGCCGGAGTGAGGGGAGTGGAGGCTGGGGTGGGCGTGGGAGTTGCCGGCTGGAAGGGCGTGGAGGTGGGAACCAATGCGTTCAATGCGGCCAGCGTCTTTTTTCCGGCCTTGCCGTCCTGGGTGAGGCTGTTCTTTTTCTGGAAAGCTTTCACCGCGTTGGCGGTCGTTTTATCATATTCTCCGGTGATCTTCCCGGTGTAAAAGCCAAGAGAGGACAAGACCGTCTGCAGATCTTTTACCTGGTAGCCGGTGTCTCCCTGCTCCATGGGCCAGTTGTCCACAGGGGGCAGCACCGACACATTTTTGCTGCTGCCGGATACATTTTTGACCTTGTATTCATACAGAAACTGCTGCAGCTCCGGGGTCACTTCTCCGTCGGGACGCAGGCCGTTCTTTTTCTGGAATTCTTTTACGGCTGTCAGGCAGTCGGGTCCGAAGATACCGTCCACAGAGGAAGTGTAGAAGCCCAGCTCCTTCAGCGCACACTGAAGGGCCGTGACAGCCTTTTCGTCATCCGATCCGGGGATCGGTTTATAATCGATGCGGGCCTGCAGCGAGGAGGGAAGCACTTTTCCGCTCAGATACTGCACGGGTACGTCCACATACCGGGAAGGAACGTAGCCTGTGTAGGTTTTGTAGGTCACGTAGAGATAATCGCCGTCGGTTTTAAGTACCTGGATCTGGGCGCCGGAGGGGATCGTGGTGTACCTTGTGGAGGAGGTGGTCTTTCCCTTGCGCAGGTTTACTGCTTCCAGCGCTTTTGTGGTAAAGGGGTAAACGGGAGCGTCGGGAACCGTCTGGGATGTGGAAGCCGCCGAAGCGGAAAGAGCCTGGGAGGAATAAAGGATCGCCTGAATCGTCGTGTCCGCTTCACCGGTCACGTTCAGCCCCATTTTTTTCTGGAATGCCTTCACTGCGTTTTCCGTGGCGGTGCCGAAGGTGCCGTCTGCGGGGGAGGTAAGATAGCCCAGATCGCGCAGACGCTGCTGCAGACGCACGACCTGATCCCCTCTGCAGTTTTTTGAAAGCATCACTTCGCTGACGGGCGGCAGGGTGTATACCTTCACGGCTTTGCCCTTGCTGTTTTTGGGTGTGCCGTCAAAAAGCAGCTGCAGGAAGGCTGCGTCTGCTCCCTGGGATGAGGGAAGGCTGTTCTTTGTGCAGAAGCTTTCCACCGCCTTTTTTGTGCCGCTGCCGTATTTTCCGTCAACGGAGGAGGTGTAGAAGCCCAGCTCCTTCAGGGCATTCTGCAGGGCGCGGATCGCCGTTTCACCGGAGGAAACGGTGATCGGTTCATATTTTCCCGTATCCGCTCCGCTTCCGGTGGGGAGACCCACGGCGCTGATATAGTCAACGGAGGCAAAGCCATTTTGGCCGTTATAGTTTACACGGTAAAAATCCCCCTGCCTTGAATACACCGTAACTGTTTTTCCACGGGGAATGGTAAGCAGAACCGTTCCTGTCAGAGATGCGCTTTTGCGCAGACGCAGGCTGGCGGTAGTGATCCCGACGAGAGCGTCGTTTTCGCCTGCCGCAGGAAGCGGGGCAAGCATCAGAACGATCGCCGCCAGCACTCCCACCATGTTTCCAAACCGCTTTTTGCTCATGACCGTTACCTCCACAGAAGATACCGATCCTATTTTATTACAAATTTGTAACACAGTCAATCTAAAATTTGTAACAATTTATCATGCCTGATCAGATGGAGAAGCCCGGAGGCAAAACAAAAAGGGAAGGGTGTTTTCACATCCTTCCCGGAGAGGAATCGGTAAGAATTTATACTAAACGAGTTTTGTATTACTTGCTGGAGGCGCTGTTCATCAGATGGAGCAAAAGACGCACGAACAGGCGGTTGATCACGATGTTCAGCACCACGGCGATCATCAGCAGGAAGCCGTACATCTTCACAGCGGGGATGAAGCCCAGGATGAAGCCCACCAGGAACACGATGCCGTTCACAATGTAGAAATTCTTCATATCTGCCTTGAAGCCGAAGGAAATGGCAGCCTTGGCAGAGCGGTCAGCTTCCTGCTTGCGGATCGCATTCATGCAGGAAATGAAATTGTAGGTGAACAGGCCGAAGGTGAGGGCGGTGAGGATCACAAAGAACAGGTTCACATAACCGCTGTTATAGAGCAGCTCGGCAACGCAGAAGAAGAACACGGCGATGTAGAGCAAAAGCCCCCATACACCGGCGATACCATTGCGCTTGGCAAGGATCAGCATCGCGGCAAAGCAGGCAACCGCGGCGATCACCACGATCAGGGTGGGAACCAGGCCGTTTGCGGGTTCGCCTTCTTCCAGAGAAGTCAGGGAAACACCGGCCTTCATGTCGCCGCAGCCCAAACCGGCGGCGTACAGCATGCTCTGTACACGGGCGGTGGCGGAGCTGTTCATGTAAAGGAACAGACCCTTGTCGATAAAGTCCTTGCCCTCAGAGGAGAAGTTGCTGCCGGTGACGGAAACACCGTCCAGCAGGATTTCCAGGTTGTCATTTTCGATGGTGTCGGCGATCGCCTTCAGAGCGGCCTTGCCGTCCTTGGTGAAGTGGATCTCCAGCACATAGCCGTTCTGGCCGCTGTAGGTCTTCACAGAGGCGATGCCGTCATTGGTGATGACATTCTGGCCGCCCCAGGTGATCTGCACATTGCCGGTATACAGCATGGATTCGCCCACCACGTCGCCGTTCTCATCCGCGGAGGAGGCGGGATAGGTGATGGTGGCGGTCGTGCCGTCCACGGTGACCTTGCCGTCATACACGCCAAGCATGTTAAGACGCTTGTTCAGAACGTTTTTGACCGTTTCAGCATCGATTTCGGAACCTTCCTGGGCTGCCAGCTCCAGCGTCAGGGTCTTGGTGGCGCCGATATCGGAGGCATTCCTCAGAGCTTCGGGCCAGGCTTTAAAGGAGCCGGGGATCCAGGAACGGTAGTAGTACAGGTTGCCTTCCTTGGGAGTGCCGGTGATGCCAAACACAGTGAAAGCAAGCGTGAGCACCGCCAGGACCGCAAGAACGATGGTTGCGACAGTCTTGGAATTCATGGTTTTGTTAGCAGATTTGGACATATGAATCTCTTCCTCTCATGGCCGGTACAGACTCCGACCTTGATTTTATAAATACAAACCATATTATACAATCAGCGTTTTGTTTCGTCAAGCATTCGAATGAAAACTGCATGCAACAGAGGGATATTCAAAGGAGCAGCCGGGCGGAAGAGCCGTTTCTTTCCCTTACAGCTGCAGATCCCGCAGCTTTTCGGTTTCCTCGGCGATCGTCAGTGCGTTGATCAGCTCATCCAGATCGCCGTCCGTAATGGCGTCGATCTTATAAAGCGTGAGGCCGATGCGATGATCGGTCACCCTGCCCTGGGGGAAATTGTAGGTGCGGATCCGTTCGTTGCGCTCGCCGCTGCCCACCTGGCTTCTTCTTTCAGCGGAATAGGCGGCGTCCTTTTCACTGCGGTACAGCTTGTACAGCCGGCTGCGCAGCACCTTCATGGCCTGCTCCTTGTTTTTCAGCTGGCTTTTTTCATCCTGGCAGGTCACCACCAGCCCGGTCGGAAGATGAGTGATGCGCACGGCGCTGTCGGTTCGGTTGATGTACTGACCGCCGTGGCCGCTGGCGCGGTAGGTGTCGATGCGCAGATCCTCCGGGCGGATCGACACTTCCACCTCCTCCGCTTCCGGCAGCACTGCCACGGTGGCGGTGGAGGTGTGGATGCGCCCCCCGGCTTCTGTTACGGGCACTCTTTGGATGCGGTGCACTCCGCTTTCATACTTCATGCGGGCAAAAGCGCTGTTGCCGCTGAGGGAGAAAACCGCTTCCTTGATGCCCCCCAGCTCGGTCTCAGAGATGTCCACCGGTTCAAAGCGAATCCCGTGCTTTTCCGCATAGCGCATATACATTCTCAGCAGCAGCATTCCAAACAGGCTTGCCTCATCACCGCCCGCACCGGGGCGGATCTCCATGATCACGCTGCGGCTGTCATCAGGATCCCGCGGGATCAGATAGTGCATCAGCTCCCGCTCTGCTTTTTGGGTTTCTTCCTCAAGCGGCCCCAGCTCTTCCCTTGCCATATCCGCCATTTCCCGGTCGCCCAGCATTTCTTTGACGGCGCTGAGCTCATCCAGCAGCTTTTTATACCGGTGAAAGGCGGATACGGGATCCTCCAGCGCCGCTTTTTCCCTAAGCAGGGAACGGTACCGGTCGATATCCCGGGTGATCGAGGGCTCGTTCAGCGCTTCGGTCAATTCCTCATAGCGATCCAGAATGGGGATGAATCTGTTTTCCAGCATACGTTACTCTTTCTGACCGTTTTCTCACTTTCCCTGCATCCGCATGGAAATAATAATGGAAAAAAGTGAATTGTTATCAGGATTTGTCTGTGATCTCTTCCGGCTCTTTTTCAAAGCTTCCGGGTGTTCGCTTTTGCCCGCGCAGCCAGCGGTCATGCCCGGAAAGATCCTGCCCGAGCACGGTTTTTTCAAAGGAGGGAAGCATCATTTCCCGGATCCTGTCCGCTTCGCCGTCTCCGGTTTCCAGCCAGATAAGGCCGTTTTTGCAAAGGTGCTCCGGAGCCTCTGAAAGGATGCGGCGGTAAAAATCCAGCCCGTCCGGTCCGCCCGCCAGAGCCATCAGCGGCTCCTTCCTTACTTCTTCTGAAAGGCCGGGAATATCCCCGTCCGGAATATAGGGCGGGTTGGTCAGGATCGCGTCAAAGCGCATTCCTCTGAGGGGGGCAAAAAGATCGCCCTGAAGGAATGTGACGGAAACGCCGTTTTTTTTCGCGTTTCTCCCGGCTGTGGAAAGGGCTTTTTCCGACAGGTCGGAGGCAAAAACCTCCGTATCCGGCCTCAGATGCTTCACCGCTACGGCCAAAGCGCCGCTGCCGGTGCACAGGTCCAGCACCCGGGCGTTTCGGGGAAGCAGACGCACCGCGTCCTCGCACATGTTTTCTGTGTCAAAGCGGGGGATCAGCACCTCGGGCCCCACTTCAAATGGAAGGCCCATAAAGTACTGAATGCCCAGAATATACTGGAGCGGCTCCCTTTTGACCCTGCGTTCCAGCAGGGCGAAGAAAGCCGCTTCTTCGTTTGGTTCGATCTCCCTGTTTTCTATGGTGAGGAGCAGGGGTTCTGTGTGCGTGATGTGGGAAAGCAGCTGTCCTGTTTCGAACCGGATGTTTTCTGTTCCGGCTGCTTTCAGCTGTTTTTCCGCCATAAGCAGGAGCTGTTTTGCTTTCATAGCTGCATTTTGACGAGGGGATCAGGCGTCAGCTTTCTTTTCCCGGTCCGTCTTTTCGGGGAGAGGCTGAGCCAGAGGGGATTCGGGAGGAATGCGGGTCCATCCTTCAGGAGTGGTTTCGCCCTCAATGGTCTCTCCGAGCGCCTGACGGATGGAAATGATGGCAACCTGGCACATATCATCGGTGGGCTGTTTGGTGGTCAGCTTCTGCATCATCAGCCCGGGCCAGCGCAGGGTGCGGCATACTTTGCTGTTGGAATGGGCCAGCCCCTTCAGGGCTTCATAGCTGAGGCCCGCAACAAGGGGAAGCAGCACCAGGCGGCTGAGCACCCGGATAAAGTAGTTATCCTGCATGTTGTAGCCGGTGGTCAGCTTGATGATCACGTCGATCACGGTGTAGAAAATGAGGGAGAGAATGAAGGTGATCAGGATGAAGCTGGTGCCGCACCGGGGATGCAGGGTGGAAAACTTCTGGGCATTTTCAGGCGTGAGGGGCAGATTGTTTTCATTGCAGTATACGGTTTTGTGTTCACTGCCATGATACTGGAAGGTGCGGCGCACATCCGGCACCTTTGAACACAGATACATATACAGGATGAGAATCACGATCCTCACCAGAGCGGAACAGAGGTTGCGCACCAGAAGCATGCCGTCGGGTTCCCTCGGAATAAATTCCACCACCAGGTTGGGAACGAACACGAATAGCCCCAGGCTGAACGCCACGGCCAGAACCACCGCGACGCCCATGACGATCTTGTCAATGGATTTGCCAAACACCTTGCTCAGCCATTTTTCAAAGGCCGAGGGTTCCTCCTCCTCCACGCCCAGCATATCGGCGCTTTCAGTGATGGTTTTCATGCCGGAGGAGAGCATCGTGAACAGACTGACTGCTCCGCGCACCACGGGCCAGCCCATCCATTTATGTTTTTTTGCGGGACTTACATAGGGTTCCCGCTTGGTCACGATCGAGCCGTCCGGACGGCGCACCGAGATGGCGATGTATTCAGGGGAGCGCATCATTACGCCTTCAAGCACCGCCTGCCCGCCCACATCGGGACGGAGCGCTTTTTTTTCTTTAGCCATTATGATCCCTTTCCTGTTTTGAGGCTTTTCAAAGTTCAGAGTAACAATGATCCGAAATGATTATATCATATCCGTCTGTGATTTTGCAAATAAAAAGGCCGCTGCCGAAGCAACCGCCTTTTTATCAACGTCATTCCAGATTGAAGCGCTTCTTGAAGCGATCTACACGACCGCCGGTGTCAACCAGCTTCTGCTTGCCGGTATAGAAAGGATGACACTTGGAGCAAATTTCGACTGTCAGCTCACCTTTGGTGGAGCCAGTTTCGAACGTTTCACCGCACACGCAGCGAACGATGCATTTGCCGTACTTGGGATGGATCTTTTCCTTCATGCCTGTCTCACCTCTTTTGCAATAACCTTCCGTGTGCGGCGTGCATCACGATGCTGTACACGCTGCCTGTCGGAACGGATTCATAGATGGCTGCTATGAGCCGCAGGTAGCATTATAACAAACGAACCCGGCAAATGCAAGAACTTTTTTTGAACCGGGCGGAAAAAGTCCGGAAAAGGCTCCGGACCGGAAAACCGCTTACTGCCGGTACATCATGCCGGGCATGGGAACCGTTTCACATTCGTCCCGGGCGGTGGCGGAAGGCCCCAGCAGGGAGGCTGAACGAATGGAGCCCGCACCGAACCGCTCCCTTATGCCGCACACCGCGTCTTCCATCACCCGGAATTTTTCCCGTTTTTCGGCCTCGCCGAACAGATCCTGCTGGGCGTTCTTTTCCGGGATGCACAGTTCGATCGCGCGCACGGTGAGGGCGCGCACCGGAAGCGACCAGTCGTAGCGCATGAGGAAAAGCTGGTAAGCCATCTGGGCGATCTCCAGAGAATTGCTTGTGCTGTTCCGCAGCACCCTGCGGCACAGGAGGGCGTCCATATCGTTCCTGCGGACGCACAGCTCCACTCCGCCGGCGGTGAGCTCATTTTTCCGCAGCCGTTTTCCGATATCCTGGGAAAGCTCCAGCAGCACCAGCCACACCTCGTAATTGCTGGTAAGGTCCCGTATGCAGGTGGCGCCGTGGCCGATGGAGCGCAGCGGCACTTGATAGCCTTCCGGCATCACAACGCCGCAATCCTCTCCCGCGGCAAAGGAGCGAAGCATCAGCCCGTTTTTTCCCAGCCAGCTGCGCACCAGCGCGGGGTCGGAATCGGCCAGGTCTCCGATGGTCAGAATTCCGCGGGCACGCAGCTTTTTCCCGGTGGCAGGGCCGACATACAGCAGGTCGGTCACCGGCAGCGGAAACACGAGGGAACGGTAGTTTTCGCGGGAGATCACGGTGGTGGCATCCGGTTTTTTCATGTCGGAGCCCAGTTTTGCGTAAATCTTGCTGAAGGATACGCCCACGGATGCGGTGAGCCCGGTCTCCTCCCGGATGGTGCGGCGGATGCAGTCGGCTGTCCGGGCGGCGCTCATAATATTTTCACAGGAGTTCAGATGCAGCCAGCATTCATCCATGCCGAAGGGCTCGATCCGGTCGGTCCAGCGGGAGTAGATCTCGCGCACCAGGCGCGAGTAACGCAGATACAGCTCATACCGGGGCTGCACGGTGACCAGCCGAGGGCATTTCTGCTTTGCCTGCCATACGGCTTCTCCGGTTTTGATGCCATAGGGCCGGGCCAGATAGTTTTTTGTGAGCACGATGCCGTGACGGTCCTCCGTGCTGCCGCATACAGCCAGAGGGATCGTGCGCAGCTCCGGTTTTTCAACCATTTCCACCGAGGCATAAAAACAGTTCAGATCACTGTGAAGCACATACTCCATTTTCCGGTCCCTCCTTTCCCAAATTTAATGATATCGAAATGGGGGAAGGATTTCAACCGGGCGAGGGGATCAAAGAGCAAATTTTACTGCCGACAGGTCCCTTTTTCAGTTTGTGCTTGCGCAAATGCACCAAAAGGGAGATAATGGAAAAAACTGGCCGGGTCAGGAGCGTCTTTTGCGGAAGGCGGCTCTTACCTAAAGCATCACGAAGCGGAGGATAAATGAATGAAAAAATGGGCAAGGCTTCTGTATCAGCCGGGCATGCCTCTTGGCCGGGACGGCTTGCGCGTGACCGCGTCAGAGGAACATATCGCTTTATCCCGCAGGGCGGCGGAGGAAGGCATGGTGCTGCTGAAAAATGAAGGCGGCATTCTTCCCTTTGAGAAGGGGACCCGGGTGGCTTTGCTGGGAAAGGGCACCTTTGACTATGTTAAGGGTGGCGGCGGCAGCGGGGATGTGACGGTCAGCCACACGGTGGATCTTTACGACGGCCTGATCCAAACGGGATATGTGGAGACGGAAGAAAAAACGGTGCAGTTTTACCGTCAGTATGTGCAGGATCAGTACCGTGCTGGCTGCGAGCCCGGGCTGGTGGCGGAACCGGAGCTGCCGGATGAGCTGCTATGTTTAGCCCGTGCCTTTACTGACACTGCGGTGATCTCGATCAGCCGTTTTTCCGGGGAGGGCTGGGACCGCAGTGTGCAGGGGAATAAACCGCCGGAGGGACGCGGGCTCGCAGAGAAGAGCACCGGGCTGTTTGAACGGGGCGATTTTTACCTTTCCGATGCGGAAAGCGCGATGGTGAAAAAGGTGACGGCGGCTTTCCCCAGGGTGGTCGTCGTGCTGAATGTGGGCGGCATGGTGGACAGTGAATGGTTCCGCACGGAGAAGCGGATCGGGGCTGTGCTGATGGCTTGGCAGGGCGGCATTGAGGGCGGTTTGGCTGCGGCCAGGCTGCTCTGCGGCCTTGCGAACCCTTCCGGAAAGCTTTCCGACACCTTTGCGAAGGATCTGACCGATTATCCCGGCACTGCGACCTTCCATGAATCTGCAGAGTATGTGGATTACATTGAGGATATTTATGTGGGTTACCGTTATTTTGAAACGATCCCCGGGGCGAAGGAACGGGTAAATTATCCCTTTGGCTTCGGCCTTTCCTATACGACCTTTGAAAGAAAGATTTTGGGCGCCGAAGAAAAGGACGGGGAGATCCGGATCCGCCTTCGCATTTTGAACACCGGCAGCCGGGCCGGGAGAGAAACGGCACAGGTGTATTATTCCGCACCGCAGGGCAGGCTTGGAAAGCCTCAAAGAGCGCTGTGCGCATTCAGGAAGAGCCGTATGCTTGCTCCCGGAGAGGCGGAGGAAATGCTCCTGTGCTTCCCGGCTTATCGTATGGCCAGCTATGATGACCTGGGCAAAGTCTGCACATCGGCTTATGTGCTGGAAAAAGGAGAGTACCGGTTCTTTGTGGGCGGTTCCGTGCGGGAAGCCGAGCAGCTCAGCTTTGTCTATCGGTTGGAGGAGGATGTGATCACCGAGCAGCTGAGCGCCCGGATGACGCCTTCCGCCCTTAAAAAGCGTCTCACCGCAGATGGGACATATGAAGAACTGCCCTGCGAAAATACAGAAGATGCCGGAAAAGCGGTTCTTCATGATATGCGGCTGCATGAAGGCGAGGTTCCCGCGGTGCGGGCGGTGGAGAGGCTGTCCAGAAAGCTCTGTGATGAACGGAACATGCCGTCCTTTACCGATGTGGCGGAAGGAAAAATGACCCTGGATGAATTTATCAGCCGTCTTTCTGACGGGGATATCGCCCATTTGTTGGGCGGCCAGCCCAATACGGGCGTGGCCAACACCTGGGGCATTGGCAACCTGCCCCAGTACGGCATTCCCAATGCGATGACGGCGGACGGTCCTGCGGGGCTGCGCATCCACCGGGATTGCGGGGTGTGTACCACAGCCTTCCCCTGCGCCACGCTGCTGGCCTGCACCTGGGATCCGGAGCTGGCCCGGTCTGTGGGTGAAGCCGGCGCGGAGGAGGTAAAGGAAAACAACATTGCGATGTGGCTGACTCCGGCAGTCAACATTCACCGCAGTCCTCTGTGCGGACGCAATTTTGAATATTATTCAGAGGATCCCTATCTGGCCGGAACGATGGCGGCGGGCATGGTGCAGGGGATCCAGACCCAGCATATTTCCCCTGCAGTGAAGCATTTTGCCTTAAATGACAAGGAAACAAACCGCAAAAACAGCGATTCCCGGGTGTCGGAACGCGCCATTCGTGAAATTTACCTGAAGGCCTTTGAGATCATCGTGAAAACAGCGAAGCCCCTGTGCATCATGAGCTCCTACAACCTGATCAACGGCTGCCGCGCTTCCGAAAACCGGGATATGCTCACCGGCATCCTGAGGGAGGAATGGGGCTATGAGGGCATGGTGTGTACGGATTGGTGGAATTATGGCGAGCATGACCGGGAGGTGCTGGCCGGAAATGATCTGAAAATGCCCATCGGCTTCCCTGAGTATCTGCTGGAGGCGCTGGAGCAGGGAAGGATCACCCGGGAGGATATGAACCTTTGCGCAAAGCGCATTCTTCGCACGATACTGGCTTTTGACTGACGAATAAAAACCTGATCACAGTTCGGTTCACATCCGGTGAGCTCACAAACTGGGATCAGGTTTTTTTCTTATCGCGTTTTTTTCTGTTCGGGTTCCGGCCGGTGTTATACGAAACGAGTTTTAAAAACTGAACAGATGCAAGCAAATGTTGGGTTTTTAAAATGAGTTTAGTATTATTTCAGATGCTGCATCAGCAGAAGGGGCGCGTCGCCGTGCTTGCTGAGCAGGACGCGCTTCGAGGTCTCGGTCACGGTGGGGCCGTACATGATGGAAAAGCCTTCTGCTTTGTAAAGGGCAAGCGCTTCCTCAAAATCGTCAACATTGATACGGAGCCCGTGCTCGGTGGCTGTTTTTGAATCAAGCCGGATGATATCCAGCCGATGGCCGTCTTTATTTTCCAGAACCCGTACGGTTTCGACGGGATTGGTAGTGGAAATGAGACTTCCCCTGTGGATCACACGGAACCCAAAGTTCTTTTCATAAAAGGATATGATCTGATCTGCATACGCGCTGATGATCACCGGGTTGATGGAAGTGATCTTCATTTTTTGATCCCCCTTTTTGATGTTTATTCCGCCAGCATGTTTACCAATTTGGTGCTGCGGGCCAGGAATTCCTTCAGGTCGTTTGCTTCCAAGGGACGGCTGGTCATGCGTGCAATATCATAGAGCTGGCGGCAGATCAGGTTTTTCATTTCCTCATCTTCCAGACCGGCCAGCTTCTGCACGGTGGGATTCAGACGGTTGAGCACCAGGGTGAAGCGGTCGGGCAGGTTGAAATCCTGTCCGTAGGCCCGGCTCATTTCCTTGTAGCGGCGCATCTGTTCATCTTCCAAAAGCATCAAAGGCAGCTCCCGGTCAGCCAGGGCTTCCAGCTTCACTTCCAGCTCTTTTTGGTCCAGCGCCGTGCGGAAAAGATCCCGGAGGGGATCCAGGGCCAGGTCGGCGTTCTCGTCGCTTTCTTCGGTAAGGCCGCTCACGTCGGCATCCACCCGGGCAAATTCGGGAGCGTCATCCCCGGAGGAATACTCCATGAAGCTCATGAAGTTCATGTCGATCAAGGTGTCCATCACGGCCACGTCGATACCCTTGGAGGTGTAGAGGCTCACGCTGGCGGCCTGGCGGTTTTCTTCCGTGGTGTAGTAGATCTTTTTGCCGGTCTTGCCTTCGTTGCGGGCTTTGTATTCGTCCCTGGTAAGATATTCGCCCGCGGTGGTCTTGTAAAGCAGGCTGCCCTTTACGGCATCAAAGAACTTGGCGTCCTTGATGCAGCCGTATTTCACAAAGGGGTGGATATCGTCCCAGTAGGTCTGGTAGGTCTCGCGTTCGGTGTTGAAAAGGCCGTTCAGCTTGTCGGCCACCTTCTTGGTGATGTGAGCGGAAAGCTTTTTCACATAGCCGTCGTTTTGCAGGAAGCTGCGGCTCACGTTGAGGGGCAGATCGGGGCAGTCGATCACACCCTTGAGGAGCATCAGGAATTCGGGGATCACTTCTTTGATATTGTCGGCCACGAACACCTGACGGTTAAACAGCTTGATCTCGCCCTCCTGGCCGCCAAAGTCCTTGCGGATGCGGGGGAAGTAGAGGATGCCCTTCAGGTTGAAGGGATAATCCACGTTCAAATGGATCCAGAACAGGGGATCCTCCCAGGTGTGGAACAGCTTGCGGTAGCATTCTTTATACTGTTCGTCGGTGCAGTCCTTGGGGGAAGAAAGCCACAGGGGATGCGTATCGTTTACCGGGGTCTCAGCTTTTGCCTTTTCCTCTTCTTCGGCGTCCTTTACTTCAGGCTCGCTGCCGTCATCTTTCTTTTCTGCGGCCTGTTTGGCCTTGCGCTCGGCTTCTTCCTTTTCTTCCTCGTCGCTCTTCACTTCGTTCAGGTAGATGGGGGTGGCCATGTAGCCGCAGTAGCGGTCCAGCACCTCGCGGGTGCGCCAGGTTTGCAGGAATTCTTTTTCGTCCTCGGTGATGTGCAGAGAGATCAGGGTGCCGCGCTCGGTGCGGCTGCCCGTATCCATGGTGAAGCTCATGCCGTCTTCGCTTTCCCAGCGCACGCTTTCGGCCCCTTCTTCGGCGGAAAGGGTGTCGATCACCACGTTATCGGCAGCCATGAAAGCGGAATAGAAGCCCAGGCCGAAATGGCCGATGATGCCGCCCTTGTCTTCACCGGTGTAGTTTTTGAGAAATTCCTCAGCGCCGGAGAAAGCCACCTGGTTGATGTATTTTTTAACTTCCTCCGCGGTCATGCCGATGCCGTTGTCTTCAAAGGAGATAACGCCGTTTTTGCGGTTGACCGTCACGGTGACACGGAAATTCTCTTCTGTGCCGGGATGGAGCATTTTATACTTGGTGATGGCGTCACAGCCGTTGCTCACCATTTCACGAATGAAAATATCCTTGTCGGAATACAGCCAGCGCTTGATGACCGGCATAATGTTTTGAGCATGAATGGAAATATCGCCCTTTTGCATGGTTATAGCCTCCGGAATTTGATGATCGGAAAACGCCGGGAGGCGTTCTCCTGACAGCTTTATTATAACAGGAAAAAACCAAAATGCAAGAGGAAAATTAGCACTCTATGCAAAAGAGTGCTAATCCGGGCTGCATGGATCGATCTGTTATCACGGTCATCCTATTGATCCACGCTGCCGGATGGGGAAAATTGATCGGAAGCGAACCTGTTGTTAAACCACCCAACCATTCTGGAGAGGGCAGAAAAGGTAAAGGTCAAGGCCAGAACACGAATAATGGCAGCGTCATTTATCACCAGCGGCGAGAGTGCAAAGAGGATCAATTCCGTTCCGGTGATGATACGTGAACGCCTGACAAAATGTTTTTTCATAGACAGCAGATACGATTTATTCTGATGCAAGGTAAGCGGCAGCAATTCGAGTATGCCAAATGACAGAAGACAGAGAAAACAGCAAGCAAGCGGCAGGATGTTCAAACCTGAAAGTAATAAGATCATGAGAAGACCGGTGAGCATCGTAAGAAAACATGCACCGGTCGTTTTTGCATGATAGCCGCCGAAGGATTGATTGATATAAAAAACACTTACGGCTATGCATGCATAAAGCAGCTTACCCATCAACAATCCTGCAGCCAGCAAGCCGGCTGTGCTGAGCAGGGTATGCAAAAGCAATATCAGCCCATAGCTGCAGGTCGAAACCTGAGAAGGCTGAATGTCGCCCCGCTGTAAAAGGCGGGATATGATTTTCTGAGCGATCCCGGTTATCATTCAATCCCCTCCAAACGGTAAAATGATCTCTGCTGAAAAAACGCTGTCCGCAGCGGAAAAACGGCTGATCCCGTTATGCAGCTTTACGATGCCGCGTATGTTCTGAATGCCGTAGCCATGAAACGATCCCGCTCCCTTGGAGGATAAAAACCGGTCGCCGCTCCGCCGGATCGTTTGGGGATCCATAGTGTTGGTGCAGGTAATGAAAAACGTGTTCCAGGAACGGGACAGGGAAAGCACGATGGGAACGTTGTTTTCATGCCCGCCTTGAATACGCAGAACGGCTTCAACTGCGTTATCCAGCAAGTTTGCCAGAATGGCACAGAATTCCTCTTCCGGGATCGGCAGCTCATCCAGCGGATAAGGGTCATAGCGGAACGGGATCCCCGCCTGATCCATAGCCGCTTTTTTTATGGTCAGGAGTGCGTCCACAGAGATGTTCCCGGTCATGACCGCGGGAGAAAAAGGAGCGATCTCAGGCAGCCTTATATCTGTATTCTCCGGGTGCTGCTCTTTCCATTGATACAGCGCTTCCACCTGCTTTTTGATATCGTGCTGCCTGGCAAGAAAAACGGTGTACATGCTTTTCACTTCCGAAATATACTGATCGGTCATTTCAGCATTTTTCAGGCGGGCTTCAGTTGCTCTTTTCTTCTCCTGCAGAGTAGTCAGATATTCAAACAGGATCAGCTGCAAAACGGTGGAAATGAGCAACCCTATACATGCGTATGTCAGAAAAATGTTGTTCTGTTCGGTGTTCACCCGAATCATGAACAGGGTCTCTTCAAGCAGCAGATTGATGCAGCACAGAACGATGAAGAGGGCTGTGGGCAAAGCAGAAGTCCTGTTTCGCCTTTGATGTTTTCTGGATGAAGCAAAAGCCGCAATAGTCAACAGGATATTGGTAAAAATAACATACATGAGCCGAACGGAGGTCTCCGCCATCAGATCATCCCAGGAAATCGAGGGAAAAGCCATATGCATGTTAAGCATCAGCTCGATCAGGCTCAGGAACAGGGCAGTTAAAAACAGGTTCCACAGCAGTTTGATATACCATTTTTCATCCGAAACAAAAAAGGAATAGGCAAGCGGGATCAGAAAGACCAGGGTGTCCGGTATCGCGACGTTCACATATTGAATGCATGTCAGAAAGCTCCCGGCGGCGCATATGGCCACGGCGGCGTACAGGATGCGCGGCCTGCTGATATGCAGCCGATGCCGTACAAAATAAATAAGCAGATATCCCTGATAAAAGTTGATCAGGATCTCAAAAACGTCCCACAAAATCATACAGAAGCTCCCTGATAGTAATGGCGTGCGGCGGTAAATATGCTTTCAATGTATTTTTTCCCGATCGGTATGCGGCTCTCATCCGCCAGAACCGCCGTATCGGAACGAAGACAGCGCACAAAATGAAGATTGACGATATAGCTGCGGTGACATTGAACGAAGGTCTCCGGCGGCAACTGCAGCAGCGCCTGTTGTATGCTTACCCGTATAGACAGCGGCTCTGCATCTGCCCGGTGAATGAGCAGGTGATGCCCCTGTGCTTCCAGATAGAGGATGCTTTTGTGCGGTAAAATGATCGATTGCTTTTTTTCTGTCAGAAATACGGAGGAGACCTGCGCATATTTCCATTGGTGATACGCGATTTTCAAGCATTCCGTCAGCTGCTCCGGAAAAATGGGCTTGATCAGATAGCGCATGGCATGGACCCTGTAACCGGCGCAGGCATATTCGGCATAATGGGTCACAAACACGATCTGCATGTTTTCATTGGTTTTGCGTATTTCCTGTGCCAGCTGCAGTCCGTTCATTTCACCGGGAATTTGTATATCCAGAAAAAGCAGATCGATCATCAGGCCATTTTGCAGCATGCCCAACAGCTCCTCTGTTGATGTGAACGCTGTTATGCGTAGGGAAACAGCACATTCCTCCTGTGCCGCCCAACGCTCGATCATGCCTTGCAGGCTTTGCTGTTGAAGCGGATCATCATCACAAATCGTAATATTCATTCATGGACCTCGATATCATCATTCAGAACAGGTTTATTATATATATTGCTTGACCCGAAAACAATCCATAGCTGTCAAGCAGATAGATGATGTTCCCAAAATCACAAACAGGCACAGCCCCAATTAAGGAACTGTGCAAAAAGGATCGGTTGATTAAGCGGAACGTTTCTTCGTTACGATCTGCATATCGCGCGGAACCTGGGGTTCATAACTACCACGGATGCTGGGACTTTTTGCGCCAAGAAAAGCGTATTTGTACAGCAGACGAATAAACCACTTCATTTGTTTCTTCCTCCTTTCCCGTGTGCTTTTTGAAACATAATTATTATACATCATAGATGAGCCAATTTGGAGGACTTGGCACGAAATAGCTTCGAAACGGCACGAAAAGAGGTTTTTACAAAAAAAGAAGATACTATAGTTCTCCCATTTCGTTACTGAACGGGTTGTCAGTCCCATTCTCTTTGCAAGTTCACTTCGGGAGAGATTACATTTTTTTCTTAATTCAGCTATTCGCTTCCCATACATTGAACATCACCCGTCAGTATGATAACAAACAATGATGGTACTATAATTGCATATTAATGGTATTATAGTATCCATACAAAACATGAATTCAACTTTTCGTGTCGCAAAAAGGGCATTTCGTGCCAAAGACGGTTTTAGAATAAAAAAATATGTATAATGATAGCCGTGCCCGAAAAGAGACTTTTGTTCACAAAAGGATCAAATATGAATCATAAGGTGGTGCCATTATGAGCGAAAAGAATATTTCTTTATCCGATTTTTATACTGTTGCCCGGCTTTCCGGTAATCGTTACCGCGTGAGAAGCCGTCATGCTCTTTCCGGCGTTTCTCTGCTTTCTGAACATGATGAACAAGATAACTCTGTCACCGCCACTGTATCGGATACCTATGTGAAAAAGAACAGCACGCAGGATTACAGCAGCCAAAGTGAAAACTGGATCTGCAATAACACGACCTATGGGATACGGTATTCTCTGCTGAAGGTGGAAAATCTGCCCGTGCTGTCATCAGATTGCTTTGTGACCAGGGCTTATATTTATCTGCGTCCCTCTTCTGCCCCCACCGCCGATACCCGTTTCTTTACCCGGGAGATCCTTTCGGACTGGGATTTTTCCACCGTGACCTTTGCCAATATCGAGGATCATATCGGTGAAACCAATATCGACTATACTACCTGCAAAAGTGGCAAATACACCTGGGTAAGGGTGGATGTAACGGAACTGGCCCGCAAATGGTATCAGGGCGCGAATTACGGTATTGCCCTGCTGCCGCAGTCAAGTTCTCCAAACACCGTGCGCCTTTCTGCCTCCGGAACGACCAACGCGCCGTATTTTGAACTGGAATATGCTTCCCTTTCCGGTTTGGAAAGCTATTGGGATTTTGACACCCGTTCTGTCAGTCGGGCAGGAGAAGGCAGCATCAATCTTTGCAGCGGCAATCTGGTGTTTTCCCATATGGATACCGGGATGAACGGCAACCGTCTGCCGGTATCTGTTACCCATTATTATAATGCCTGCCATGCCGATGCCAATGAATTCCATATGGGCTACGGCTGGCGCTGCAATCTGCATCAGACCCTGCATAAAGATGCCTCCAATGTGTACTGGTATACAGACGGAGACGGCACCGCGCATCCCTTCGGCGCGGATAACAAGGATGAGGACGGTATCGGCCTGACCCTGAGTGTGAACGACAGCAATATCACCGTAACAGATAAAGGCGATAATGTGATGACCTTCCCTCTCACCACCAGCGGAAAGGTGCTGATCTCGACCCTTGCGGATGCTGTTGGCAATACGGTCACGGTCACCTCTGTGGGCATGAAGATCACTTCCGTAACAGACGGCAGCGGCCGGGTGACTGCTTTTGATTATGATCATGATCTGCTCTCCGCGGTGCGTACACCATGGCAAACAGCAACCGCCTGCACCCGCTTTGCCTATACGGACGGCAGGCTGATCGGCATCACCTATGAGGATAACAAGCAGAGCCATTTTTCCTATACTGTCATCGGCTCCTTCCGCCTGCTTACAGCGGCGCAGG
This sequence comes from Clostridia bacterium, assembly GCA_045617125.1. Lineage (GTDB taxonomy): Bacteria > Bacillota > Clostridia > Christensenellales > Aristaeellaceae > ZC3RG03. The sequence continues at coordinate 2,959 of JAZLIA010000022.1, read as the reverse complement.
CGCCGGACGGTATGCAGGCGGAATATACCTACAGCAATTTTGAAGTGACTGGAGGCCTTCCTCATGCCGTGACACAGGCTGTTATTTCCGCTTCCGTTGATGAAAACAACGACGCGGATGACAGCGGCTTGCTGTATGGCAGCAATACCTCTTATACCTATGAAAACCATATCACCTCCGTAACGGATGCATACAGCGGCAAGACGGTGCAGTATCATTTTAATGACCGCGGCAATACCGTAAGCATAAATGATGAACTGGGCTTTGCCAAATATGCGGCCTATGATGAGGAGGACACGCCCAACCATGCCACTTGTGTATCCAAGATGGAAAAGGTGGTCACCAATCTGCTGAAGGACAGCTCTTTTGAGGATGGCAGCAGCAACTGGGTCCAGGGCGGAACCGGCACGTTCACACGGGATCAGGCCAATTATCAGTTTGGACTTGTATCTCAGAAGATCACCATTTCTGCCAACAGGGAAGCGTATGTGTATCAAACATCGGCTCTTTCTGCCGGGGAATATACATTAAGCGCGTTCGTGTGTTCTAAAGGGCCCGCTGCCCTGCTGAAGGTGACTTATCTGGACGGACAAAACACAGTCACCGTGGAAAGTGACCCTGCTCTCGTCACAACGGATGTGCAGTTTGCCCGGCAGGCGGTTTCGTTTACGATCCCCACGGATCAGACAGTCACCTGCACCCTTTGCGTTCGTGGAATGGCAGGCAGTGCCTGGTTTGACTGTGTTCAGTTGGAAACGGGGCTTACCTGCGATCATTACAACATGCTGCATAACAGCGATTTTGCCCGCGGCACCGGCACTTTGCCGGACAGTTGGAGCAAGGAAAGCAGTGTATCCGCCAGCTATGTGGGAATCGACAGCCTGTCCCAGGCGGGAGCACCGGAGCATATGACCGGCAGGGGAGGCAAGCTGTACGGTCAGCCTGGCAGGACCATTGCCTTCTATCAGGAATTCCGCGCCTACGGCAGTGCTGGGGACCGCTTCACCTTTGGCGGTTGGGCCAAAGCCTATGCAAAAGAACTGGAAAGTGAAGATTATGTGTGCTGCTGTATCAAGGTGATGTTCTACAGCGGCACATGGAAAACCGGCGGCACGATCAACTTTAATGAAGAGCAGGGCATCTGGCAGTTTGGCAGCGGCAGTGCGGTGGCATCTGTGAATTACAACCGGATCAAAGTGGTTGTGGAATACAAATGTCAGATGAATACGGCCTGGTTTGGCGATCTGTACCTGTATCCGGAGCAGTTTGGCATGGAGTATGGCTATGATTCCAATGGTAACCGGATCACGGCCCGTTCCCTGTGGGGTAAAACGGAAAACAGCACCTATGATGATTTTAACAATTTGACCTCTTACAGAGCTCCCGGCAGAGATGAACTCACAGTATATAACTGGGGTGCTGCAGATGAAGATAAGCAAAAGCATTTATTGCTGGATGTGATATCTCCTCTCGGAACAAAATCGGCCTATACCTATGACGCTTACGGCAATCCCCTTACCACTATCGTTTCTGATAATAACAGGCACATCGCGGAAACGGTGGAAACCTCTTCTGCCTACACAGCAGACGGCAACTATGTATTATCTCAAACGGACGCGAGGGGCAAAACCCTGACCACCGTGACCCATGCCGATAAGGGCACGACCGAGAGCGTAACGGACCCGAACGGGCAGACGGTGAACTACACCTATGATGCCCTGCGCAGGGTAACCAAGGTTTCAACGCAGGTAAACGGTAACAATCATGCTGAAAACCTTGTCAGGGAATATAAAAACGAGTATACTTATGATGTGAAAGATCGTTTGGCCGAGGTGCGCCACAATACGGATGGGAATGCGCAGCATGATGTGGTGTATCATTTCGGCTATGACGCTTTGGGCAGGAAAACCACGGTTTCTGTTGGCACACAGAACCTTTCGACAACAGAATACCAGACAGACGCTTCCGCGCTGAATTATGGCACGGTGAGCAGCGTCACCTACGGCAACGGCTTTGCCGTACATAACGAGTATGACGCATTCAACCGGGTAACAGGTATCCGCTTCGGCAATGAAACAGACCCACGCTATGCCTTCCGTTATAATGCGAGAGGACAGGCGGCCTGGATGAAAGACAATCTGCTGCATCGTGTGACTGAGACGGAATACGACCTGAGTGACCGACCCTGCCGTATCAAGACCCATGAGAATGGAATGCACCTTTACACCGGCGAGGTGACCTATGACGCGTTGTATGGCAACCTGAGTGCCTTTACCGAGCGGGTGGGCAGTGCGCGTGCCGAATACAAAACCGCCTTTGGCTATGACGCGGAAAACCGCCCCACCGCGTTGAACTACGGAAGCACCCAGGACCAGAGCACGGTTGCCTATGACGGCCTTGGCAGGGTAAGCGGAAAGAGCATCAAGATAAATGGTCACACTTACAGCACCGCGTTTGCATTTGTTCCCGGCGCGGCTGCGGGAAAGACCACAGGCCTGATCTCCTCCATCACGCAGGCGGGGGAAAACTTTGCCTACACCTATGATGATGTGGGCAACATCGCATCCGTAACGCATAACGGCAAGGTGACCGCCTACAGCTATGATTCCCTGGGCCAGCTGATCCGCGTGAATGATCAGGATGATTTGACCAGCGGCACATCCGGTACCACCTGGACCTATGAATATGACCAGGGCGGCAACATCCTTTCAAAAAAGCGCTATGCCTACACGGAAGCTCCCGACCTTTCCGGCCTTACGCCGCTTGAAAACGATGCCTTCAGCTATGCGGATGCCAACTGGCTGGATAAGCTGACCGGTTATAACGGCAGCACGATCACCTATGATACCATCGGCAACCCGCTGAATGACGGAACCTGGGAATATACATGGGTAAACGGCAGGCAGCTTGCTTCCATGCGCAAGCTGGACGGCAGCCTGAACGCGTCCTTTGTGTATAA
>JAZLIA010000021.1:0-30102 GCA_045617125.1 Clostridia bacterium | reverse complement strand
CTCGTGGTAGCCTGCGTACTTTGGCTTCCAATATTTCGATCTTCTGATTGGTGTAGGTATATAATTATTATGTTCAAGTTAACCCCGGGTCATTGAACGGCCTGGGGTTTACGCTTTTTTATGTGGCAAAGTCGGGTTATACCATAAAACGGGTCTGCTTGCCAACCTGAAAAAACCGTGTTACAATACGCTTGTCGTGAAAGCGTTTTTTATTGTGCGCATTTATGGAAAGGGGGATACGTGAATAATGGACCCTGCACTTATGAAGGCCCGGCAGCTGCTTGAATGTGTCACTCCTCTCCGGCTGGACTGCGGGCGGCAATGCGGTGAAGCCTGCTGCCAGCCCGATGAAGACGGAAAAGGCGGCATGCTGCTTTTTCCCGGTGAGGAAGAATTATATTCCCCTCTGCCGGAGGGGTTCAGGATCGAGGATACCGATGAGGGGCTGCTGCTTACCTGTGAAGGCTTCTGTGAACGGAACGAACGTCCTCTTTCCTGCCGGTTGTTTCCCCTGTTTGTTTTTCCGGAAGAAGAGACGGAATATACTTTGGGAGTGGACCCGCGGGGCCATATCGTATGCCCCTTGTGTGAATATGGCATCAGGGCCTTTTCACCGGAATTTGTGAACGCGGTGAAGCAGGCAGCGGAAACACTGATGAGCAGTGAAAAACAGAGAGCTTTTTTACGGAACACTGCACGGCGGATCAGGGATATGCAGAAATGGCGGGAGGAATGAGCCATGGCCTGGGAACAAACGGAATGCGTAAAGGAAATACATCCCGGTTCTCCGGAGGGGAACCTGTACTTTGGCGATAACCGGTATGTGGATCTGAGTGCTTATGAGGGCCGGGTCCAATGTGTGTATATGGATCCGCCTTATCTCACCGGTGACAGCTTTGTCTATCGCTGCCGTGTTGGAAAAGAGGGTTGGGAAAAGGATAAAAACACCCTGATCATTCCCGCCTATGACGACAGGATGGGCAGAACAGAGTATCTGGATATGCTGCGTCAGGCTGTCCGGAAGGCCCGGGAGCTGCTTGATTCAACTGGGGTTCTGTTTCTGCACCTGGATGACCGCATGAGTGCCTATGGACGTGTGATCTGCGATGAAGAAATGGGCATGGAAAATTTTGTGAACGAGATCATCTGGTCATATCAGACCGGGGGACGCAGTAACCGCCATTTCAGCCGGAAGCATGATGTGATCCTGTTTTACCGCAAAAGCAAAAAGATGTTTTTTGATATCACCAAGGTGCCTGTGCCCCGGCAAGGCAACCGCCGGAACCACATGAAGCGTCTGGTGGATGAAAACGGCAGAAGCTACCGCACCATCCGTTCCAACGGAAAGGTGTACACCTATTATGATGACGAGCCTGCCTATCCCAGTGATGTGTGGACCGATGTAAGCCATCTTCAGCAGAAGGATCCCCAGCGTACCGGTTATGATACCCAGAAGCCCCGGGCATTACTGGACCGCATCATTCTGAGCACCACCCGTCCGGGCGACTTGGTGGCTGACCTGTTCTGCGGAAGCGGAACTGCAATGGCCAGCGCCGCCGCCCTTGGAAGAAATTTTCTCGGAGTGGATCTTTCTCCCGGAGCGATCCAGGTGAGTGAGAAAAGGCTGATCCCCTACGGCCTTACCTTAAACACCGTTTATGGCTGCCCGGGAGCGGAGATCAAAGCCAGAATGCTGCCCGGCATTGGCCTTACCGATCTTTTCCTCGAAGCATATTCCGCTCCCGGTCTGCCGGAGAACGCGCAGGGGTTGGATGTGGTGGAACGGTGGTCGGTGGGCTTTCTGGGCTTGGACGGATGCTTCCGCGCACACACTTCCTTCACCAGGAATAAGCTCATCCCGGAAATTCCGGAATATATGCAGATCCCCCAATTGAACGGGCGGCCCGCCATGGTGCTTACCGACCTGCTGGGACGTCATACCTGCTGGGTGTGGAAGGATGAAAATACGGATCAAACCGATTTTGTGGGGAAATGACCGGGAAAATAGGACGCTTTTTTGCGAAAGGTGGAGATTCTCACCCAGTTTATCAACCGAAAAAGAGGATTTCGGATAATTACGTCGAATAGGGTATTCGAACCGGATGGGGCGGGCATCCGGAAAATATCTAACCGCTAAAAAGGAGCTAAGGCTTTCATGTCACGCATTGTGGATATCGGGGTGGATCTGGGCACGGCCAATGTGATCATCAGCGCCAAAAACGGTGGCGTGGTCCTGAATGAACCTGCTGTGATCGCGATCAACCGGGAGACTCATAACGTTTTAAGGACTGGTGCGGAAGCAGGCCGTATGGTGGGAAGGACCCCCAGCAGTATCGTGGCGCTCAGGCCGCTTCGGGATGGAGTGATCTCTGATTTTGATATGGTCAGCAGTATGCTTCGCAGCATGATCGAAAAGGTGGATAAAAAGCAGCTGTTTGGCGGGCCTCATGTGGTGCTTACTGTGCCTGCCGGGGTGAATGCCATGGAAAGGCATTCTCTGATGGCGGGGCTGTATGATGCCGGCGTGCGTCGCACCCACCTGATCGAAAAGCCTCTGGCTGCTGCTTTGGGAGCCGGAGTCAGCATTGGCGAGGCTTACGGCAGAATGATCGTGGATATCGGCGGAGGTATGACCGATATTGCTGTTACCAGTCTGGGAAGGATCGTGATCCGCAATGCGCCGCCTGTGGGCGGCGATGCGATGGATGACGCTATCATCCGCTATATCAGGCGCAAGCATAACCTTCTGATCGGTGAGGTGACCGCTGCGGAGCTGAAGCACAACATTGCTTCTGCGGTGCCCAGAACGGATCCGATCAGCATGGAGGTGGTAGGCCGCAATCTGATCACCGGTCTTCCCCGTGCCATGCATATTGACAGCGATGAGCTGTGCGAGGCCATCGAGGAGCCTGTGCAGCAGCTGGTCGAAAATATCCTTTCCGTGCTCGAAAATACCCCGGCGGAGCTGGCTGCCGATATCAACGAGGAGGGAATCATGCTGACCGGCGGCGGCGCAAGGCTGACAGGCCTGAGCGAAAAGATCACTTCCGTGCTGAAGGTGAAATGCACCGTGGCGGATGATCCGCAGGAGTGTGCCTCCCGGGGGTGTGCAATGGTGCTTGAAAACCCCAGAGACAACAGCCGCTATCTGAGCGGAAAAAGAAAATAAAAATTGTGGGGCTGTGAAAGAATGTTGATCCTCTTTTCTGTCAGGATGTTTTTTCACAGCCCCGGCGTTCTGTTTATTTTACTGTCTCTTGACGGGAAGCAGTTCATTCTGCTCCCGTCACATTTTTTATCAGGACTGTTCATACGGTTTTGATGCGTATTTTTTATATTCGCGCGATCTGCCTGTTTGGCAAAAACGTCAAACCAATACCGGCTTTTGCTGCTGCGCACTGCTGACCGTATGTCAGCCTCCTTTTATGTTTTCCGTTCCGGTCTGCGGTTAATGTGTTTCTTTTTTTTCGGAAGAACGAGCTCGGCGCCGAGGGCCGCGGATGAAACCGCGAGCAGCACGATCCAAAGCGTTGTATTCGCGGAGTCTCCGGTCTGCGGAGTGGGTGAATGGATATCGTCGGTGACATGGACGGTGATTACAGGGATAATGAATTCGATCCCTTCGAATCCTAAGGTCGATATCGGTTCAAGATAAATTTCGGAAGTCCCCACCTTTTTCCCTGTGATCTTCAGTTTCAGCTGCTTACTGTCCGTCTTCGCATCAATGACATCATAGTCGCTCAGATCAAACACTTCCAGATTGTGCGCGATGGGACCACTGTATGTGACGGAATCGTTCGTTTCTCCGACCTTGATGGTTATTTCTGTTGTACTGAAGGGCACTGTCTCCTTTTGAATGATCTCGAATCTTACCGGAAGCGTCAAAGCTTTGCCCATCACTTCAAATTCCGCGCGGGCAATGTAGCCGCCCTTCTCAGAAGGCATTCCTCCTTCGGTATCGGCGCCGTCGTGCTCTTTGTTTGTCAATGTTCTGCCGTCCGACCGATAATACTGGATCGACGGATAGATCCCGATCTGATCGAACCAGCCGCGCAACTCTTCGGGATCGAATTGCGGGCCGTGCGGTTTCCCGTCATGATCGTATCTGTTTCCCGAGAGCTTCAGCTTAGCAGTGCTGCCGTCTGTTCTGCTTTTCGCAGTATACGAATCCCCCGTGACTGAATACTCATATTCGTCGCATATCTCACGCATGGAAAAGATCTTCACATAGTTGATCCCGAACTGATCGATCCGGTCGGTCTTAGTACATTCAAGCTCCGAGGGGCCGCAGAAAACCGTCAGGCTTTCATCGACTGAGGATCCTGCGCACTGGATCAGGTTGACACTGAAAGAACCGTTTCCTTTGAGTGTCACGCTGCCGCCTGTAATCCGGACCTGATCCTCCGCGTAAACTGATCCGGAGATCACGGTTTCCCCCTTCAGGGTTCCACCGTTGACCGTGAGGCTTTTCACTTTGCCGACCGTGTATCCTGCATAGCTGCTCGCCGTCAGCGTTCCGCCGTTTACCGTCACATCCCCGCATGTAAGACGGGTCATGTTTTCAGAAGCCGTTCCAATCGCGGCGGAAGAATGTGTACTCATGGTGATATTTCCACCGTTGATCGTGATATCCCCGCACTCGGACACTCCGTACTCGGCATTCCCGGTCCCGATGCAGGTGCCGGACTGAGTTGTCAGCTGAAGGGTTCCGCCGTTGACGGTTATATCGCCGGCGGCTGTCTTCGATCCATACGCGGTTCCAGCTCCGATGCATGCTGCATGGAGCGTCTCCGCGATGATCGTTCCGCCGTTGACTGTAATATTTCCGCATTTGCTCGGATCATTACCGGTCATATCGCTCCTTGAGACCGACGTGCCGATGCACGCGTCGGAATGGGTGGAGATCCGGAGGATCCCGCCGTTGACCGTGATATCGCCGCATGCCGCACCCTTGCTTGCTCCGATGCCCACCTCTCCGGAAAGAATGGCCAGCTCCCCGGTATCCTGCTGCTGGCCGGATATTTCAATGGAGGTTCCGTTTCCCAGCCCGATGCTGGAAGCATGGACCTTCTGACCGTCTTTCAGGATCAGCCGGTAGGTCACATTTCCGTTCAGCGTGATGCGTTCAAGATCCTGGCATCCGTCGGTGAACGTGATGAACGCGTCCTCCCCGCAGGTGAATTCCGTTCGTTCCGGGGTGATCTCCAGATATTTTTCGCATTTGATCGTGTTGCCGTTTATGTCACAGTATTCAATCGGACGGCGCCAGCAGGCATAGACCGTCAGATCTCCGGATACCGTCTCATGGATATCCAACTCGTTGATACATTCACTTTCAAGGAACCAGCCGTTAAACCCGTAACCGTCCCTCGTCGGATCCTCGGGCAGGTTTTCCGTCACGTTCTCACCGGCATGCACGTCTGTGACGATGGGCTCCGCGCCCTCATAGTTCAGATTGGCCGTCAGTTTGTACATCGAGATCGCCGCGTGCGCCGGAACCGAAAAAAACACGGTCACCAGTAAAAGCACCAGAACGACCGGCAGAAGTCTTTTTCGCATACTTCCCCCTCATTTGCATTACAGTCCCCGTTTCTGCAATACTTTCCCGGAAACTCATTTTCACAGAAGCGTTCCTCAGATACACTTCCCCATTTATTACTATAGCATATCAGAAGCAAAAAAACGTATTTATGGAAAAAATAACTTTCTGTTTTTCATTGATCTTTGAGAAGAGCAGAGAACTTGTTTTAAAAATCAAACAAGTTTTCGATCAGAACACGGTGAAGCGCTGTTTTTGGTTGCATGTTGTAAATTTTCGCTTCTTCTGCTATACTATAATCCGTATCGGTATATCCGCCGTTATTTCCCGCTTTGACCATGTGTGATCAGGAGGATTTTGATATGTTAGTGAAAAAAGATAATGCCGCTGCGGGCGATGTGGCCCTGCAGAACGGCGGCTCTATCACCTATGCCAACGAGGTGATCGCGATCATCGCCGGTGTGGCTGCCAGTGAGGTGGAGGGTGTGACCGGCATGTGTGCCGCCGGCGGCATCAATGAAAAAATCGGCAAGAACCGCAACGTCACCAGGGGTGTGAAGGTGGAGCTGGGCACGGAGGAAGTGAGCATCGAACTGTATATGGTGGTCGAGTACAGCAAGCCGATTCAGAAGGTGGCTGCCGATGTGCAGGAAAATGTGCGCAAGGCCGTGGAAAGCATGACCGGGCTGCATGTTGTGAACATTGATGTGCATGTGCAGGGGATCTCCTTCGAAAAGGATAAAACAGCTAACCTCACTGCCGGAGAGAAGGCCCAGGCTTTGAAGGAAAGCGAAGAAAAGCCCGTGAAGGCTGCGAGTGTGAAGAAACCTGCGGAAGAAAAGGAAGAAAAGCCAAAGCAGGAAGCGCAGGCGGAAGCAAAGAACGAAGCGGAAGTGACTGCAGCGGAGGATCAGGCTGATACAGAGAAAATCGCAGCCGATGAACCGGAAGCGCCTGCGGACAAGGCGGAAGAAGCCGTATCTGCGGAAGCGGAAAACACAGCGGAAGAAACGGCGGAGGTTTCGGAGAACACTGTGGAACAGTGACCGGCAGGGGGCTTTGAATATGGGTCCCGGCAAACGGAGGAGATCAAATGAAAATGAAGATCCTGGACCGCCTTGTGATGCGCCTGTTCGGTGTGCTGGCGGTCATATGCGGGCTGATGCTGTTTCTGGTGCCCTTTCAGGTGCTGGGAACCATGGAGTACCGCTTCCCGTGGGTCAGATGGCTGTTCTGGGGCGGCGGTCTGCTCACTGCGCTGATCGGGTTGTATATCCTTTTGGTGCCTCATCGGTATCGCTACAGCAAAAAGGATTTTATCCTCAGACGCACTGAGAATGGGGATATGCACATTTCCATCCGCGCGATGGAAACGCAGGTACAGAAATGCGTGGATCTGCACAAGGAGATCCGCATGCATGCGATGCGCATCGTGAACACCCGCGAGGGCGTGAATGTGGAAATGAAGGTGTCTCTGGCCAGCAACATTTCCATTCCCCTGTCCATCGAATCTTTGCAAAAGCAGGTGAAGCAGTATCTGCTGGCTTCCACAGGAGTGGAGATCCGGCAGGTGCGCATCGAAGTGATCAGCACCCAGGGCGAGGTGGACGACACTCCCTATCGCTTTGATGACCAGCAGGCTGCCAGAAATGTGGAAAGCGAAGCACCGGCAGAGGAAGAAAAGAAGGTGCCTGTGCACCGTCGGATCTTTGGTCTGGGCGATCGGGTCCAGTTAAATGCGGAAAAGGAGACCGAAGCGGAAGCGGTTGCGGAGCAGCAGCCCCTTCCCGTGGAAAACACGGAAATGGAAAGAATGTCCGATGCGGCGGAAACGGATGCGGGCGCTGACGAAGCTTTTGAAGCGGAAAACCTGAACGAAACGGATGCGGCAGACGAAGCGGAACGTGTTTCTGACGCAGCGGAAGAAACCGCTGAAGCGGAAGAAACGGATGAAGAAAACGGGGAAGTGCCGGAAGTTTTGCCGGAGGTCGAATTATGAGCGACAACGACAACCGGAAGCTGAACGCGTTTCTCAAAAAGATCCTGCATGTGGGTACCCCGGAATGTGCGGTGTTTGCCGGCGTGCTGGCAATGGTGCTGGCAGTTCTTATCCTGTGTGTGGGCCTGTGGAAAACCCTGCTTGTTGCCGTTTTTGTGGCGATCGGCCTGTTTATTGGCGGGGTGCCGGATAAGAAAAACAAGCTGAAGAAGCTTTTGAACCGTCTGTTCCCTGCGAAGGGAAGCAGCACGGTGAACCGGGAGGATCTGCTGAATGAGCTGGGGAAAACCCTCCATTCCACCTCTTTCCGGCGAAATGAGAACGGGGAACCGGACGAAAACTCATTTGAAACTAAGGAGTGATCGCGATGGGTCGTATTCAGGCCAGAGCGGCCGCCATGCAAATGGTGTATGAAAACATGATGGGCGGAGACGGAGGGGATGCAACTCTTCGCGAGCTGATCAATTTTGAACCCGAGGAGGGTGACCGGGAGTATATCGACCGGATCCTTCAGGGTGTGGAAAGCAACCTATTGGAACTGGATGAACGCATTTCCGCTCTGCTCAAGGATTGGACCATCGATCGCATCGCGAGGGTGGACCTGGCGATCCTTCGTGTGGCAGCGTATGAAATTTTGTATCATCCCTGTGATGTGGAGTATGCGGCTGCCGTGAATGAAGCGGTGAACCTGGCACAGCGCTTTGATTCGCCGGAGAGCGGGCGTTTCATCAATGGCCTGCTGCGTAATCTGGTGCGTGAGCAGGAAGGGGAAAAACAGGAATGATCTCCTGCACGCTGGGCATTGATACCAGCTGTTACACCACCTCTGCCGCTCTGGCGGGAGAGAATGGTTTTGTGTACCAGAAACGCTTGCTGCTGCCGGTGGAACCGGGAAAACGCGGCCTTCGCCAAAGCGAGGCCGTTTTTGTGCATGTAAGGCAGCTGCCGAAGGTGATGCGCGAACTGATGGAAAGTGATGAGACGCGAAGCTGTGTGATAGACAGTGTTTGTGTGTCCCGTTCTCCTGTGGATGATATCAACAGCTATATGCCGGTGTTTGAAGCAGGTTTGGCCGCAGCGGAAAGCGTGGCTGCGGCGATGCATGTGCCCCTTTATGCAACCACTCACCAGCGGGGACACCTGCGAGCCGCGCAGGTGGACAGCGGACTAAAGGGAGACAGTATGATCTGCCTTCACCTGAGCGGCGGCACCACCGATGTGATCCTGAAAAAGGGGGAAGAACTGAAGACGCTGCTTCGGGGGCTGGACCTGCACGCCGGTCAATTGGTGGACCGGGTGGGCGTGAGCCTGGGCCTTCCCTTTCCTGCGGGGCCGCATTTGGAAAAGCTGGCGAGGGAAGCAAAGGAGAGCATATCCCTGCCTGTGAGTATGGATCAGGGTGGATGCCATCTTTCCGGGGCGGAAAACGCGCTGCTCACCCTGATCGGGAAAGGAACAAAACCGGAAACGGTGGCTGCCTCGGTGTACGACCTGCTGTGCCGCACGGTGTTGAGGCTTTTAAAAGCGGCGAGCGAGGAAACCGGAGAAACCCGGGTGCTGCTTGCCGGCGGCGTTGCAAGCTCAATGCTGCTGCGGAAATTGCTCACAGAGCGGAATCAGAAGCGCAGGATGGGGCTTGAGCTGCATTTTGGCCGTCCTGAATATTCTGGTGACAATGCGGTGGGTGTGGCCCTGCTTGGAAGAGAAAAACTGCACAGGGAAAAAAACTGAATGCCGCCCTGTGAAGGATATGGAACATACGGAGGAAATATGGCTCAGCTTCTGGATGGGAAGCTCCTTTCGGAGCAGGTGCTGGAGGAGATCCGGAAACGCACCGACATATTGAAAGCCCGCGGCGTCGATCCGGGCCTGGCCGTGATATTTGTGGGAGATGATCCGGCAAGCCGGATCTACGTGAGCAACAAGGAAAAGGCCTGCGAAAGAACCGGGGTCCGTTCTTTGATGGTGCATCTTCCGGAAAATGCGACCCAGGAGGAGCTGGAAAGCAGGATCCGTGCCTTTAATGAGGATCCCAAAGTGCATGGCATTCTGGTGCAATTGCCCTTGCCCGGCCACCTCAATGAGCGGCATGCCCTCTCTTTGATCGACCCCCAAAAGGATGTGGATGGCTTTCACATCCTGAATGCCGGGAAACTGTTTTCCGGGGAGGAGGGCACCCTGCCCTGTACGCCCCGGGGGGTGATCTATATGCTTAAAAAAATGGGCGTCCCTTTGGCAGGCAGGGAAGCCGTAGTGGTGGGCCGCAGCAACATTGTTGGAAAACCCACTGCCATGCTGCTTCTCAGGGAAAACTGCACGGTCACCCTTTGCCACAGCCGCACGGAGGACCTGAAGGCTCACACGCTGCGGGCGGATATTCTGGTGGTGGCGGTTGGAAAACCCGGCTTTATCACTGCCGACATGGTGAAGGAAGGCGCGGCAGTGGTGGATGTGGGCATCAACCGTATAAACGGCAGGGTCGTTGGGGATGTGGATACGGAGAATGTGGCCCGGAAAGCCGCTTTCATTTCTCCTGTGCCCGGCGGCGTCGGAAAAATGACTGTAAGCATGCTGCTTCTCAACACCGTGGAAGCCGCGGAGAGGACGCTTTCATGAGCGGTGTGCTTTCAGTGGGCGAACTGAACGATTATGTTCAGCGCAGCCTGGGAGCCGATCCCATGCTGAAAAATGTGCAGATCCGCGGGGAGATCAGCAATTTCAAACATCAGCTTTCTTCAGGTCACTGGTATTTTTCTCTCAAGGATGACAGGAGCAAGGTGGATTGTGTGATGTACCGATTCCGCAATGCCTCGGTGGGTTTCATACCCCGGGAGGGCATGAAGGTGGTGCTCACGGGTTCCGCAGGGCTGTATGTGGTGAATGGGGCCTTTCAATTCTATGCCGACCGCATGTGTGAGGACGGCATAGGCGAACTGTATGTGCGCTTTGAAAAGCTGAAACGGGAATTGCTGCAGGAGGGGCTGTTTGACCCTGCCCGCAAGCGTCCCCTTCCGCTTTTGCCCAGAATGATCGGGGTGGTCACCAGCCCCACCGGTGCGGTGATCCATGATATTGCCAGGGTGACGCATCGGCGCAACCCCGGGATGCAGCTGGTGCTCCGTCCTGCCCGGGTGCAGGGAGAAGGAGCTGCGGAGGATATTGCAAACGGCATAAGGGATCTGGAGAAGGTGCCCGGCCTGGATGTGATCATCGTGGGACGCGGAGGTGGCAGCATAGAGGATCTGTGGGCTTTCAATGAGGAGATCGTGGCCCGGGCGGTGGCGTCCTGCCGGGTGCCGGTGATCAGCGCTGTTGGGCATGAGACCGATACCACGATCTCGGATCTTGCTGCTGACGTGCGGGCGGCAACGCCCTCTGCGGCAGCTGAGCTGGCAGTGACCCCTCTGGAGGAGCTGGTGGAAACCCTGTTGGCCCTGAAGCGGGCGCTGACGAACAGTACGAGGCAGCGTATCCTGGCAGAAAGAGCCGATCTTTCCCAGATGGAAAAGCGGCTGCAGGCCTGCCATCCTCTGAACACGATGCAGCGGATGCGTTCGATCTCAGAAACGATGCAGCAAAGGATGCGCATGTGTGCCAGGCAGAAAGTGATGGCGGCGGAAAACCGATTGACGTACGCAAAAGCAAAGCTGACGGCTCTGGGACCGATGGATACGATGAAACGGGGCTATGCTTTGGTGATGAACGGCACAAAAACGGTGACAGGCGTGGACGAACTTCCCGGACAAGTGACCCTGCTTTTCCGGGATGGGCGTGCTGAAGCCACGGTGACCGGAACGGAGCGAGGTGATCCCTTTGAAACAGGAGAATGAAATGACCTTTGAGGAGCGATTGACTAAGCTGGAAGACCTGGTGAAAAGGATGGAGAGCGGTGCGCTGCCCTTGGAGGAAACGCTGGAATGCTACCGGGAAGGCATGAAGATGGCAAAGGAGCTTTCCGCAAGCCTTTCTCAGGCGGAAAAAACCATGCTGGAATATGAAAACGGAACGCTTGCCCCGATGGAGGACGCACCATGAATTTTGAAGAAAGAAGGGCCGAACTGAAGGATAAGGCTGACCGGGCACTGGAAAATGTTTCTTTTGAAGGGACGCCGGAGCCGCTGAAGGGGGCGATGCGATATTCCCTGCTTTCTCCCGGAAAGAGGTTAAGGGCAAGCCTGTGTCTGGCAGCTGCGGAAGCTGCGGGGGGAACGGAGGAGGATGCCCTGCCCTTTGCAGTCGCACTGGAAATGGTGCATGCCTATTCCCTGATCCATGATGATCTTCCTGCGATGGATAATGACACCTTGCGCCGCGGAAAGCCTACCAATCATGTGGTGTACGGCGAGGCGATGGCGATCCTGGCAGGGGATGCGCTTTTGAACGCCGCGTTTGAGACGGTGCTCAGGGTGCCCGGGGAACGGGCAAAGCGGGCTGCGCTGAAGCTGGCAGCGGCTTCCGGGAGCACCGGTATGGTGGCCGGGCAGGCGCTGGATATCTCCCTGGAGGGTACGGCTCCGGAAAAGGATAAGGTGTTTAAGATCCATTTGGGCAAGACCGCTGCGCTTATCACCGCCGCGGTGGAGACCGGGATGATCATGGCAGGCTGTGATGGGAACATCCTTGCCTGCGGACGGGAATACGGGAAGCATTTGGGCCTCGCGTTCCAGATCACCGATGACCTGCTGGATCTGACCGGCAACGAAAAAGAGCTGGGCAAGCATGTAGGCAAGGATACCGAAGATGGAAAAATGACGTGGCCGGCTTGTGTTGGCAGGGTGCAGGCAGAAACAGACGCCGCGGAGCATGTCCGTTTGGCTGTGCAGGCTCTGGACGCCATGGGAGATAAGGCGTGGTATCTGAGGGAAACGGCTGAAAGGACCTTGGGGCGCAGAATGTAAGTCAAAAAGAAGAAATGAAGGAAACACGGGCATGTGCCCGGATATATAAGGAGGAATCATTATGCAGGATCAGTTCAGAGAAGAAGTGGCGACCCGGCAGAACCGGGGGATGGAGACTGTACTTACCGGCCTTGCCTGGGTGATGATGATCGGCTTTGGCATCGGTGCGTTCGTTATGCTTACCGCGCTTTCGGGAACCCTTCCCCAGGTGCTCAGCGGCGCATTGGTCGATCCGGACGGAAACCCTTACACCATCGTGAATTTGCTTCCCGAGATCGGAATGCTGGTTTTGTTTGCCGGTATGGCGGTGCTGCTTTACCTGAGGAAGGATATGATCCGCACCGAATATGAGTACACCATCACCAATGCGCAGATGGATTTTGCCGCGGTGTATAACAACAAGAAGCGCAAGAACCTGGGCACGATGAACCTGAAAAATATTGCTGCCTGCGGCATGGTGGCTTCCGGTTCCTTCCAGCGCTATGTGAGTCAGCAGGGTGTGAAGACCAGCAACTGGTTCGTAAACCGGGGAGCGGATCTGTTCTACATCTATTTCCAGAAGGATCAGTCGAAGCGGGTCATCGTGATCGAACCCAGTGAGGAAATGGTGCAGATGATTAAAAAGGTGCTGATGCCCGGAGTGTGGCAGGTAAATTGAAAAAATGATCTATCTGGATAATTCGGCCACCACCCGTCCAAGCGCCGCAGTGCGTGAGGAGATGGATAAGGCCATGGATGAGGGCTTTTTTAATCCCTCTGCTCTGTATGCCCCGGCGCTGGCAGTAAAAAAAGAAATGCAGCTTTGCCGGGATCTGATCCTGCATAAGCTTCACTGCCCGGAGGGCACCGTGGTGTTCACCGGCTGTGGAACGGAAGCGGACAACCTGATGATCCAGGGGACCCTTTCATCCCTGAGAGAGGGAAGGGTGCTGTATTCCGCGGGGGAGCATCCCGCGGTAAGAGAGGCCTGCCTGCGGGCGGGTTACGTGAAGGCGGAGGAGATCCCCTATAACGAAAAGGGGATGACCGATCTTGAAAAGCTCCGGGCCATGCTGGGACCGGATGTGAAAATGATCTGCGTGATGCAGGTGAATAACGAGACCGGTGCGATCCAGCCGCTGAGTGAGATCGCAAAAATGCGTGATAAAATGTGCCCTGACGCGCTTTTGCATGTGGACGGGGTGCAGGGCTTTATGCGTGTTCCCTTTGATATGGCAGCCTGTGGAGCGGACAGCTATGCCTTATCCGGGCATAAGATCCACGCGCCCAAGGGGATCGGCGCCCTGGTGATGGAAAAGAGGTGCCATGTGAGCGCACGTCTGCCCGGAGGCGGCCAGGAAAAAGGCCTTCGCAGCGGCACGGAGAACACACCGGGCATTGCGGGCCTGCGGGCAGCGATTGAAAATTATCCGGAACGCGATCGGATGCGGGAATGCAAGGAGCATCTGTATGAACTGCTGCGGGAAAAGCTGCCTCAGGTGATTGTGAACGGGCCCGCTCCTGATGAAAACTGCGCTGCGCCGCACATTCTGAATGTGAGCCTGCCACCGGTGCGCAGTGAAACCATGCTGCATGCTCTGGAGGGAGACGGCATCTATGTGGGCATCGGCTCAGCCTGTGCTTCCAATAAGCAGAAGGTGGCAGGTACGCTGCAGAAAATGCACGTGAAGCGGGAAGCTGCCGAAAGTGCGCTGCGCTTTTCCCTGTGTCCCGATAATACGATGGAGGAAATGGAACAGACGGCGGCAGCGATTGAAAAAAACTATGCGCTGCTGAGCCGCTATGCGAGAAGGTGAATCGACAATGAAAGAACTGCTGCTGGTCAAATATGGCGAGATCTATCTGAAAGGAAACAACCGCCCCTATTTTATGAAAGCTCTGGTGGATCGGGTAAAGCAGGCGGTGAAGGATATGAATTGCCGCGTGTGGCTGCATGATGCCCGCATTTTTGTGGAAGGCGCTGCGGATATGCAGGAATGCATCAGGAGGGTGACCCGGGTGTTTGGCGTTCACAGCGTGTGCCCTGCCCGAAGCCTGGATAAGGATGATTTTGAGCAGATCTGCCGGAATGCCGCCGATATGATGCAGGGAAAAACCGGCACCTTCAAGGTGGACAGCCGCCGCAGTGATAAAACCTACCCGATGACCAGCCCGGAATTGAACGCTGAGATCGGCGGTTATATTCTGGATCATGTGCCCGGCCTTACTGTGGATGTGAAAACGCCGCAGATCCGCATGAATGTGGAGATCCGGGATGAGGTGTATCTTTACAATGAAGTGATCATGGCGGTGGGCGGAATGCCCGTGGGCACCGGGGGCAAGGCATGCCTGCTGCTTTCCGGCGGCATAGACAGCCCCGTGGCCGGGTATATGATCGCCAAGCGCGGTGTGGAGCTTACCGCAGTGCATTACTTCAGCTATCCCTACACCGGGGAGCAGGCGAAGCAGAAGGTGCTGGATCTGGCGAAGATCCTAAGCACTTATTGCTGCGGGATCAGGGTGTATGTGGTGCCCTTCACCGAGATCCAGATGCAGATCCACGAGAAGTGCCATGAGGAATACACCACCCTGATCATGCGCCGCTATATGATGCGGATTGCCGAACGGATCGCTGAAAAAGAAAAGTGCGGCGCGCTCATCACAGGAGAATCTCTGGGCCAGGTGGCCAGTCAGACCATGGAAGCCCTGAATGCCACCAATCAGGTGGTGAAGCTGCCGGTGTTCCGTCCTCTGATTGGCTTTGACAAGGCGGATATCATTGCTTATGCTGAAAAGATCGGTACCTATGAGACCAGCTCTTTGCCCTATGAGGATTGCTGCACGGTGTTTACTCCCCGTCACCCTGCAACAAAGCCCAAGGATGAGATTATTCAGAAATCCGAGAGCCGACTGGAGGAAGAAAAGCTGATCGAGGAAGCCATTGCCAACGTGGAGATCGTGGAATTGTAATGCTGAACTCATTTTACTTGTTTAGGATAAAAACAGAGAACAAAACAAGCATATCAACATGGGCTGCTTTTTTGCCCCTGCTGATATGCTTTTTGAGTTTAGTTTATAGAGTTCTTTCAGGAACAGGTCACTTTATGATCTCCGACATGGATTTGAGCAGCACCGGAATGTTGATCGGCTTTGAAATGTGGGCGTTCATCCCGGCGGCCAGGGCATTTTGCTTGTCTTCATCAAAAGCGTTGGCAGTCATGGCAATGATCGGCAGACGGGAAGCATATTCCGCCTTGAGAGCGCGGATGGCCTTTGTGGCTTCATAGCCGTTCATTTTCGGCATCTGAATATCCATCAGCACCAGGTCATACTGCCCTGGTACCGCGTTTTTCACTTTTTCCACAGCAATGTCGCCGTCCTCAGCGGTGTCAACGAGAAGGCCGGCTTCTTCCAGGATCTCTGTCGCGATCTCGCGGTTAAGCTCGTTATCCTCTACCAGAAGCACTTTTTTGCCGATCAGGTCCGGCATAGCTTCAGCTTCAGCTTCAGCTTCCGGGATCACGGGCTCCGCGATCCTGTTTTCAAGATCGATGCAGACCACGGTGCCCTTTCCGAGTTCGCTGTCAATGGCGATGGTGCCGCCCATCAGTTCAACCAGAGATTTTGTGATCGCCATACCCAGACCGGTGCCCACCACTCCGCTCTTTGTTGCGCTTTCCGCGCGGGAGAACGGCTCAAACACATGCTCCAGGAATTCCCTGCTCATGCCGATGCCTGTGTCAGATACAGTGCAGCGGTAATGGGCAAAGCCTTCTTTTTCACAGGGAAGCTCTTCGATCGTAAGATCGATCTTTCCGCCCGGGTTGGTGTACTTGATGGAGTTGGAAATGATATTTGTGAGCACGCGCATGAGCCGCAGCCGGTCGGCATAGAGCCAGTGATGCTCTGTGTTCTCTTTCACATTGGCGGTGAGGCGGATGTTCTTTGCTTCCGCGCTTCCGTTCAGAATGCTGAAAAGGTTGTCCCTGATCATATCGATGCAGAGGGGTTCTTCATCGATATGCACAGTGCCGGATTCGATGCGTGACATATCGAGCACGTCATTGATCAGTTTCAGCAGATGATCGCTGGACATTTTTACTTTACTGAGAGCGTCCAGTACACGGTTTTTTTCATCTATGTGTTTTTCCGCCATGCCGGTGAAACCGATGATCGCGTTCATGGGCGTTCTGATGTCGTGAGACATGTTGAACAGGAAGGTGGATTTTGCCTGATTGGCGTATTCGGCCTTTTCCTTCTCCGCTGCCAGCAGCTTTCTCATCTCTTCCCGTTCATCCTCCAGCACATACACATGCAGGATGCAGCTTCCGACCAGACAGCCGAAGGCATACACGGGATAGAGCGGATAAATGATCTGCGTGATGATCGCGGCGAGCATGATGAGGCTGTAGCCTAAAATGGCAACGTTGCGCTTCCGCCGACTGTCCGAGGAAATACGGATGCCGTGTATCGTGATGATGCCGGAGATCACGCACATGAACACCTGTACCCACAGGGCAATGTAGCGCACGATACCGGTCTGGTACGCACCGCTTTCATCAAACCAGAAGAAAATGGGAACGAAATGGTTCAGGATCAGGCCGATCACTTCAAGCGCCACAAAGCCCAGCCCGGTCATTTTGAAGAATCTGGCCATCCGGCCTTTCTGTTCCAGATAGTCAACGATGTAGCAGTACCACCACACCACGATCGACCCCATGGCGAAAAAATAGATCGTTGTGTCGATATGCAGTGCTGTTGTCCATCCGAGCCCTCCCAGAATGCCCCAGAACGCGTCGGTAATGTAGTATGCGAAGGTCGAGAGCGTCAGCATACGGTAATACCTGTTCACACTCTTTTCCGTTTTACCGGAGAACATGATCGGGCCGTTGATGATCAGCTGTATGAATATGCCTGCAATGCCTATGATAGCATAGAAGAAATCCTGCATAAGGCCTGCCTCCGTATTTCCGATCTGAATGTTTTCTGAAACCGTTTCCGATGTCCTGTTTCACCTTATCTATCATAATACAAAATGGAAGTTATTTCAAGCATGGCCGTGCGCTTTCCAGAATTTAGACCGTGCGCTTTCCAGAATTTACAGAAGCCCGGGATCGGAGATCGTTTACGGATGCGCTGCGTTTATTTCCGGATGAGACGGACGATCTCTTCCTTCAGACGGATCAGAAAAAGTTGAATATGATAACCGTCGGTGGCGGCGTGATGGCAGGTGAGGGAAAGGGGAAGAAGCTCCCTGTCTTCTTCAGTCAGGATTTTTCCCGCTTCCACTGAGGGAAAATAGTAGGGCTTGTTTTCGTAGGAATGTACGGCAAAGTGAGTGAAGCTGATCCAGGGAACCTCAGAAACGGTGTAGGCATTTTCGGGCGGCGGGGTCTGCGGCTGGCTGAGCAAACCGTGATTTTGTCCGAACAGAAGCTGATTTTCAAGGTAGTGCTGATGAAATACATACAGGTCTTCATCATATTCCGTCCACATGAGGGAAAAGGTGTGGTCATCCTCATGAAAGGATGCGTAGAGCGGAGTGAGCGTATCATAGCAGCCGAGTACCCCGTCCTTTTCCGAAAACCTGAATTCCTGCTGTTCGTTCAGGCATTTTGTGATCAGCCACAGATAGGTGGGAAAGAACCGGAGTCCCCGTTCCTTTAATGCGTCCCGCAGCCCGGTCACGTCCACATTCACGGTGATCGAATAGCCGGTGGGGGCTATTTTTGAAAAATAGGTGAACATGTGCCTGCGGGGCCAGGTGTTCATATCGATGGGTGTGAATTTCATTTGGATATCCTCCTTCCGTTATCATGGAAACACGATAGCATGAAACAGGATGACGGGCAACCTATCCTTCGTAGAGCTCTCTTGGAGCAATGGAAAGCGCATGCAGGGGACCGGAAAAAATTTTGATGCCGTGCAACAAAAACGCTTCTTCGCTCGTTATATCAGTGTCACCCGATGAAACAGCCGCGAAAAAGGGCTGTGTCTGTGGATTGGAGGGGATGAAATGAGTGTTTTGGTTACTTCGCCCGGAAAAGACAGGACGCCTTTATGCCTTGATATCAATGAGGAGACCCGGCAGGTGCGTGTGAACGGCAAAGCATGCAGGCTGACCAATCAGGAATATTCCCTGCTTTATACGCTGGCCTTGAATGCCGACCGCACCGTATCCCGGGATCAGCTGCTGCTGGATGCCTGGGGCTATCTTTCTCCCGGTGTCACCCGCACGGTGGACGTGCACATCCAGCGCCTGCGCCGCAAGCTGGGGGCTGGCTGCATTGAAACGGTGTATCGCCGGGGCTACCGTCTTTTGGCACAGCCTGCATAAACGGTTTATTTAAAAGCTCTGAATGGTATATTTGGGGCTTTTTTATTTTTCTCTTGTGTGGTATATTCTGCTTTCTTCGGTTATAATGGAAAAAGTGGTTCTTTCGAACCTGTGAAAATAATGAAACGAGGAAGTAAAATGACCGGAGCCAGAAAGAGACGAATCCCGGATGGGGTATTTCTGAAAAATGTGATCCGCATCGCGCTGCCGATCTCACTGCAGCAGCTGATCACGGTGGGGGTCAACCTGATGGACACCGTGATGCTCTCTGAAATGGGAGATGCGCAGCTTTCCGCATCAGCACTGGGCGGGCAGTTCATCAATCTGTTCCAGATCTTCTGCATGGGCATCGGGATGGGGGCTTCTGTGCTCACCTCCCGCTACTGGGGCATGAGGGAACTGACGCCGCTTCGGAAAACTGTGACGCTGATGCTCAGAGTGGTGGCAGCCTTTGCAGGAGCGTTCACGCTGTTCACGGTCCTTTCTCCCCGTGCGGTGATGCTGCTGTATACAGGAGATGAGGAGATCATTTCCTATGGCATACAATACCTCACCTGGCTGATCCCCACCTATCTGTGCATCGGTTTTTCGCTGACCTGCACGATCATTCTGCGCAGTGTGGATCAGGTAAAATTGCCGCTGTTCAGCTCCATTGCCGCGTTCTTTATCAATATCTTCTGCAACTGGGTGTTTATTTTCGGTCATCTTGGCGCTCCGCGCATGGAGATCGCCGGTGCGGCTTTGGGCACCCTGATCGCCAGGTTGTTTGAGCTTTGCTTCATCTGCGGCTATTTCTTTGTGAAGGACCGGAAGATCGGCTATCGCATCAGGATGATCACGATGAAATGCCGGGATCTGGTGGGCGAGTATTTCCGGGTGTGTATCCCGGTGATCATCAGCGACGGGCTCCTGGCCTTGGGCAATAATGCGGTGGCAATGGTGATGGGGCGCATCGGAAAGAATTTTGTGGCGGCCAATTCGGTCACCACCATCGTGCAGCAATTGTCCACGGTGCTCACCTCCGGTGTGAGCCATGCCAGCTGCATCATCACCGGGCACACCATGGGAGAGGGGGATAATGATAAGGCCCAAAGGCAGGGCTACACCTTCCTTTTGATCGGCCTCGTTCTGGGCGTGTTTGCCGCTGGTGTGATCCTGCTTCTCAAGGAACCCATCATCGCCTATTACAAAGTGGAGGAGGAGACCCGGGTGATCGCCCGTTCCCTGATGGACGCCATTTCCTTCATTGTGGTGTTCCAGGCAGTCAACTCCATTCTCACCAAGGGCGTTTTGAGGGCCGGGGGCGACACCCGCTTCCTGATGGCCGGAGACATCCTGTTTTTGTGGATCGCTTCCATTCCTCTGGGCATCCTGGCCGCATTTGTGTTCCATTGGGATTCCTTCTGGATCTACACCATGCTGAAAATTGATCAGATCATCAAGTGTGTGTGGTGTTATCAGCGGCTGCGCAGCCGGAAGTGGATGAAAAAGATCTACGCGGCTGACAGTGAACGCAAACGGGAAAAATAACGTGCTTTTCTGCCGCAGACGCCTTGACGGTTTGCCTCATATAAAGAATGACCCGGCTGGATACCGCGTTGCTGCGGTGCCCGGCCGGGTCATTTAATACTGAACGCAATTCAAAAAGCCAACATTTGCTTGCATCTATTCCCCTTTGGCGTTGCTTCATTCCGGTCAACGTACGTTTGACGAGGGACCGCTCCCTCCCTCCCTCCTGCCGGATCCGTCCGGGTATACGGAAGAGACGAAATGACTTTTATTCATGTCGGAAAGGGCGGTTCAGCGGATAAAATCCTCACGCTCCGGGGTGAAGGCATCCAGCAGCACGCCCTTTTCCAGGCATACGGTGCCGTGGGGCAGGCCGGAGGGCACGGTGATGGAATCGCCTGCGGCCATTTCTGCCGATTCATCTTCGATCGTGTAGCGGAAGCGGCCCGAGAGCACATAGCTGCACTGGGTGTGCGGATGGGTGTGCACCGCGCCCACCGCGCCGGTCTCAAAAGCGACCTCCGCAATCAGGATCTGCGGCTCGTGTGCCAGCACACGGCGGGTCACACCGCCGCCAAGGTCAAGCAGTTTCTGTTCATCATGAGGTGCGAAATTGCCTTTCATAGGTTGATCCTCCTGTTTTGCTTTCGATAAGGGTATATGAGGGCGGGTCAATACCGGAAGGTCCATTTCAAACGGAGCGTCCCGTTTTCGGGAAGGTCGCGCCGTGTGAAGCGGAGCACCTGCGTGCAGCGTCCGTGGGGCGTATCCGCGCAGGCGGTCAAATGCCATGCGTCCTCAACCGGGCCGTAGCCCTCTGCCTCCACGCTGCCGCCGAGCATCTCGCACTGGAGCCTTACGCACGCTGTGTTTTCGAGCAGATCATTTTCAAGGGTCAGGGTATCCTCCCGGGTGACGCTTCCGGGCGCGAAGGTGTACACTGTTTCGATCCCGGCGCGGTCATCGGTCATAACGGGGCGCTTGCCCGCGATGAGCAGGCCCTTCTGGCGGATGAATACCCGACATACGGAGCCGTCCTCCTCCATACGGGTCTCGCTGGCAAAGCCGGCGGGAAGGAGCAGGGGGCCGTCCTTCATTTCCAGGCAGGGGAGCCATGCGCCGTGCGTTTCATCCGGTACGGCCTCCAAGAGAAAATTGCTGCGCGGCACAGGCAGATAGGGGTCGCGGTCGGCGTATTCGTCGCCGCCGTTGATCACGGGAAGGGACCATACCCGGCTCCCGTCGCGCAAAAGAGCGAGGCTGCGCGGCAAAGGAAGCTCGGTAAAGCGGGTGAGACTGAAGCGGGGCTGCTTTTCCGCCAGCTTTTCCCATCCCTCGGGCTCTTTTTCCAGCGTGAGGCCGATGCGCCGCCACTGCTCCTCTGCCACGATGATCTGGTTAAACAGGCTCAGGTTCTCGCCCAGAATGCGGTTCTTGTTGCGGTAGCCATCGGTGCGGCGGCCCTTTTCCCACATGTTGATGGACTGCATGTCTTCATCATACCAGAAATGAACCATGCTGTGAACCAGTGCGCAGCAATAACCCCGGGCCAGTGTCTCCTCCTCCGGGGAGAAGATGCCGCCCAGCGCCGCTGCGGTGGACAGGATCTGCAGCGCTGCGGTGTCGCCGTAAGCGCCGATGCTGCGTCCGTAGGAAAAACCGGTGCCCGCTTTGCAGGCCATGTGCAGGCAGATATGGGCTGAGCAGTTCAGCATGCTGCGGATCAGTTCGGGCTCCTCCCAGCCGGTGGAGAGCACCAGCTCGGTGATCTCGGCGGGGATGAGAATGCTGTAACGGTCATAGCGGCCGCTGCCCCGGGTCTCGTCCATAAAGCCGTATTCACCGGAATAGCGGGAGATATGATCAAGAAGGTGACTAAGCAGCACCTGACTGTAGCGCACCGGCTCCCAGCCGAGCAATTCACGGTAGCGGGCGATGCCGAAAGCCACACCGTAGTAGTTGGTGGGCTTGCGGATCAGAGCAAAGTCGTTTTCGGTGTCCACAAAGGTGCGCCAGTCCAGCGCTTTTTTAAGGGTTTCCAGGTCCTGTTCATCAGCGGCCCGGTCCAGCAGGCCGTGCTGACGGAGGCGATAGATGCCCTGCAGGGCGTAGAGGATGCCCCAGGTCTCAAAGAGCATGCGGGAGGTGAAACGGATCACCTGCCGCAATTGGCAAAGCCCGTCCTCCTTTTTTTCGGGAGGCAGCAATTCGCAGATCACATAGGCGGATTCACAGATCACCTTGCCGTTTGTGAACTGGGCTTTGGCGTTGTAGCCCGGCACTCCGTCCACCGTGATGTTTTCCTTTTCTTCCGCGATCTTTTCAAAGAGATGCTCCATTCTGGAGCGGAGAAGGTCAAATGTGTGTTCCATGAAGGATGTTCCTCCCGTGCCGTCCGGAACCGCGCCGTCAGGCTTTATTCTTTTACTGCGCCCACGAGTGCGCCCTTGGTGAAGTATTTCTGCAGGAAGGGATACACGCACAGGATGGGAACGGTGGCCACCATGATGGTGGCATATTTGATGGACATGGCGATGGATTCGGCGTCCGATGCGCTTGCGCCCGCGTTCATGGAGGTGACGTCGTTGGAAAGCAGGATCTCACGCAGGATCACCTGCAGAGGCAGCATCTGACGGTCGCGCAGGATGGCGGCGGCCCAGAACCAGCTGTTCCAGATGCTCACGCCGTAGTAGAGCACCATGACGGCGATAATGGCCTTGGACAGGGGAAGCACCACCCTGAAGAGGATGCGGATATGCGATGCGCCGTCGATCTGCGCCGCCTCGATGAGCGAATCCGGGATGGATTCAAACGAGGTGCGCATGATGATCATGTTGTAGGTGTTGATCAGGAAGGGAATGATGAGCCCGGCCAGACTGTTGGTGAGGTGCAGGTCGCGCAGGTTCAGATAGAAGGGGATCATGCCGCCGGAGAAGAACATGGTGAGCACGATCATAAGCATGATGGGCTTCTTGAACAGCACTTTTTTTCGTGAAAGGAAATAGGCGCCCAGAGCGGACATCACGATGTCGCCCGTTACACCCACCAGCAGAATGATAAGCGTGTTTAAGTAGCCGCTGCCGATCATGGGGTTGTCAAACACCTTGCTGTAGGCGTTGAAGGAAAAGCCCAGAGGCGCGAAGAGCGGCCCCACATGCTGCGTGAGCAGTGCGCTGTCGGACAGGGAGGCCATCGCGACATACCACATGGGATACAGGCAGATGAAGCAGATCAGGATCAGGAGCAGCCCGTTTACCAGTGAAAAGATCCTTTCGGTCAAAGGACGGCGGATCTTTGTGCTTTTGAATTCTTTTACAGACATCGAACTCACCCTCCTTACCACAGACTGGTCTCGCTGAATTTTCTGGAGACCGTATTGGAAAACAGAAGAAGGATCAGATTAATAACCGAGTTGAACAGGCCGATGGCGGTGGAATAGCTCCAATCCAGATCATGAAGACCGATGCGGTAAACATAGGACGAGATGATGTCGGCCGTCTCGTAGGTGGCGGGGTTGTAGAGCAGGATGGTCTTTTCGTAGCCCATGTTCATCATACGGCCGATCCTGAGGATGAGCATGATGATGATCGTCGGCGCGATCCCGGGGAGCGTGACATGCACAAGCTGTTTCCATTTGCCGGCGCCGTCGATCTGCGCCGCTTCATACAGCTGCGAGTCCACCCCGGAGAGGGCGGAAAGATAAATGATGGAGCCCCAGCCCACCTGCTGCCAGATACCGGAAAGGACGTAGATGGTCCGGTACAGGGCGGGGTTCTGCAAAAGCGGAGAGCGCTTCCCGCCGAGGAGCGCGATAATGTCGTTGAAAAGGCCTGTGGACAGGCTGAAGTCGGTGATCATGCCGCATACCACGATGAGCGAGATGAAGTGCGGCAGGTAGGTGAGGGTCTGCACGGTGTTTTTGAACACCTTGTTGCGCACCTCGTTGATGAGAAGCGCAAGAATGATGGGGGCCGGGAACCCGAACAGGATCTCGTACCCGGAGAGCAGCAGCGTGTTGCTGATCAGGCGGTTAAAATAGATATCGTTAAAAAAGCGCTTGAAGTTATACAGGCCCACCCAGTCGCTTCCGGCTACGCCAAGACGGGGGGTATAGTCCAGAAACGCGATGATCGCGCCGTACATGGGCATATAGTGAAACAGAATATAGAAGGCGATCACCGGCAGGACAAGCGGATACAGGGAGCGGTTGCGCACCCAGTCCGAGCGGAGCATGCGTTTCGTTTCAGCTTTCATCGTATCATTTCCTCATCAGATGAATACTAAAGTGGGCTGCAGTGTACATAAAAGGAAAAACCGGGAACGGGAATCGCTTCCCGTTCCCCGGTAATACCGTCAGCGGGCGTTGTAGCGGGCCAGAGCGTCGTTTTCGATCTCGATGGCGCGTTCAAGACCCATGCTCATGAGTTCTTCAACATAGTTGTCGAAGTTCTCCAGGCTCTCGTCGCCGAAGATGAACTTGAGGGTCATTTCGTCGCGGCGGGTGTTCACCTGGTTCATGATGGTGGCAAATTCCTTGCTCTCATCAGAGGTGGGGGTGATGGGGGGCATCACATGAGCGGCCGCGTTGGAGGTGGAAGCACCCCACTGGTCCAGCGTGTCACGCTGTTCGGGCAGGGTGTAATACTGCACGAGGTAACGCACATCCTGCACGAAGGGGCCGTTGTAGTTGCCGCGGATGTAGGCGGACATGGCGTTGGAGATGGGCATGCCGTCGGGATTGTTGAGGATCAGATCCGTGTAGGTGGGCATATCGCCGACCATGGTGTAGGAAACACCCTCGGTGCCGAAGTTGTAGTAGTCATGACCGGCTTCGCCGTAGGCGTAGTCGAGCAGGGCGGCGGCGCGGGCCACATCCTTGCAGGAGGTGGTGATGGCAGCGGAAGCTCTGCCGGAGTAGGGAACCTCAATGTAGCCGAACTCGGCGAAGGCACCCTTTTCCACAGTGGGCTGCGGGCAGGGAGCGAGCAGATAGTTTGCGTTGGTCTTGCGGGCAGAAGCGGTCCAGGTGCCCAGACGGCTTCCGCTCTGGCCCATGGAAGCACCGGCACCGTCGTTGGTCATCTTGGCGGCGACCTGGTCATTCTTCATGGTGGCGATGTCAGCGTCGATCAAGCCCTCGGCATACCAGTCATGCATGGTCTGCAGATAATTGCGGTAGCCTTCCTCGGCGGCACCGAAGTGTACGCTGCCGTCGCTGCCGATATAGAAGGAATAGTTGGTGTTGAAGGCGGCCACGAAGGGGTTCGCGCCCAGATACTGGTTGTTGGTGTATTCAAAGGTGAAAGGAGCGGCGCAGCCCTTTTCATTTTTGAAAGCGGTGAGCACGGTGTGCCATTCATCGATGGTGGTGGGGATCTCAAGGTTCAGCTCATCCAGCCAGTCCTTGCGGATCATGAGGCCGATGGTGTTGAGCAGGCCTTCATCACCGCGGATGAAGGGGAAGCAATAGTAGTGGCCTTCATCGGTCCTGCAGGCCTTGGCGATGTCGGGATGAGACTCGAAATAGGCCTTCAGGTTGGGGCAGTACTGGTCGATTACATCGTTCAGCTCAATGATCACGCCGTCCTTGATGGCCTTTTCGGGGCCGCCGGGATAGCTGGTCACCCAGTTGTATTCCATGATGTCGGGCAGGTTTCCGTCAGCAATGATGAGGGAGAACTGCTCGCCGGCCTGGCCGGAAGCGGGATGCTGGAAGACGACTTCGATGCCGGTGTTTCCCACCAGGCCCTTGCCGAAGGGGGTGTCACCCAGGTTGGAGAAGTTGGTAGCCACGGTGCTGGTCAGCTCCACCCAGTAGGTGAGGGGCTCTTCCGCGGAAGCGGAAACGGTGAGCAGAGTGAGTGCGGTCACGACCGCCAGCAGGAGTGCGAATACGCGGTGCTTGGTGTTCATGTGGTATTCCCCTTTCTGATTGTTTGCCGGGCTTTATACCCGACAGGCTGTTTTTCAGTTGATATTACTATAGCGTATCCTTACCTTTGATAACAGGCTCAAAACTGCGTTTTTCCTTGTCAAAACCGTGATTTCGAGTTGACAAATGTTCAAATTGGTTGGCAGAAGGCAGTTTTGAACAAAAGTGTGAAAGGATGAAGGCATGTTTATTCCGGCATCTGCCTTACCTGGCCCGGCGTGATGCCCTTCTTTTTCTTGAAGGCGCGGATGAGGCTGCTACTGTCCCTGAAGCCGGAGCGCTCGGCGGCCTCCGACACGGTGAGACCGTTTTTGAGCAGGCTCTCCGACAGATCCAGACGGGAGGTGTTGATAAAGTCCAGAAGGCTCCGCCCGGTCTGCCGCTTATAGCGTGCGCTCAGGTAGCCGGGAGTCAGGCCGAAACGGTCCGACACGGAGGAGATGTTCAGATCCGGGTCGGTAAAATGGTCGCGGATGAAGCTTTCCACTTCGCCGCAGAAGGCGCTGTCGCTGTCGGCTTCGGCCCCGGCGCGGGCGATCTCGCGGCACAGTCCGGATACGATGTCCGCCAGCGCGTTTTCCAGATCGGCCCCCGGCTTGCGCTTCATCAGGGAGGGATGAACGGTGAGGTATCCGGCAGCGTCCCGGATGCCGCCGTTGTTGGCGCCGCGGAGCAGCACTCCCGCAATGGCGTACACCAGGCACCAGTACAGATCCGGGCTGATCCCGGCCCGGCGGTTGCGGTCAAAGATCTCCGCGAGCAGCTTCAGAGCGGAGGCTTCATTGCCTACAGACACGGCGTTCTTCAGCTTTTCCTCGTCCTCTCCTGAAAAATCGTAGCCGCTTCTCAGAGCCGTGATCTCAGAGGCACTGATCACGCTGGTGTCCAGCAAAGGACGGTATTCCTCCAGATCCAGCGTGCTGCGGTAAGCGGCGGGGATCTCTTCCACGCCGGCGGCAACGGGCCCGATGAACACCGCGCAGGAAAAGTGCAGCGTGGTCTCCACGGTAGTCTGCACCTCCTCACAGGCTTCCCGCACCTGAGAAAGGCGCGCGGGCTCCTGATCGGGAAGGGAGATCAGGGCGATCACGGCATCGCCCCATTCCAGCGCTTCCACCGGGCAGAGCGGTTTCAGTTTTTCCTCAAACAGGCCGCGCAGGATGGTGGCACGCAGGGCAAGCTCGGTCTCCTTGAGCTCCGCGGCGTCTGGCACCCGGAGGATCACTGTGACAAAGCAGGCGGAGGAAAGCTGCAGGCCGTACAATTCCGGGCGTTCCACATGGCCTTTTGTTAGCAGCTGGAGCAGGCAGTAATCCCGCATCTGGCGGTGGCTGTCACGCAGGAGGCGTTCGTTGTTTACCGAGTTACGGTATAATTGCTCCACCTCGCGGCTGGCCCACACCAGGTCGTCTACGCCGGATGCGGCGGCGTTCGTTTCATCGGTGCCGGAGCGGATAGTGCGAAGGAGCCGGTCTACAGGGTCATAGTTGCTCACGGTGAGGTGCTTTGAAAGCAAAAGACCGCTCAGGATGCTCAGCAGCAGCCCCAGCACGATCACGAAATGCAGCTTGCGCACATCCTCATGGATGAGACGCGCGGGGGTGACCATGAGGTAGCTCAGATCCACCTGGGCGGACGGGCGCAGGGAGGTGCGCACATTTTCGCCGTCGAAAAACACCGAGGCGCTGCCGGAGCCGTTCACGGGCAGCCCTTCCGCGCTCGTAATACCCGCGGACGGGCTGTAGATCTCGCCCGCCCTGGTCAGAATATACAGCTCCGTGCCGGAGGCGGAGAGCTCGTTCATCGTCATCTGTGTACGCAGCATCTGCGGTGACAGGATGAGGCCCACGGTGGAGGTGAGCCGGGGGGCGCTCTCAGCGGGCAGGCTCATCAGCATGATCAGCTGGCAGGTGTCCCCCTTCGCCCGCACCAGATGCATGTCATAGTGATGCTCGCCGGAGAACAGAGAAGCGAGTTCCTCCTCCGGCAGACAGTTCCGGCCGTAGTAGAGTGAATAATACAAGGAAAAATCCATGTTTCCGCTGTTGCTGATGACCTTGTGCGCGTTGGGATAATATATAAAAATGCCGCTCAGCGAATCGTTGGCAAGCACCAGACTGTTCAGCTCCTGATACAGGCGCACCTGTGGCATCGCGTGAATGCTCTGCATCTCCCCGTCCACATAGGACAAGGCACGCACATCGGCGTCGATGAACAGACGGCTGCCCACACTGCGGGCGGTGAGCAGCCGGGCATCCATGTCGGATTGCACCTTGGCCAGCAGACTCTCGTGCAGCCGGTCGGACTGCTCATTGGCTTGCCTGACCACATATACATATAACACCAGTGTCACCACCAGCGGGATCAAAAGAATGAGCAGAAACGAAAGATGCAAACGGCGTGCGTAGCGAAGCGGTCTAATCTTCATATGCGTCTTCCTTTCATTCGGGAAACGGACATTGCGTATGTTTTCGGGCGCGGGGAAGGCAAAGCTTCCGGCCCGGTAAGCAGACGAAGCAAACAATAAATCAATTATAATATATCATTATTTATGACCGTGAAAAATATGCATTTTCGCATATCACATTTACAATTTATCAAAATTGGTTGACCAGGGGGGTATCATCCGCTAATATGAACGCCAGAAAACACAAAAACGGTTTCCGGAACGGAGGAAGGCCCTATGATCACACTGATGCCCACCAAAGCCCCGGCGCGGGAAAAGCCCGTTTTCAGTGACGTCAGGCGCGAGCTTATCCGCCGGGAGGCGCGGACGGCGATGACACAGCCCGCTCCGCACATTACCGACGTACGCTGCGCACGCAGTGCCGGCGGCATCCACGATTTTTACTCCGAGGGCGATTACTGGTGGCCGGATCCCTCCCGGCCGGACGGCCTGCCCTATATCCGGAGGGACGGCGAAAGCAACCCTGACAATTTTAATGTCCACCGGCTCCTTCTCCGCGTGATGCGCAACCGTGTTTCCGCGCTGGCGCTGGAGGCGCAGCTGCAGCGCGACGAGGGAAACATGGAAGCCTCTGCCGCGGCGGCGGAGCGGGCGCAGACCCTGCTGCGGGAGTTTTTTCTGGACGAGGCTACCCGCATGGCCCCGCACCTGAACTTCGCACAGGCGATCCACGGCGTGTGCCGCGGGCGCGGTATCGGCGTGATCGATACCGTTCATCTGGCTGATGTGCCCTATGCGGCAGAGAATCTGTACTGCTCGGGCCTGCTGAGCGGAGAAGTGTATAGGGGCGTGAAGGAGTGGTTTGCCGCGTATCTGGGATGGATGCTCACCTCGGAGAACGGTGTTTCGGAAATGAACACCGAAAACAACCACGCGGTGTGTTTCTTTATGCAGGCGGCGGTGTTTGCCCGCTTTACTGACAACCCCGGCATTCTGGAATTCTGCCGGGACGCCTTCCGCCGGCGGCTGCTTACGCAGATGGCGCCGGACGGTTCTTTCCCGCGGGAGCTGGCGCGTACAAAGCCGTATAACTACTCCGCCTTCACACTGGACAACCTGTGTATTCTGGCGGAGGCCGCGTCGGTGCCGGGAGACGATCTGTGGCATTTTACCGCGGGCGATGGCCGGAGCCTTTCACGGGGCATCGATTTTCTGCTGCCTTATCTGCAGGATCGGGATGCCTGGCCCTATCCAACTGATGTTGCGCATTTTGAGGCTTTCCCGGTGCCTTATGCGTTTTTATACTTTGCTCATGCGCGTCTTGGCCGGGAGGATTGCCTCGCACTCTATGAACGCCTTCCTGCCGAAACGCGGGATGAGGAAGCTTTACGCAATCTTTCTGTGCGGTGGCCGCAATTGTGGGCGTGATCCCTTCGTTTCTATTTTGTAAATAAACAAACCCGGCCGGGTCCCGCAAGGGAGCCCGGCCGGGTCGTTTTGAG